>NZ_JBFTKS010000007.1:0-351294 GCF_056396065.1 Allobosea sp. 05T433 | reverse complement strand
GAAGAGCGCCGCGATATCGGCATCCAGCCCATCCTGCTTGCCGGCGCTGGTGACGAAGCCCCAGGGCGGATTGTCGCCCTGGATGCCCACGACCAGCTTGCCCTTCGCCTTGATCTCCGCCGGCGTCACCGCCAGCGCAGGCCGCAGCAACAGGCTCGGCGCCGCAAGCCCGACCGCGCCGGCCAACAGAGCCTGACGGCGGTTCAATTTCGACTTGATCATTCTCGTTCCTCCCCGGGATGGCCGTTACGGCTCTGCCGCCATTGGGCGCCTCTCGGGCGACCTTGCGAGCACATTACATCTAGCGAAGCCGTCATCAACCGATAATATCATAATCATCCGATGATATTGATTTCAGCCGTCACTCATTGGTTCTGGCGCGGAGGCTGCACGCGTCGTAGGACGGCCCTCTCGAAAAGGTGCGCGCAGGGCATGGCGKACATCGTGACGGATTTTGCAGGCGACGACATCGCGCCGATCTCGACCGGCGAACAAGCCTATGAGCGCATCCGCACGGACATCGTCTTCGGGCGTCTTCGCCCCGGCCAACGCCTGCCATTGGAAAAATTGCGGACAGCGTATGGCGTCGGGATCGGCACCCTGCGCGAAATCTTCAGCCGCCTCACTCCGGAAGGATTGATCACGGCAGAGGGACAGCGCGGTTTCCAGGTTGCGCCGTGCTCGGCCGAGGATCTGAAGGAGATCGCGGCGCTTCGGCTGCTCATCGAGAGGAGCGCCCTGGCGCAGTCATTCCAGTCCGGCGACATGGAATGGGAAGGCCGCGTCGTTGCCGCCCATCACAAGCTGGCGCGGATGGAAGCGAGCCTGCTCGCGGGCGACCGCACGCAAGCGGAGCAGTGGAAGCGCTACGACTGGGAATTTCACCAGGCCCTGGTCTCGGCCTGCGGCTCCAAGGCCCTGCTGAATGTCCATTCCGGCGTCTATGACCGTTACCTTCGGTACCAGATGGTCTTCGTGATCTTCCGCGGCGCGATTGCAGCCGAAGAGCACAAGGCGCTGCTCGGCTGTGCACTGAGGCGGGACGCTGTGGAGGCTCAGGCTATTCTGGAGCAGCACATCCAGGGCTGCCTCGACTTCGCCTTTCACAATCAACTGATCACCTGATCCAGCAGACGCCATCGGCCCGGCCGTCGCAAGGCCGTTGGCGACAGCAGCGACGGACCGGCATCCAGCGTCCGGAGATGGCGCGCATTCATGTCGCGCATGGACGGGTTTGCCGCGGCCATCGTAACCAGAACGGGTGCGACTTTGGCTCTCCTAATTCTGGCAGGTGCAAGACTTATGGCTTCCTCCGACACCTTGGCCGCGGTTTTCGATCATATCGAGGCGAACCGCGCCCCTTTCCTTGATCGTCTGATCGATTATCTGCGCCACCCGAGCATCAGTGCCGAGAATATCGGCATCGCTGAAGTCGGAGAACTGCTGGTCAAGATGCTGACCGATATCGGGCTCGAGACCGAACTGGTGCCCACCGAAGGGCACCCCATGGTCATCGGGCGTTGGGAAAAGGCGCCGGGCAAGCCCACAGTGCTGCTCTACGGCCACTATGACGTGCAGCCGCCCGATCCGCTCGACAAATGGCTCTCGCCGCCCTTCGAGCCGACGATCCGCGACGGCCGGCTCTATGCGCGCGGGGTCGGCGACAACAAGGGCCAGCATTTCGCACAGATGATGGCGATCGAATCGCATCTTAAGGTGCATGGCACGCTTCCCTGCAATGTCATCCTCCTGCTGGAAGGCGAGGAAGAGATCGGCAGCCCGCACATCGCCGACTTCGTGCGGGCCAACAAGGACAAGCTGAGGGCCGATCTCGCCGTCACGGCCGATGGTCCGCGCCATGCCAGCGGTGCGGCCGCGATCAAGTTCGGCTCACGCGGCGTGATCTCCTTCGATCTGCGCTGTCGTCACGCCAATCGGGACGTGCATTCCGGCAATTTCGGTGGCGTGGTGCCAAATCCGATCTGGACGCTCGTACACCTGCTCGGCACCATGAAGAATGCTGCGGGCGAGATCACCATCGCGGGCCTCCACGACGATATCGAGCCGCCGACACCAGAGGAACTCGCGGCTATCGAGCGCCTCCCCCGCGCCGCCGAGGCGGTGAAGCAGAGCCTGGGGCTTGATCGCCTGGACGCACCTGCCGACCGCCCCTTCTACGAGCGCCTCTGCTTTCGTCCGACACTGACCATCAACGGCTTCCACGGCGGCTATGGCGGGCCCGGCACCAAGACCGTGCTGCCGAACGAAGCTTTCGTGAAATGCGATATCCGCCTGGTCGAGGCGCAGGACCCGGAGGACATTCTGCGCAAGGTCGCGGACCATGTGGCCAAGCATGCCCCAGAGGTCGAGTTCATCGCTCAGGACAGGGGGATGCAGCCCTCGAAGACTCCCATCGCCTCGCCCTTTACGACGCCGTTGCGCCAGGCCTTTGTCAAGGCCCAGGGCGAAGAGCCACTGCTGATCCCCGCGGGGTTCGGCAGCCTGCCAGGCTATGTCTTCACCAAGATCCTCGGCATTCCCGCCTTCGTCACCCCTTACGCGAACCCCGACGAAGCGAACCATGCGCCAAATGAGAACCTGACTCTCGACTGCTTCTACAGCGGGCTTCGCACCGGCGCGGCGCTCCTGCACGAACTCGGTCAGTCGCCGGCACGCTGAACACCTGAGCCGGGCGAGCTGTAGCCCGCCCGGCCTTCACCGCAATCCACGATGACCACGGCTGGCCTCAGACGAAGATCGACTAGGCTCGGCGGACATGATTGAACCGCCGCCTGCTTCATGCGGGCTGCGGTTCAACCCTCACGTTCACGCTCGCGGCTTTCCAGGAGAACGCAATGTCCACGCCCCCCCTGAACGAGCTCGAGCAGATCGTTGGAGCCGACCATGTCCTGACCGACGCTGACGCCATCGCGCCGTTCTGCGAGGACTGGCGCGGCCGGCGACACGGACTTGCCCGCGCTGTGGTCCGGCCAGCCGACGTCCGGCAGGTCGCAGAGATCGCAGCTTGGAGCCAGCGCCACCGCGTTCCGCTGGTCCCGCAGGGCGGGAATACCGGCCTCGTCTTCGGGGGGATTCCCGATGACAGCGGCCAAGCGGTTGTCGTCCAGCTTGGCCGCATGAACCGCATCCGCGAGATCGACACCGTCAACGCCGTTGCCATCGTGGAGTCCGGCGTAGTTCTGCAGACTTTGCAGCAGCGCGCACGCGATGCCGGCCTGTTCTTTCCCGTCAGCCTCGCCGCCGAAGGCAGTTGCCAGATCGGTGGCACGATCGCCACCAATGCCGGCGGAACGGCGGTTTTGCGCTACGGCAACATGCGCGACCAGGTGCTCGGGCTGGAGGTCGTGCTGCCCGACGGCCGGGTGTGGAACGGCCTGCGCGCGTTGCGCAAGGACAACACCGGTTACGACCTGAAGCATCTCTTCATCGGTTCGGAAGGAACTCTCGGCATCGTCACCGCCGCCGTGCTGAAACTGCACGCTGCACCGCAGGCGCGCGCGACCGCCCTGGCCAGCGTCCGGGATTTCGCAGCGGCTTTGCGCCTGTTCCAGCTAGCCCGCTCGCGCGCTGCCGACGTCCTCTCTGGCTGCGAGTGCTTTACCGAGGACTGCCGCGCCCTGGTCGAAACCCATGCTCCGCATGTCACCCAACCGGCACTACGCGGCGGCGTCTATGTGCTGCTGCAACTCGATGCGGCGACGCCGGAAATTCCGCTCGAAGCGATCCTGGAGAGTGTTCTCTCCGAAGGCTTCGAGCAGGAGATCGTCGAAGACGCCGTCATCGCCCGTTCCCTGGCACAGGCCGAGCAGCTTTGGGCACTCCGCGAGAACATCACGGAAGCACAGAAGCGCGCAGGCCCCAGCTTCAGCCATGATGTCTCCACCCCGATCAGCGCCATCCCGGCTTTCGTCGATCGCTGCCTGACGGCGCTGAATGCGATCGACGCGCGCCTGCGCCCGATCGTTTTCGGCCATATCGGCGACGGCAATCTGCATTTCAATCTGTTGGCACCGGCCGGTGCCGACGCCACCGAGCGCCACGCACTGCATAAGCAGGTCGAGACGGCGCTCTATGATCTCGTCGAGGCTTTCGACGGCAGCATCAGCGCCGAGCACGGCCTGGGCGAGCTCAAGCGCGACCTCATCGAAATCTATAAGCCGCCATTCGACCTGGAGCTGATGCGAGGCGTCAAGCGCCAGTTCGACCCTGCGAACCTGATGAATCCGGGCAAGGCGGTGCGGCTGGTCTGACGCGGCCGCTCGATTTCGGGTCCGCGCGTCGCGGCATCACGGCACAATCGGAGCGGTAGCAGCAGGACGCGCGGCCCCTGCAAGGCAGCCTGCTCCGTTTGTCCTTCGTCAGGCGAATGCAACCAGCCAGACTTACTCGGCAAGCCGCGACAACACCTGATGCGCGGCCTTCACCCGCGCATCATTGGGGTAGTTCTTGTTCGCGAGCATGACGATCCCGATCTTCTTTGCCGGGACATAGGCGACGTAGCCGCCAAAGCCATTGGTCGACCCGGTCTTGTTGAGGATCACGTCGCTCMGCGGCGCCATCGGCGGCTCGATCGCAACCGCGGGGACGCCGTTCAGGATCATCTTGGCCGAGTTGCCGGCGACGAGTTTATCCAGCTCGACCGGATAGGGGTATTGCTCCCAGATCAGATCCTGGATGAGCTCGCTCGCGCGGAAATACCCGGTATGGGTCGCCCGCGCAGCGACGGCCGCCTTCCCCGGCACGGTGCCGATGCCCATGTTCACCTCCAGGAAGCGGATCATGTCGACGGCATTTGATTTGACCCCATAGGCTTCGGTCGCGAGGAGGCCCGGGGAGACCCGCATCGGCTTGTCCTCCCGGTTGTAGCCCCACGCGTAACTCTTCATTTCCGCCGCGGGGACGTTGATATAGGTCCGGCGCAGCCCGAGATCCGGGAACAATCGCCGCTCCATCAACGTCTCGAAGCTTGCTCCCATCGCCTTCGCGGTGACGACGCCGAGAAGACCAATGCTCGGGTTGGCGTAATTTCGGTATGTGCCGGGAGTGAAGCGCGGCTTCCAGGCGCGATAATAGGCCATGAGCTGCTTCTGATCCTTGACGTCGTCAGGGACCTGAAGCGGAAAGCCGCCAGCCGTATGCGTGCCGAGATCCAGCAATCGCACATCGTCCAGGGCACTGCCCTTCAACTCGGGCATGTGTTGGCTGACACTGTCGTTCAGCGACAACTTGCCCTCGATCTCGGCATAGGTCGCGAGCGTCGCCGTAAAGGTCTTGCTGATCGACCCCAGCTCGAAGAGCGTGTCCCGCGTAACAGGAACCCTGGGTTCCTTCGAGGCCAGGCCGTACTCGATGAAGTAGCGCTTTCCATCGATCGTCACGGCAACAGCCAGGCCGGGGATCCCGTGCTGCTCGATCACCGGCTTCACCGCTTCGTCGACGGCCTGGCGCACGCGGGCGTCCTGATCGGGGCCTGCGCCGTGGGCGCTGGACAGACTGCCCAGCGTGCCGGCGAGAACGCTGGCTGCCAGACCGGCGTAGAGTCGTTTGGACAAGGGCATCTCCTTCCAATTCGGAATGGGCGCCGTTTATGACCCCTTCGAACTCCCGGCAAACGATGATAAGTCGGATCAGCCATAAGTTAAATTTGGGCATCGATGGTTCGACCTTTTCTGCCACTCAACGCGTTGCGGGCGTTCGAAGCATCGGCCAGGCATCTCAGCTTCACGCGGGCCGGCATCGAACTCGCGGTGACGCAAGCCGCCGTGAGCCAGCAGGTTCGCTCTCTCGAGCAGAGATTGGGCGTTCAGTTGTTCCGCAGGCTCCCGCGCGGCCTCAGGATCACGGCAGAGGGCGAAGCCCTCCTTCCCGTCGTGAGCGATGCCTTCGATCGCCTGGCCACGACGCTCGACAGGGTTGGGTCGGGAAAGGTCCGCGAACTGCTCGTGGTCGGAGCGGTGGGCACCTTCGCGGTCGGCTGGCTGCTGCCCCGGCTCGAGGACTTCAGGCGCGCTCATCCGTTCGTCGAGCTGAGGCTCTCCACGAACAACAATCGGGTCGATCTGGCTGCCGAAGGATTGGACTTCTCCATTCGGTTCGGCAACGGCGCCTGGCACGGTCTCGATGCTACGGAGCTGTTCGAGGCGCCCCTGACGCCGCTCTGTACGCCCGAACTGGCCGCCGCCCTCCATGCGCCGCAGGATCTCGGCACGCTCACTCTGTTGCGCAGCTACCGCATGGACGAGTGGAGCCGCTGGTTTGCTGCCACTGGCGCGGACATGCCGCCCAACATTGCAGGCGCCATCGTCTTCGACTCGTCGCTCGCGATGATGGAGGCCGCCGAACAAGGGGTCGGAGTAGCCCTCGCCCCGGCTCTCATGTTCTCGCGCCAATTGCGCAACGGCTCGATCCGGCGACCGTTCCCGGCCTCGATCTCGCTTGGAAGCTATTGGCTGACCAAGCTCAAATCGCGGAAGCCGACGGCTGCCATGCTGGCCTTCGCCGACTGGATTGCGGCCCAGGAACCGGATTCTCGGAACGAGTAATTCGGCAATATGCGCCAGCAGCATTCGGCCGGCGGCCGAAGTGTCCAGGCGCCTGCATTGAAGTGCCGGCAGAGGTTCGGCGATCGCACATCGCTCTGGAACGCGATACGCGAATGGCGATCGGCCAGGCGAGCAGGACGGGCAGAGATGGCCAATTGCGGACCCCAGCCCCTGAGCTCACCGCAGGGCCTTCGTCCTTGGCTTCGAGGCCCAAAGCAATGCGAAAGGAGTGGAGCGCGAACCTGGCGCCCGCACTCAGTAGGGATGCCGGTCCTGCTTCTCATCCAGGCCTCATAGGCCTTGAGCCCGGTCTCGCGCTCGAAATTCTCGGTCACCGCGATGCAACGCGCAGACCAGGGTTTGGCAAAGTCCTCATACTGGAAGGCGTCGTCGAAGTGTCCGAACCAACTTGACCCCACCTTCACCATACGAAATCTGCCGTATTGACGGTGAGGAGATACGGCCGCAAAGCCTTGGACCGACGATCATCGACCGGACCACCCGATTCCTGCCTTTGAGGCCTGCGTGCCGTCCTTGCCTAAGAAAGCCGCCGCTGCCCTGTTGCTGACGACGGCGCTGGCGAGTGCTGCTTCAGCCCAGTCGGGCGGCCTCCTTACCGATCCCAGTATGTGGAGACCCCCCGAATACAAGGCTCAATGGGGACTCGATTATATCAATGCCGCAAACGCTTATGCGCGAGGCGTCGACGGCACGGGCATCCTGGTTGGCGTTGTGGACAGCGGAGTGTTCACCGGGCATTCCGAATTCGCAGGCCGCTTTGGGGGTGGCTACGACTATATCGCGAACACCGCTCTTGTGACCGACCCCGGAGGGCACGGCACGGGCGTCGCCTCAGTAATCGCTGCCAATCGCGACGGCATCGGCATGCATGGCGTGGCGCCAGGCGCTACGATCCTCAGCGCGCGCGTCTTTGATCAGGATGGAATTCCGGCGCCGTCTTCAGGCTTCGTTGCAGCCTACGATGGGCTCGTTGCCCGGGGGGTGCGCGTCATCAACAACAGCTGGGGCAGCTTCGATCCTGTCACGTCGGTGACGCAGAGCGAGCTTGCTCGATGGCAGGAGCTGCCGCCCTATCGTCGTGCAGTGGCATCTGGCGCCCTGTTGGTCTGGGGTACAGGGAATGACGAGCGGACCCAGCCGAGCATCGAAGCCGGCCTGCCCTATCATTTCCCGGAACTGGAGCGCGGCTGGCTGGCCGTGGTGGCCTACGGACCAGGCTACGAGCCGTTGTACACGAACCGCTGCGGCGTGGCCAAGAACTGGTGCCTGACGGCTCCCGGCGGCGGGGACTGGTGGGGCGAATTTCCAGACGATCCCATCGTCGTCGCCGACAAGAACGGCGGATACACCAAGGTCAACGGCACGTCGTTTGCAGCTCCCCATGTCTCAGGTGCAGCGGCCCTGGTCTGGCAGATGTTCCCGTTCTTCAGCGCCGATCAGGTGCGCCAGACCCTGCTCGGCACCGCCCGGGACATCGGCGCTCCCGGCGTCGACGACATATTCGGCTACGGCCTGCTCGATGTCGGCAAGGCAGTGCTCGGACCTGGCCGTTTCGATTGGGGCGATTTCGTCGTCGAGCAGCCCGGCGGCCTCGCCGTCTTCGGAAACGACATCGTCGGGACCGGCGGTCTCGTCAAACGCGGCGCGGGCGAACTCATGCTCACGGGCCACAGCTCCTATGCCGGTGCGACACGCGTCGACGGCGGCTTTCTCTCGATCATGGGCAGCATCGCCTCGCCGACCAGTATCGGTGCGGCCGGCACGCTCACTGGTTCCGGCCTGATCACGGGCTCAGTCACCAATGCCGGCACCCTCTGGGCCGGCGATAGCCGCGGCGCTGGCACGCTGACCATCAGCGGCAATTACGTGCAGCAGGCCGGTGGCATTCTGGTTCAGCAGGTCGGCCCAATCGGTGGGCGGAACCACCTTGCCGTCACCGGCACCGCCAGCCTTTCCGGCCTCGTCGCCATGGGAGGCCGGGCGCAACTCTTGCCGCGCTTCCAGACCATGCCGGTGCTCAGCGCCGGACAGGGCCTCATCGGCCGCTTCGACGGCATCGAGGGGCCGCCGGGCGATGGTTCGGCGCCCTTCATCCAGGCGAGCCTGCGTTACCAGCCGAACACGGCGCATCTCGATATCCGCACCTTGCCCTTCGATACGCCAGGCGTCTGCGCCTCGGCCAACCAATGCGCCGCCGGCGCCGCGCTCGAACGCGGCGTTGCCGGTGCGGATCAGGATCTACGCGACGTAGCGGGGTTGCTGCAGGCCGCCGGCACGCGGGATGGCGCGCGACAGGCCCTTGCCGGCCTCTCCGGCGAGGCGCATGCCAGCCTTGGTACTCTCGCCCTCGGCGGCTCTGCCCCCTTCAGTGCCATGATCTCGCAACGGCTCAGCGATCTGCGCTCCGGCCCGGCCGAACCCACCGCAACCGGCGCCGCAATGGCTTATGCATCGAGCGCCGCGGCGAGTCCCGCCGCAGCGCTGCTGAGGCGCCTGCCGTCCGGACCGGCAGCGGCCCAGAACAATGTCTGGGCGCGGGGTTATGGCATCATCGGGACGCTTGGTGGCAATGCCAATGCCGGCGGGGCCGAGTATCGCGGCGGCGGGATGATCGCCGGTTTTGACCGGCAGATCACTCCGGAAATTCTGGTCGGGCTCAGCGCTGGCTACTCCAGCACTGACGCCGAATTCCGCAACTTCTCCGGCAAGGGCGGCATCAAGGCCTATGAAGGCGCGCTCTATGGCGGCTACACACGCGGCCCGCTGCGCCTTGATGGTACCTTCGGTTATGCCCGCCTCGATTTCGAATCTGAGCGCAGCATCAGCTTCGGTGGGCTCTCTCGCCAGGCAAGGGCCGAATACGGTGGCGATCGCTTCACCGGCGCCCTCGAAGCCGGCTACGCCCTTGATCTCGGTTGGTCTAAGCTCGAGCCGCTGGCGGCACTGCGTTACAGCTATCTGCAGCAGGACGGATTCAGCGAGACCGGCGCTGGCAGCATTGGCCTGACGGCCGGCAAGCAATCCGCGGAAAGCCTCCTCGGCAGCCTGGGCCTGCGCCTGGCGAAGGAGTTCGATCTCGCCTCCAGCCGCGTCGCTGTCGAGCTTCGTGGCCGCTGGCAGCACGAGTTCCTCGACGATGCGATGGTGCTCGATACCGCCTTCATTGGGGCGCCTGCGGCCTCCTTCCCGGTCCAGGGCGCGAGAGTGGCGCGCGACAGCGCCATCCTCGGCCTGGGCCTGTCGGCACGCGCTGGCCGCTACGCCACACTGTTCGCCGACTATGATGTCCGGCTCAATGCCGACGCCACCACCCATGTATTCACCGCCGGGCTGCGCGCCACATGGTAGCGACGCGTGATTACGGCCGCTCGCGCGCTCGTGGCGCTGACGGAATCCTGCTATCGCGCTCCTCGGCTCAGAGCAGGGATTTTTAGGCGATGCAGAACGGCACTCTCTCGATCGGGATCATTGGCGCAGGCATCATGGGTGAGCGGCTGCTGCACGCCATTCTCGACCAGTCCCAGGAACTGGTGAAGGTCAGCGGCGTCTGGGATCCGGCGCCTTCGGCAATGGAGCGCATGGCCGCAACCTTCCCGCAGGTTCCGCGGCTGACTGACGCCGCAGCGGTCGTCGCCGCCAGCGACTGCGTCTATATTGCCTCGCCTCCAGCCTCCCACCTCACCCACGCGCGCGCCGCCATCAGCGCCGGCAAGAGTGTCTTTTGCGAGAAACCGCTGGCGGTCGATGTCGCCGATGCGCGCGCCTTTGTTGCGGAAGCCGGCGACAGAGGCGCGGTCAATTTCCCCTTCGCGTCCTCGCTCGCCGTAGCGACATTGATGGAGTGGATCGCACAGGGTGCGGTCGGCACTCTGTCCCGCGTCTCGATCGAAGTCGCCTTCGCGACCTGGCCGCGCCCCTGGCAGGCCGACGCCGCGGCCTGGCTGGACAGAACCCCGCAGGGCGGTTTCACCCGCGAGGTCGTGTCGCATTTCCTCTTCCTGAGCCGCAGGCTGGTTGGCCCCCTGCATGGGCTCACGGCGAGCGTGGCCTTCCCGGAGGCGGGCAAATCGGAGCGCCGGATTGAGGCCAGGTTGCTGGCCGGGGACATCCCCGTCGCGCTCAAGGGCAGTGTCGGGAGCACTGGGAAGGATGACCACAATATCTGGATGCTGGAAGGTGATAGGGGCGCGGTCCGGCTTTGCGACTGGTCGATCGCCGAACGCCGTCTGCCCGATGGCAGCTGGGAACGCGCTGCCGACGCATTGTCACAGGCGGATGCACGCCCCGTCGCACTCAGGCGCCAGCTCCAGGGTGTCATCCGCCTCACGCAGGGCGGGCCGCATCATCTCGCGACGCTGCCTGAGGCCCTGAACGTTCAGGAGATCGTCGAGGCCATCCTGGCCAGCGAGCATGGCTAGGAATGGCGTTAGGGCGCGGGCCGCGCGCCTTCCCTCGCATTCTCATCACCGGCGCAAGGCTTCCGAAACCGTCCCCGCGCACACCCGCAGCGATTGCGACGCAGTGCCCCTCTCCCCAACGGAGTGTTAGGCACTCCGCTCGCAGGCTTGTGCGGTGAGTGCTTTGGAACAGGTCATAGACGCCGCGGAAAACGCGCCCCCGGCGCCTGCGCGCGACAGTTCCTATGCAGGGCAGCGCGCGCGAGGCTTCAAGCGCCTGCGCTTCGTCTCGGGGCTGGAAGACGAATACCGCCGCTATATGCGCATCGAGCAGCGGATGAGCACGCTGGTCTGCGCGCTCACCGCGCTCGGAATCTGGCTCGTCTTCATCGCGCTCGACATCGCACGGATCGACCCGCTGACGGAATATCGGGCGCAGCGCTACGACGCCCTGGCCGCAGCCGCTCTGCGCTGGATCACGCTCGCCGTCCTGCTTTCCCTGATCTCGGTCCTCGTCGGCAAGCGTCTGCCCCGTGCCTATAACCGGCTGAGCTTCCTCGTTCTCGTGCTGATTGGAACGACGAGTGCAGTCAGCGCCAATGTCTTCAAGCTGCGCGGCCTCGCCCAGGCGGATCTGGCCGGCTTCGTCATCATCATGGCGGTGTTCCTGCCGGTCGGCCTGACCTTCCATCAAAGCGTCGCGGCAGCGATGCTGATCGCTGTCCTGAATGCTCTGCTCGGGTTCGTCATGCTCGATCCCGGCCATATCCATGAGCATATCCGGATCTCGATCCTGATGTTCTTTGCCGTCTTCGTCGGCGCGGTCGGCGCCTATCTGCGCGAATACACCCAGCGCGATCACTTCCTGCTGCGTCGGATGCTGCACAACCGCGCCATGTCCGACGCACTGACCGGTATCGGCAATCGGCGCTTCTTCGAGGAGCACGCCGCAACGGCCTTGCGCCAGGCCAGGCGCGAGCGCGCCGGTCTCGTCTTCGCCATTCTCGATGTCGATCACTTCAAGAAGTACAATGACCGCTACGGACACCAGGCCGGCGACCTGGCTCTGCGCAGCCTGGCCCGCGCGCTCGAAGCGAGATTGCGGCGGCCGATGGACATGGTTGGGCGCCTGGGAGGCGAGGAATTTGGCCTGATCCTCTATGGGGTCAGGCCTGATACGGCATGCGCCATGCTTGATAATCTCGTCCGCGCGGTCTCCTCGCTCGACATTCCCCATGACGCCTCGGACACTGCCCCTCACCTGACGGCCAGCGTCGGCGCGGCCCTCTTCGACGGCCTTGAAACACTGGAGCAAATCTACAGGCGGGCGGACGGTCTGCTTTACGTAAGCAAGGCGAAGGGCAGAGACCGGTTTACGCTTGGCTAGCGGCTGTGCAGGCGACGCGCTATGCTGGATCAGGCCCGGTTTGAACGCGTAGAACGCGCGGGCACTCCTGCGGAGGTTCCGCCATGATCAGCGCAGCCCTTCTCTCACTATCACTATCAACCGGTCTCTTCGTTCCCGTTTCCGATGGGCCGCCGCGCTTCGATGTCGTCAACACGTGCCGCGACGTCGGCCGTTCCAGCATGGGGGTCGGTCGTACCGCCCAGGCCTGCCAGGACGACGAGAACCAGGCGCGCGCGACGTTGGTACAACGCTGGTCGGCCTATCCAGCGCAGAGCCGCAACACCTGCGTCGAGAGCGCGCAACTCGGCGGCCCGCCCAGCTATGTCCAGGTCCTGACCTGCCTCGAGATGGCCCCGCGCTAGCTGCGCAAGCCTGATGATCCTGGATTGAGCATTGGCAAAGAGCGCGCTAGGCTGCTCCCGCTCCGTCACGGGAGGCTGTCATGAAGCCCGCATTCCTGACCGATGCCCAGATCGATGCCCGCGCCTTGAGCCATCGCCGCGAACTCGGCTTCCGCGACGAACAGGGCATTGATTTCATGATCCTGATGGCGCGGCTGAAGGCCCGCTACCCGAATTTTGCCTATGAACGTGTACCGGACGGCCAACTCGCCGACGCCGAGGCGCAATGGGATTCTGAGACCAAGCGCCTTCGGATCCCGGAACCCGTGTTTCTCGCGGCCCTGCGCGGCGAAAGCCGGGCGCTGATGACCATCGCCCATGAGGTCGGACATGCCCTGCTCGGCCATGAAGGCATCCTGCATCGCGCCCCTGCCGGCTCGCAGGCCGAGCGCCTCTCGGCCAAGGTCCGGGCGATGGAGTATCAGGCCCGGCGCTATGCCGCCGCCCTGCTGATCCCGAATATCGAAGCGATCCGCCATATGAGTGCGGGCGAAATGAGCGAACATTTCGGAGTCAGCATGAGCGCCGCCATGCTGCGCAAGAGCGAGTTGAAATAGCCCCGCTTGCCCGGGCTCGTCCGGCGGCCCAATCTTGCATCGAGCCGACTCGATTCAAGAAGTGAACCATGCCGCACAAGACATTGATGATCATGGCATTCCTGACTTTGACAGGAATGCCTGCGCCGGCTCTCGCGCAGCAAACCTGCGATGAGCTCTGGTATGCCCGCAACGAGATCTACAAGGCGCAGGGCTACTGCTTCCGCACCCAGCGCGGTATCGCGGCCTTTGGTAATGCCGGCTGCCAATACGACAATGCCGAGGAGCTGCCGCTGTCGAACACCCAGCGCCGCATGATCGCCGACATTCAGCGTGAAGAACGCGCGCGGCGCTGCCTGCGCTGATCTGCCGGGGCCGATAGTTGTGGAAGGCCGGCCGTATCCGGCCATCGGCCAGTTGCAGTGTGTTAGAAGCGCCGGTCCGGGAACAGGGCGGCAGACGGAGCAGCAAGACCAGAGCATGACGACGGGCATCGACATGGGCTTGACCCAGGGTGGACAACCCGCGCTGCTTGATCTCGCCGAATTGCTGGCGACGCGCCTGCTGGTCCAAGGCAATTCCGGCTCAGGAAAGTCGCATCTGCTGCGCCGGCTGCTGGAGCAAAGCGCACCGCTGGTCCAGCAAGCCGTGATTGATCCGGAGGGCGATTTCGTCTCGCTGGCCGGTCAGTTCGGCCATGTCGTGGTCGACGCCGCCTGCGGCGAGGCCGAATTGCAGCGTATCGCCATCCGCGTCCGCCAGCATCGTGTCTCGATCGTGCTCAACCTCGAGAATCTCGACGCCGACGAGCAGTTGCGCGCGACGGCCGCCTTTCTCGGCGGGCTGTTCGACGTCGATCGCAGCATGTGGTTCCCGATCCTGGTCGTCGTCGACGAGGCGCAGCTCTTCGCGCCCGTCATGGCCGGCGAAGCGTCGGACGAAGCGCGTCGCCTCTCCCTCGGCGCCATGACCAATCTGATGTGCCGCGGCCGCAAGCGCGGCCTCGCCGGGGTGATCGCGACTCAGCGTCTCGCCAAGCTTGCCAAGAACGTCGCGGCCGAGGCCTCGAACTTCCTGATGGGCCGCACCTTCCTCGATATCGACATGCAGCGCGCCTCCGACTTGCTCGGCATGGACCGGCGCCAGGCCGAGATGTTCCGCGACCTCGAGCGTGGCCAGTTCGTCGCATTGGGCCCGGCGCTGTCGAAACGCCCCTTGCCGCTCAGGATCGGCGCCGTGTCCTCGGTCGATCGCGGCAGTGCGCCCGGCCTGATGCCCCTGCCCGAACAGGCCCCGGAGGATGCGAGCAAGCTCATTTTCGAAGCGGGCGAGAACGAACCTCCCGTCACCTCCTGGGTCCCGCGTCCCACGCCGCGGCCGCGCCCGGCAGCCAATGAAGTGCTCCGCCAGATCGAGAGCTATCGCCCTGCCCCCGCCGTCGAGCCGGAGCCCGAGATTCCGATGGAACCGGAAGAGCGCGAGGCGATCATGACCGAGATCCTGCGCGATCTGATGGAGGACCCGGAAACGCGGAGCCGCCAGGTCGCCGTGGTCTATCAGGACTTTACGGTGCGCTGCCGCATGCGCCGCGTCGGTCAATCCTCGCTCAGCCTCGATGACTTCCGCCGGCGGCTTGCCGTAGCCCGCGCAGGCGCGAGTGAGGACATCACGGCGTCCCATGCCTGGCAGGTCTCGCTCGACGCCGCAGCCACCCTGCCGGACGACCTCCAGAGCCTGTTTCTCTACATTGCCCGCACCGCGATCGAGGGCGCTCCCGCCCCGACCGACGCCGAACTCGCCGAGGTCTATGGCAGCCATTCGCCGGGCCGCGCCCGCCGCGTTCTGGGTTATATCGAGGAGCGTGGGCTCCTCGTCTGCCATGTCGATTTTCGCGGCCAACGCACGCTGGCATTGCCGACGATCGGCGTCGAGACTGCGCCAGGCCAGGCGCAGCCGCGCAGCACCAAGGGGATGCCGCGCGGTCTCAGGGCCTGACCCGCGGCTCAGTGGCCCTTGCCGGCCGGCAGAGTGATCTTGTCGACCCAGGCGATCCCCATGGCCGAGAAGATGAAGACGACGTGGATCACCGTCTGCAGGATGACCCCGGTCTCGGTGTAATTCGTCACCCGCCCCGTATTGCCGATATTGCCGGCCTCGATGAAGGTCTTGAGCAGGTGGATAGACGAGATGCCGATGATCGCCATAGCGAGCTTGATCTTCAGGACGCTCGCATTGACATGGCTCAGCCATTCCGGCTGATCGGGGTGACCATGGAGCTTCAGGCGCGAAACGAATGTCTCGTAGCCGCCCACGATGACCATGATCAGCAGGTTGGAGATCATCACCACATCGATCAGCCCGAGGACGACCAGCATGATCTGCTGCTCGCCGAACTGCGTCGCATGTGTAACGAGGTGGACCAGTTCCTTCAGGAACAGGAAGACATAGACGCATTGCGCGACGATGAGGCCGAGATAGAGCGGCACCTGCAGCCAGCGCGAGCCGAAAATGATCATCGGCAACGGCTTCATCGCCTCGGCAGGGGGCAGCGTCGGGTTCTGGTGCAGCATAGAGTGGTTCCGGATGCGGGAAGGGATCGTGTTGCGAAGCAACATCATGCCGTCGCTAGATGGTGCGGAAGCGCCTGCGAGACAAGCGCCAATCCTGAGCCGAACTTTGCATCGAAATGCTGAAATGCGATGACGAAGCGCCGTAAGGATGAAATTTCACGGATCTTGACGGTCGGGGCTTTCACGCCGTCGCCTTGCACTATAAAATTGCCATGGATTGGAGGAACACTGGMGTTCCTCTCACGTTCGAGAGGAAAGGAGAAAGTTTCGTCATGATCAAGACCCTCGCCATCGCCACCGCGCTGCTAGGAGGCGTCGTTCTGACCGCCCCGGCGAGCGCCGCGCCGTTGAGCGCGACGACTGGCTCAGCAGCGGCTGTCGCCGAATCGGGCAAGGATCTGATTCAGAGCGTGCAGTACCGGAGATATTACGGCCCCGGCTACGGCTACCGCGGCGGCTATTATCGCGGCGGACGCGGTGCGGCCGTCGGTGCCGGCATTGCAGCGGGCGCCATCGGCGCACTGGCAGCTGGCGCATTGCTTGCGCCTGGTCCGGTCTACGCCGCTCCGGCCCCTGTCTACGGCGGCCCCGTCTATGGTGGCCCGGTTTATGCCTCCCCGGATGCCGATGCAGTCGCCTATTGCGCGCGCCGGTTCCGCAGCTACGACCCCGAGACCGGAACCTATATCGGCGCGGGCGGCGTGGTGCGCGCCTGTCCCTGAGCGCTGACGCGCATTCAGCGCCACGACATCGAGCCTCTCCATGGCGACATGGGGAGGTTTTTGATGGGGAGATGTGCTGTTTGGGCACGGATACTGACGCCATTTGGCATGACCGGCACCACTGCAGGGTTGTCAGCGGCCGATCTCTGACGCTTATTCAGCCCTCGACCTGACTCGGAGCCAGCCCGTTGCGCATTGCCACCTGGAACGTCAATTCGGTCCGCCAGCGGCTTGGCCATCTGCTCGATTTCCTCAGGGAATCCGAGCCCGACGCCCTATGCCTGCAGGAGCTGAAATGCGTCGACGGGGATTTCCCGCGGCGCGAAATCGAGGAGGCCGGCTGGCAGGTCGAGACCCATGGCCAGAAGACCTTCAACGGCGTCGCGATTCTCAGCCGCGCCAGGCTCGAGGATGTCCGCCGCGGCTTGCCGGGAGACGATGCCGACGAGCAGGCTCGCTATCTCGAGGGCGTGCTGGCCTATGCCGGTGGCGTAGTCCGTATCGCCTCGATCTACCTGCCGAACGGCAATCCGCCCAATACCGAGAAATATCCCTATAAGCTTGGCTGGATGCGCCGCCTGACCACCCATGCGCAAATGCTGCTTGCCCAGGAAGAGCCGCTGGTCCTGGCCGGCGATTACAACGTCATCCCCGAGCCACGCGATGCACGCGACCCCGCGGCCTGGGTCGATGACGCGCTGTTCCTCCCGCAGACCCGGGCCGCCTTCCGCGGGCTCGTTAATCTCGGTTTCACCGAAGCGCTGCGCTCGACCACGGATTCCGGCGGGCTTTACACCTTCTGGGATTATCAGGCTGGCGCCTGGCAGCGGAACAACGGCATCCGGATCGACCATCTGCTGCTTTCGCCGCACGCTGCAGACAGGCTTGCCGCTGTCTCGATCGCCAAACATGTCCGCGGCTGGGACAAGCCGTCGGATCATGTGCCGGTCATCGTGGAGTTGAAGGCAGCGTGATCAGCGCGTCCTTGCGCGGCTATTGCCCGGACCAAGCGTCGTCCGCGTCGCATGGAACGGCTTGTCAGTAGCAGACCAATACGCGGCGAGCGACGGCGTAACCCCACTGGTCGTAGTGCTGCTGCCACGCATAGTAGCAGCCGTCATTGTAATAGGTGTTGTAGTAATAGGGCGCCCCGACGCCGAATGCGAAGGCCGGGCCGACGAAGAACCGGTTATGGTTGAACCGCTGTTGGTGGAAGAAAACCGACCGACCGGCAAAGACTGGGCGGGCAAAACCGGGATGGGCGAAACCGCCCCCTCCGAAGCCAGCCATTCGGCCGCCGCCGCCGTGGAAGGCCATGTGGAAGCCTCCGCCACCGCCATGGAAGCCTCCGCCACCCTGGAAGCCGCCGCCGCCGCCGAACCGCGCCTCGGCTGGCGCCGACCATGCGATGACACCGACTGCCATGACCGCGGCGAAAGCAGCGGCAGTCGTCTTGGTGATGCTGAGCATTGAGGTCATGACGAATCTCCCATCAAGTGAGCCTCGCCTTGCGGTGAATCTCCGCCTTACCGCATGAACATACGATGAACATTGATCCGTGTTCAGGCCTCGGACAAGCCGGCGCCATCACATCTCGGTGTGCGCCCGTTTCGCCCGGCGCGGCCCGCTTCCGGAATTGTGCGGCCGCCGAAGAGCAGACGGCGCGCGCCAGAAAACCGGCGCGGTTCGCGGCAGCTCCGACTGGCGACATCCGGAGCCGGGGCGCGAGCAACGGTTTTCCCACGCAACGACAAGGCGAGGATGTATGCAGGGCTGAAGGAGAGAGCGATGCGGTGGGCACGGCAGGGCGTACTTGCCCGCCATGCGTTACGCCGCCGCGTGGGGCGGCCAGAGACGTCGGTGTACGGCTTTCAGCGTTCGCTGGAGCGGCCTGCAACCTGCTGGCGCTCAACCAGCGATAGCGCCGCGTTGCGGTCACTCACGGAAGCCGCAGCGAAGGCCGCGTCATAGCGCTCGAAGATCCAGGCTTCACGCGCCGGATCGGCAGCATCGCGTGCCAGAGCCAGCCACATCAGCCCTTGTGAGACCTGACGCGGAACGCCATCGCTGCCACGAACCAGCATGTCGCCAAAAACGGCACGCGCCGGCACATGCCCCTTCTCGGCTGCAAGCTTCATCCAGCGCGCTGCCTGCCGCTGGTCGCGGCCGGTGCCCTGCCCGTTCATGTAGAGCCGGGCAAGATTGTACTGCCCGTCGGGATCGCCGAAATAGGATGCGGCATAGTGGAACATATCGAAGGCCCGGTCGATATTGGGCTTCACATAGGAGCCCTTGATGCCGTCCGTGAAATAGCTGCCGAGCGCTACGAAGGCGCTGCCAACGATACGCCCGTCGGCCGTGCCGGGAATCGCATCGGCATTCTCGTCCGCAATCTTCGAGAAGTACTCGAAGGCCTTCAGATCATTGCTGGGAACGCCTTCGCCACCGGCATACATCCGGCCGAGCTTGTACTGGGCAGTGAGGTGGCCGTGAGCCGCGGCATATTCGAGCGCGCGCACGGCGCCGGCCTGATCACCAGCCGTCGAATCGCGCATCCAGGCCTTCAGCGCATCGCGCGCGCTGGCGAAGGGCGCCAACGGCAGCGCGGCATGCGCGGCGGGAGCGTTCGGCGCAGGCGCCAGCACGCGGCCATTGGGGAGGGCCTGCAGGCCCGCGGGAGGCGGCCCCTCGGGCTCCGGCAGCGGAGCGCCCGGAATCGAGCGCGGCGGGATCGGTGCCCGGCCCATGACATCCTGCGACCAGGCTGCCGACTGGCAGCCCAGGATCAGGAATGTTCCAGCTATGATGGTCTCAGATATCCGCATAGCAATGGGTTTCTGCCGCCCCTCCTGGGTGGGTCACGGCCCCGCCCTTGGCGGAGCCGACCGTTTGCGCGTATTTCCACAGCGCGCCCGAATTGTAGTCGGTCCTGCGCGGTTTCCAGGCCTTACGACGCTCCTCAAGTTCGGCATCAGAAAGGCGGCACGCGAGCTTTCCTGTGATGGCATCGAGCTCGATAATGTCACCATCGCGGATGAGGCCGATCGGCCCGCCAACGGCGGCTTCGGGGCCGACATGGCCGACGCAGAAACCGCGGGTCGCGCCGGAGAATCGCCCGTCCGTGATCAGCGCGACCTTGTCGCCCATGCCCTGGCCGTAGAGGGCCGCGGTCGTCGACAGCATCTCGCGCATGCCGGGGCCGCCCTTGGGGCCCTCGTAGCGGATGACCAGCACGTCGCCGACCTTGTACTCGCGATTGGTGACGGCCCTGAAGGCGTCCTCCTCGCAGTCGAAGCAGCGGGCCGGCCCGGTGAAGACCAGGCTCTCGGCCGGCATGCCCGCGATCTTCACGATCGCGCCCTCAGGGGCGAGATTGCCCTGCAAACCGACGACACCGCCATTGTCGGACAACGGCTTGTTGGCGGGGCGGATTACGTCCTGCTCATCGTTCCACTTCACCGAAGCGAGGTTTTCGGCAATCGTGCGGCCGGTCACGGTCATGCAGTCGCCATGCAGGTAGCCATGGTCGAGCAGGGTCTTCATCAACAGCGGAATGCCGCCGACTTCGAACATGTCCTTGGCGACATATTTCCCACCTGGCTTCAGGTCGGCGATGTAGGGGGTCTTCTTGAAGATCTCGGCGACGGCGAAGAGATCGAAATCGATGCCGCATTCATGTGCGATCGCCGGCAGGTGCAGCGCACCATTGGTCGAGCCGCCCGAGGCCGCCACGACCATGGCCGCATTCTCCAACGCCTTGCGGGTGACGATGTCGCGCGGGCGGATGTTCCTGGCGATCAGCTCCATCACCATCTCGCCGGCGGTGTAGCAGAAGGTGTCGCGCACATCGTAGGGCGCAGGCGCGCCACAGGAATAGGGCAGCGCAAGGCCGATAGCCTCGGCAACAGTCGCCATGGTGTTGGCGGTGAACTGGGCGCCGCAGGAGCCCGAGGACGGGCAGGCTGCCTCCTCCAGTTCCTTCAGGTCCTCGTCCGACATGGCGCCGACGGAGTGTTTGCCGACGGCCTCGAACACGTCCTGGACGGTGACCGGCTTGCCCTTGAAGGTGCCCGGCAGGATCGAGCCGCCATAGATGAAGATCGACGGCACGTTGAGGCGAACCATCGCCATCATCATGCCCGGAAGCGACTTGTCGCAACCGGCAAGGCCGACCAGCGCGTCATAGCAATGGCCACGCATGGTGAGCTCGACCGAGTCGGCGATGCATTCGCGCGAGGCCAGCGACGACTTCATGCCCTGGTGGCCCATGGCGATGCCGTCGGTCACCGTGATGGTGCAGAACTCGCGCGGCGTGCCCGCGGCCGAAGCAACGCCCTTCTTGACGGCCTGGGCCTGGCGCATCAGCGAAATATTGCAGGGAGCCGCCTCGTTCCAGCAGGACGCAACGCCGACGAAGGGCTGCGCGATCTGCTTCGAGGTCATCCCCATCGCATAGTAGTAGGAACGATGCGGAGCGCGCGCCGGCCCGACGCTGACATGCCGGCTGGGTAGCTTCGACTTATCGAAAACGCGCGCGTCCATTCTACCTGTCCTCGCTCCACCCTGCGCTTGCAGTGCGCGGCAGATGTGCCACGCAGCCCGCGCCAGGCGCAACGTTCAGTCTCTTTGCAGGCTCGGGAAGGACATAATCTTCCAACCGGACAAACCCGACTTTAAATCATCTAAATCTCAGTGACTTAACGTCCCTCTTTGCTGGGGGCGCTTTGTGGCGGCATCGCGGCATCTGATCCAGCTCAGGACAGCGCGCATGCGATGCCTCAGCGGTGTTGCCACGATGTCACAATTTGAGGAACCGCAGCTCAGAGAACCATGGGCAGGACGAAGAACCCGCCAACGACCACCACGAGCAGAAGCGTCACGCTGAGCGGCAGGTGCCTCTCGATGAAGATGCGGATGTTGTCGCCGTAGAAGCGTAGCGCGAGCGCGATCATGGCGAAGAAGGTGACGCGTGAGATCACCATGCCGATGGTGAACTTCCAGATGTCGAAATGCAGGAAGCCCGACATGATCGTGACGATCTTGAACGGGATCGGCGTCAGCCCCTTGGTGACGAGCACCCAGAACCAGAAATCCTGCGAACTCGAGATCAGATGGGCGGCCTTGTCCTGAAGCCCGTAGATGCTGATCAGCCAGACGCCGACGGATTCATACAGGAAGGCGCCGATCGCATAGCCGAGATAGCCCCCCGTGACGGCGCCGAGCGAGCAGATCCCGGCGTAGAACCAGGCCCGGTCCGGCCGCGCGATGCACATCGGCAGCAGCAGCGGAATCGGAGGCAACGGGCTGACCGAGCTCTCGACAAAAGTCAGGGCGAAGAGCAGCCACGGCGCGGCGGGGTGGGATGCGTAGGAAACGCACCAATCATAAGCTCGCTTGAGCATGCGTCGGTTCAGTGTCTCGTGCAGTGGATCGAACGGCGCATGGCAGACTTGCACCCCGCGCGCATCTAATCGTGTCCCCGGGAATTTGCCAGAGGTCTCTTAGTTCAAGGTCAATTTGGCGACCGATTCATGTCCTGATACGGGCAGCGCAGACAGCGGTTCATTTCGGCGACATCCCCGGTTTTCCGGCCTCGACGACGAAGCTGGCACGGGTCGAGATCGCGGCTCCGGCAGTGGTAACCCGGTCCAGCACGCGGTAATCGGCCTGCCAGCCGCCTTGTGAAAGGGTATGGCGCATGTAGCCGCGCTGATTGTTGAAGAACCCGATATGCGGGTTCTTTTGCAGGGCGACCTGTCCCGCCTTTGTCGTGTCGGCTCCGTCGCCGCCCGAGGTGATCGAGGTGGCGACGAACTCGACGCCAAGCGTCCTGGACTTGGGATCGTCGAAATTGGCCTTGAGCTCGCCCGCCCAGTTCTGGTGGATGTCTCCGGTGAGCACGACTGCGTTGGCCGTGCCAGCGCTCTCCAGCGTGTCGAACAGACGCTGGCGTGCCGCCACTGCACCGTCCCATTTATCCATGCTGTAGCCGACCTTCCTGGGGTCGGGATCGCGGTCGTGGCGCATCACCATGACCTGCTGAGCCAGCACGTTCCATCGCGCTCTCGAACTGCGCAGGCCCTCGGCAAGCCAGGCCTCCTGCTTTTCGCCAAGCATCGTGTTTTCAGGCTTCAGCGCGTCAGCGCAGGCTGCGTGCGAGCCATCTCCGCAAGGCTGGTCCGAGCGGAACTGGCGGGTGTCGAGCACATCGATCTGGGCCAGATCGCCATAGAGGAAGCGCCGATAGGCCTGGATCGAAGGACCGCTCGGGATCGACGCCCGGCGCAACGGCATATGCTCATACCAGGCCTGGAATCCGGCAGCGCGGCGCAGCGCGAAGATCTCCGGGGGAACATTCTGCTCGGAGACCAGGCCTGCAAAATTGTTGTCGACCTCATGATCGTCGAACGAGACCAGCCACGATGTCGAGGCATGGGCCAGTTGCAGGTCGGGATCGGATTTGTAGATCGCATAACGATGCCGGTAGTCGGCGAGCGAATAGATCTCGTCGGGATCTCCGGGCATGACGCGCGCGACAGCCAAGGGCCGCTCGTTCGGCCGCACCATGCGGTACTCGTAGATGTAGTCGCCGTAATGGTAGATGAAATCGAAGTGCTCATCCGCAACATGGCGAAAGGCGGTGAAATGGCCGTCCTCGTAGCGCTGGCAGCCGAGCACACCGAAATGGACCCGCTCAACCGACACATTCGCCGACGGGAAGGTACGGGCACGGCCCGTGATGGTGCGCTCGCCGCCGCACGTGAAGCGGTAGAAATAGTCGCGGTTCGGTTCCAGCCCGGAGACCTCGACATGGACGGCGTGGCCGAGCTCGGGCCGGGCCAGGGCCGAGCCGCGTTGCACGATCTGGCGCATATTCGCCTCGGCACCGATCTCGTAGGTGACCTCGACAGCCTTCATGGGCATGCCGCCATTGCGCGCAAGCGGCAGGGGCGCGAGCTTGGTCCAGATCACGAAGCCATCGGCAGACGGATCGCCCGAGGCGATGCCGAGCCCGAAAGGATAGGCAGCGAAGACCGGATTGGCCCAGACCCGCTGGTCGAGCACAGCGCCGCCGGTGAGCAACAGGCCCGAGGCCGCAAGCCCCTGCAGAAAACGCCGGCGCGAGGGCGTACCCGCTTCCGTCAGGAAGTCATCGACAAGGAACCGATCGAAGGCATTGCGGCGAAACATGGCAGGGCTCCAGCAAGCGCGTTTGGAACCCTACCAGTCTTTGCATAACGCGGGAGTGACGCGCTACCGGGCTATTGCATCCGCACCAGCGCTTCGCCGATCTTGACCTTCCGTGCCTCGGCCTGCGCCTTGCGCTCGCGGTTTTCCTCGACGACCTCTTCCGGCGCACGAGCGACGAAATCCGGATTGCCGAGCTTGCGCTCCACCGCGAGAATGTCCTGGTCGAGCTTGGCGAGCTCCTTCGTCAGGCGCGCCCGCTCCGCGTCGAGGTCGATGATGCCGGCGAGCGGCAGAGCCGCGACTTCGCCACGCACGATGATCTGGGCGGATTGCGGCGGGGCGATCTCGGCGAAGCCGATCGCGGAGACGCGCGCCAGCCGTTCGATCATCGGAGCCCAGGCTTCGATCGTCGCCTTGGTCGCAGCACTCGCCTTGACCAGTACCAGAGGCGCTTGCGCGCCGGCCGGCACATTGGTCTCGGAGCGGACCGAGCGGATATCGGAGATCAGATCGACGACGAAGCCGATCTCAGCCTCGGCCGCCTCGTTCGTGAGGCCGGCAAGCTCGGGCCAGCGCGTCAGGCAGACCAGCGCGGCATCACCCTTGGCAAGCTTGCGCTGAGCCCCCTCTCCCGCCTTCACGGCCCAGAGCTCCTCGGTGAGGAACGGCATGAAGGGGTGGAGAAGCTGGCAGATCAGGTCGATGACATGGGCAACGGTCGCCTGTGTCTCAGCCCGCTCCGCTGCGGCTGCACCGTCGCCCTGCAGAACGGGCTTCGCCAGCTCGAGATACCAGTCGCAGAACTCGTTCCAGACGAAGCGATAGGCGGCGCCTGCCGCTTCGTTGAACTTGAAACTGGCAATGCCGGCCGCGATCTCGTCGGCGGCCCGGGCCGCCTCGCTGAGGATCCAGCGATTGAGTTGCTGCGTGACCAGAGCGGGATCAAAACCCTCGACGCGCTGGCAGCCATTCATCTCGGCGAAGCGCGAGGCGTTCCAGATCTTCGTTGCGAAGTTGCGATAACCCTCGACACGCGAGGTCGCGAGCTTGATGTCGCGCCCCTGCGCCGCCATGGCAGCGAGCGTGAAGCGCAGGGCGTCGGCACCATACTTGTCGACGAGCGTCAGCGGATCGATGACGTTGCCCTTCGACTTCGACATCTTCGCGCCCTTCTCGTCGCGAACGATGGCGTGGATATAGACGTCCTTGAATGGCACCTCGTCCATGAAGTTGAGGCCCATCATCATCATCCGGGCGACCCAGAAGAAGATGATGTCGAAGGCGGTGACGAGCGTCGCCGTTGGGTAATAGCGCTTGAGCTCCGGCGTATCCTCCGGCCAGCCCAGCGTCGAGAACGGCCAGAGCGCCGACGAGAACCAGGTGTCGAGCACGTCCTCGTCGCGCGTCAGCGCAACCGGGCCGCCGTAATGGCCGACCGCCAGAGCCTGTGCAGCGGTCTCGGATTCGGCGACGAAGCACTCGCCATCCGGTCCGTACCAGGCCGGAATCTGGTGCCCCCACCACAACTGACGCGAGACGCACCAGGGCTCGATGTTCTCGAGCCAGTCGTTATAGGTCTTGGTCCAGCTATCGGGCGTGATCTTGGTGCGCCCATCCTTCACGGCCTTGAGCGCGCGTTCCGCCAGCGGCTTGACGTCGACATACCACTGATCGGTCAGCCAGGGTTCGATCACGACATCGGAGCGATCGCCATGCGGCACGGTATGCGCATGCGGTTCGATCTTCACCAGCAAGCCGCGCTCTGCCATCAGTGCAACGACGAGACGGCGGGCAGCGAAGCGGTCGAGGCCGTGCAGAGCCTGCACCGCCTGCTCGGGCTTGGCGCCGGCCAGGAAGTCCTCGTTCGCTTCGAGAAGCATGCGCGCTTCGCCGTCGAGGATGTTGATGACCGCAAGCTTGTGGCGCTTGCCGACCTCGAAATCGTTGAAGTCATGCGCCGGCGTGATCTTGACCGCGCCTGTGCCCTTCTCCGGGTCGGCATAGTCGTCGCCAAAAATCGGGATGACGCGCGCAACCAGCGGCAGGATCGCGTTCCGGCCGATCAGGCCCTTCAGCCGCTCGTTCTCGGGGTGCACCGCGACGCCGGTATCGCCCAGCATCGTTTCCGGCCGGGTCGTCGCAACCGTGATGAAGGTCGAAGCGTCGTCGAGGTCGTAGACCACGCCTTCGAGGGGGTAGTTGAAATAATAGAGATGCCCGCTCGGATCGCGGTTCAGCGCCTTGTCGAGCTTGGCGGAGTCGAATTCCTCCTCGCCGCCGCGCTGCCATTTATACGAGCCGGTCTTCTCGACCTGCAGGACCTCAAGATCGGAAATGGCGGTCTGGAATTTCGGATCCCAGTTCACCAGCCGCTTGGCGCGGTAGATCAGCCCCTGCTTGTGCAGGGAGACGAAGACCTTGAGCACGGCCGCGCTCAGCCCCTCGTCCATGGTGAAGCGCTCGCGCGACCAGTCGCAGGAGGCGCCGAGCCGCTTCAGCTGGTTGACGATGGTGCCGCCGGACTCCGCCTTCCAGCGCCAGACCTCCTCGAGGAAGGCCTCGCGGCCCATGGTCCTGCGGTTGGTCTTGTTCTCGGCGGCAAGCTTGCGCTCGACCACCATCTGGGTCGCGATGCCGGCATGGTCGGTGCCCGGCTGCCAGAGCACGTCCTTGCCGCGCATGCGCTCGAAGCGGCAGAGCACATCCTGCAGCGTGTTGTTGAGCGCATGGCCCATATGCAGGGAGCCAGTCACGTTCGGCGGCGGAATGACGATGCAATAGGGCTCAGCGCCCGGCTCGGCGCCACGCCCTGCCCGGAAGGCCTCGGCCTCTTCCCAGGCCTTGCTGATGCGCGCCTCGACGGTGGCGGGCTCGAATGTCTTGTCCATCATTGCTTCGCTCGAACGCAAAATGGCCGGGGAAAGCCCCGGCCGAAGGTCAGGCCAAAAGGTCGTTGGTCTTAAGAGCCCATGCGTGGGCGTCCCGTCAACGCTTTCGACAATGCGGATGTCAGGCCGCGCTCGACTCCAGGAACCAGAGCGCCTTGTCGAGCGCCCGAGAATAGCCGGTCAGGATATCGGCCGTGTCCGCATCGCCAGCCTCAGCCGCGGTGTCGATCGCGGTGCGGACGGTCTTGGCGGTCTCGGCGTAGCGCTCGATCAGTTCGGCGAGGTGATCCTTCACCGCAACGATCTCTGTCGGATAGGGCTTCAGCGTCGTGCCCGACGCGACAGTCTGCGTTGTGCCCAGCGCAATCCCGCCAAGCTGTGCCACGCGCTCTGCGACTGTATCGACATGGGTATCGAGCTCGGCGCGGAAGCCATCGAGCATCTCGTGGATAGCGATGAAGCCCGGGCCCTTCAGATTCCAGTGGGCCTGCTTGGTGACAAGCGCAAGATCGATGCCGTCCGCCAGGCGGGCATTGAGCAGGCTGATCATTGAGGTTTTGGTGTTGGACTTCAGATCGATGCGTGACGTCGGCTTCTTCATGGTCAGTCCTCGCGTTGAGACTCGCTGAAGGTGGCGTCGGGCTCGCGAAACTGTCTGCCCCCGAGGACGGCTTCGCACTCCTTCGGATCCGAATCAGGCACGCCCCGGCGCAATCGTCAAACGACGGAGATACGGAACCACGACCTGTCTCAGCGGTTAGGCCTTCATCGATCAGATTGTCCCCGCCCCTCAAGCACAGCAGGATGACCGGATGAAGCTCCTCGTTCACAGTCTCGGAGCATGGCTCGCCGTCGAAGCGGCTTCGGGACGTTTTTCACGCCCTGTCGCGGTCGGCCTGGCGATGCTGGTCTCACGACTTGGCGGGCCAACCGCCGCGTTGACCCTCGCCGGGTTCGCCATCAAGCAGTTGCACGATGCCGGCGCCTTTGACGACATCAGAGTGCCACAACGGGTCCACGGACGGCTACGCGGGCGTTAGATCATCGGACTGGATTTCGTATCCGGGCGGATGAACCGACCTTCTGTGTTTGCATCGAGACTGCAATCCACCTTTCAGGCCGATACCTTAGCCGACCAATCTCGTCCTGGTGAGCGGGAAATGCCTCAGTGCCGGTTACCGCGGGCGACGCGTTCGATTTCGGCGCGCACCAGACGTTCCACCATGGTCGGCAGATTGTCGTCGAGCCAGGTCTTGAGCATCGGCTTCAGCATGTCCTTGACCAGATCCTCGAGCGTACGCGCGTTGTTGGTCAGGACTGTGTGGGCGAGCGCACCGAAGGCATTGTTCACGGCGGAGCCGGCCTGTTCCGAAATCAGAGCAGCCATATCGAGCGATGGCGGCGCGGACTGTGCCGGGACGAAGGCTGGCGGCACGAACATCTGCGCCGGCGGCTCCGGTTGCGGCTTGAACTCGGGCTCGGCCGCTTCGAGGAAATCGACATCCAGGCTGGGCTGAATGGCCACGGCCGGAGGCTCGGGCTCAGCCATCGCCGGTGATACGACCAGGCTCGCCTCGGCTCCGAGATCGAGCACGTCGTCATCGATCTCCTCGACGAGCTGCAACTGGGGCGCCGCGGGTGACGGCTCTGGCGTCGGCGCAGGTGCGCTAGCCTCGGCGGGCTTGACCTCGTCATCCGCGATGATCCGGCGGATGGAGGCGAGAATCTCCTCCATCGACGGTTCGTTGGGCTTGGGTTGCGCGCTCATGCTGGGTCCGACCACTCGACACCGGGCGCGCGGATCGAATCAAACGCAGCCCCAACATTGAGTATTCCACGCAAAGAGCGCCAAGCAAGGCAGGTTCCGGCCCACCCACAGGAGAAATCCGGTCTGTTGCCGGAATGTCTCCCATCGATCAGCGCGCAAGCCCGCTGCAAAACAGAGCGGGCGGACCACAACAGAAACGGGGGCTTCAGCCCCCGTCATTAACACTCAAGGCTGTCTCAGCGACCGTCAGGAACCTGGGTGCCCCAGAGCAGACCCTTGACCTGATCGTAATGCTTGCGGGAGTCGTAGACCGCGGTCTTGAGCTTCAGCGTCTCAGCCGAAAGCCGGCCAACGGCCGAGAGCACGGCATAGGATGCGACGACCCGATCTCGCTGCGCCGTCACCAGCGTCGACCGGGCAATCACCAGTTCCTGCTGCGCGTTGAGCACGTCGAGCGTGGTACGCTGACCGACCTTGGCCTCCTCGCGGACGCCTGCAAGCGCGGTCTCAGCCGCCTGAACCTGTGCCTGAGCCGCAATGATCTGCGCCTTGGCGGCATCAAGGGCGCCCCAGGCGGAGACGACCGCAGCACGCACGGTGTCGCGCGACGTGTCGACGTCGATCCGGCGCTGGCCGGCCGTCTCCTTGGCCTGCCGGGTCCGTGAGTAGACCTGGCCGCCCTCATAGATCGGGATTGTCAGCGTCGCCACAGCGCTCGCCGAGAAGCGATTGTCACCAAAAAGCTGGCTGTCATAGCGCTGCGCGACCAAGCCGCGCACACCCACGGTCGGATAGAGGTCCGCTTCCGTGACCTTCACCTGCAACTCCGCCGCATCGACGCCGTGCAGAGCCGCGATGACCGCAGGATGCCCGACCAACGCGATGTCAAGCGCGGCCGGCAGCGACTTCGGCAGCAGGTTCTCGATGGGACGTCCAGGCGCGAGCTGCTTTGGCTCGACACCGACATTCTGGCGGAAGCGCGCGATGCTGGTCTTGAGGTTCGATTCCGCCAGAATCTCCGCGGATTGCGCCTGCGACAGCCGGGCTTCTGCCTGCGCCACGTCGGTCCGGGTTACTTCACCGACTTGAAATCGGTCGCGCGTCTGGCGCAGCTGCTCCTCGAGAACCTCGACGTTGTTGCGGTTCAAACTGAGAATCGCCGTGTCGCGCAGCACGTTCATGTAGGACGTGGCGGCATCGAGCAGCACGTTCTGCTCGGTATTGCGCAACGTCGCCCGCGCACCCAGCACCTGCGATTCCGCCTGGCTGACAGAGCTGCGGGTCTTGCCACCGTCGAAGATGTTCTGGTCGATCTGGACGCCTGCGCCACGCGGCGCCAGGCGGGACGTGCTGTTGCCCTGTCCGGGCTGATTGGCGTCAAGCAGGCTCGCGCCGATATCCGCCGAGGCGGTGATGCGCGGCCGGTAGCCGGACAGTGCCTGGGGCACGTTCTCGTTGGTGGCGCGCACCAAGGCGCGCTGCGAATTCAGCGTCGGGTTGCCATTATAGGCCCGCGCCAGCGATGCATCCATCGTCTGCGCAGAAGCCGTCGTGATCTGGCTGGCGGCCAAAACGGTGGCCAGAACCGCAGCGAGACCGTATCCGGCCGACTTCCGCCTAATTTCTTTTTCGTTCACGTGGACGCCTCTTGTGCGGACTCAAGTCTCGCCCAGGCATCGCCCCAGCCTCGGCATAGTTGTAGTGATTCATACCCGGAGCCGCGGCCCGCGCCAATCTCACCAAGGCGCGAACAATCGTTTCCATGGCGCAGTGCCGCATAAATGCGACACTGCCGAATCAAAATTCGAAACTCGGAACGCGGCGGAATTCTTCCAAAACAGGCGCGGCAGCATCGAAAACCGGCCTCGCCGACATGGTTTGGGCGCTCTTTTGATAAAGCTGCACCCGCGCGGCCCGCCCCTGCCCCTCGACCAGGATCAGCCGGCCGTTATCGCTGACGAGACCAAAAAGGCTCTCTGGAACGGTCTCGCAGGCGCCGCTGACGAGAATCGCGTCGAAATGAGATTCGGCAGGCCGTGTGGCGCTGAGCGTGACGCCAACAGCGCCAGCCAGCGCAAGCGCGCCACGAGCCTGATCCAGGGCAGCCGCATCAGGCTCCCAAAGCGTGGCGACCGCGCCCATATCCGACATCAATGCAGCGCCATATCCCGTGCCGCCGCCATATTCGAGCACGCGCTCGCCAGGCTGAATGCCGAGCATCTGGATCATCCGCACGATCACCATCGGCGTCATCAGCGCCCGGCTCGTACCCGGCAAGGCGACAGACTGATCGAGATAGGCAAGGTGGGAGAGTTCGGCGGGAAGAAATGCTTCGCGCGGAACGCGGTCGGCAGCCGTGAGAACCGCACGGTCCGTCACGTCATAGGTCCGCAACTGGCAATCGACCATCATCCGGCGCAGCTCGGTGAAGCTGTCCATATCCTCAATCTCCGTCTGCGCGGCGCGTGTTCGCCGTCCTCAGCTTTTGTTCGAGGCGGTCGCAAAAGGCAAGATGGCCGCGGCAGGACACCGGTTCGGCTGCAGCGAGTTCTCACAGCTGAGGAGCACATGCGCGCCGCATCCACAGACGACCTGACGGCGTCGTCGCGAGGCAATCCGGCCAAGATTCGACCGGCAGGATTCTGCCGGCGACATCTCGATTGATCTGCGATCGCGGCCTCTGAATCAGACCGGTTTGGATTCGGTCATTCTGCCCAATAGCGATCGCTCAGCGATCCCTCGATCCTGATCATGACATCGAGAGGGCTCGGCCCATCCTCTCCAGGCAGCTCCGCGCCCGCGCCGTCGATCGGCGCCTGGCGGCCACGCCCTGATCAACGAACCTCGGCGGATCGTGGTGAGGGGATCGCGCAAGGGCGGACGCGCATTACGCGCCGACATGCCGAGAGCTCGGATCAGCAAAAGCGCATAAGATTCTGAAATCGCGAGCCGACACGCTGCCGCCCCCTCGTAGAGGAGATGGCACACGGGCATCAATTTCATGAATGTAAGAAGTGTTGGCTCCCGGAGCAGGATTCGAACCTGCGACCAATCGATTAACAGTCGATTGCTCTACCGCTGAGCTATCCGGGACCGATGGCCGGGGTAATAGCGACGCCTTTGTCCGGGCGCAAGCCCTTTAAGACACTTCGATGGCAGGAATTCCGCTCATCCACAGGTGACCATAGGTCATCATGACGAATGCTGCTGTTCCCGGTTGCGGGCCGGCGCGCCATGTGGTTATAGGCGGCCCTAGGACATCACCGCAGCGTGACTGTCCCCGGATGGCCTCGTGGCGGAGTGGTTACGCAGAGGACTGCAAATCCTTGCACCCCGGTTCGATTCCGGGCGAGGCCTCCACCTCCTTAACATGATGCGCTGACTGCCCTGATCCTCGCGAAAGCGAGGCATCTGTGCCTTGCGCGAGATGAACGGTTCCGGACAATCCCGTTCATCACCGGTTCGAGCCCGATCGGCTTCCATGCTGTCGATCCGATTCACCTGGAGACGAATCATGCGAAACTTTTTCCTCGCCTCGGCCCTGATGCTGGGCCTGACGGCTGCCCTGCCCGCAGCCGCACTCGCAGCGCCACCGACCACGGCTGGCGACCTGCTGAGCGGGACGTCCGACATTCAGCAGGTTCAGTATCGCGACTGGCGCCATGGCCGGGGACACTATTCTCACGGTTATCGCTACGGTCCCCCACGCGGCTATTACGGCCGCCGCCATTACGGCCCGCCGCCCTATGGCTATGCACGCGGGCACTGGCGCCATCGCCAGTATTACGGCCGGCCCTATTACCGCTGATAGCGCCGCATACCGGCCCGGAGGTCGATTCTCCCGCCCGGAAGCAATGCCAGGATCGGCGCCTTGACGGCGCCGATTTCGCGTGAGCCGCTGGTGCAGGCTATCGGGAGGCAGGCTATCAGGAGGGATGAGCGCCTCCTCCCTGTTCTGGTTCCGCGACGATCTGCGTCTCGCCGACAATCCTGCCCTTTGCGCAGCTGCGGCCCATGGCCCCGTCCTTTGCCTCTACATCCTCGACGAATCACCGAAACGGCGCGTGCTGGGCGGCGCAGCGCGCTGGTGGTTGTCACGCTCTCTCGCCGCGCTCGCCGAAGAGCTGGGCGCGCGCGGCGGCAGGCTCGTCCTGATGCGGGGAGACCCTGCCAGGTTGATTCCCATGGTCGTGGCCGCAACAGGCGTCGACCTCGTCACCTGGAATCGTCGCTACGAGGCCGCCGCCATTGCGCTTGATTCTGAGGTGAAGCGCGAACTGACCCAGGCCGGCACGACCGTCGCGAGCTACAATGCCAGCCTGCTCAACGAACCCTGGCAGATCGCAACGGGCTCCGGCACGCCCTTCAAGGTCTTCACGCCCTATTGGCGCGCAGTCCGGGCGCGCGGCGAGCCGGCAGCTCCTGCCCCAGCCCCCACACAGCTGAGACCGCTGCCTCTCCCCGAATCGCTGAAACCGCTTGCCCTCGATCATGAGAGGCTGATGCTGGAACCGACCGCGCCCGATTGGGCTGGAGGCATGCGCGAGGCCTGGATTCCGGGCGAGGCTGGCGCGACGGGCGCCGTCTCCTCTTTCCTCGGCGAGGCGATCGCAGGCTACAGCGAGGGTCGCAATCGTCCCGACAAGGTCTCGACCTCGCGCCTCTCTCCGCATCTGCGCTTCGGTGAAATCGGGCCCCGCCAGCTCTGGCACGCCACGCTGGCAGCCCGGCATGCAGGAGAAATCCCGGGCAGCGCCGGCGATGCAGAGAAATTTCTCTCCGAAATCGGCTGGCGTGAATTCTCCTACCACCTGCTCTTCCATCACCCTGACCTGGCGACGCAGAACTTCAACGCGCGTTTCGACGCTTTTCCATGGCGACAGGACGATGCCGCGCTGCACGCCTGGCAACGCGGGCTGACAGGCTATCCGATCGTCGATGCCGGCATGCGCGAACTCTGGACGACCGGCTGGATGCATAATCGCGTGCGGATGATCGTCGCGTCCTTCCTGATCAAGCACCTGCTCATAGACTGGCGCGAAGGCGAGCGCTGGTTCTGGGACACTCTGGTTGACGCCGACCCCGCCAATAATCCCACGAGTTGGCAATGGGTTGCGGGATCGGGCGCCGATGCCGCTCCCTATTTCCGCATCTTCAACCCAGTGACGCAGGGCGAGAAATTCGACCCCGACGGCACCTATGTCCGACGCTGGATTCCGGAACTCGGTCAGCTTCCAGCCCCGGAGATCCACAGTCCCTGGACGCTTTCGCCTGGCAAGCTCGCGGCCGCTGGCGTCCGGCTCGGAGAAACCTATCCACGCCCGATCATCGATCTCGGTTTTGGCCGGCAGCGGGCGCTCGATGCCCTTGCGTCCCTGGGTCGCGCATAGCCTGCCTGCCGTGCTTCGTGCCCTCATCCTTCGAGCGCGAGCACGGCAAAGCTCGCGAGCCAGTGTTCGCCCATATAGTCGCCGGCGATATGGGGAAGCCCGGCCGCCAGGTGCCGTGCGGCAGCGTCCTCTGCCAGGGTTCGGCGCGGATCGCCCGGCGGCAGCGCCGCGGAGAGCGCGCGCCAGCACCACGCCCGGCTGAGATTCAGACCATCGAGATGGGCGATCTTGCCATCCGTGCGATCGCTGACAGTCGCCGGCCGGAACAGGGTTTCCGGTCCGCTGTCGGCAAGCCTGGGCAGGAAGACGTCGAACCAGGGCAGAAATTCCTCCCCTGGCAGGAGACGCCTCATGCATTCCGCCTCGATCAGCGCCGAGGACAGGAAGTCGTCGCCGCTCGGCTCGCCCCAGGCCGGGCAATCCGCATCCCCGCCGTACCAGCGCCTGCCGGTGTCTCGCAGCAGCGCCATGAAGGCGTCGTCCCGCGTCACCGCAGCATAGTCTGCCGCCATCCTGAGGCCGAAGGCCGTGTTGAAATGCGTGCCCACGCGGACCGGATAGGTCGCGAGCGGCAGAAAGTCGCGAAAGCGCTGAGCGAATGCGTCCGCCAGCGGCGCGAGCATCTGCGACCAGCGCTGGTCGTCATGCAGGTGCAGTTCCTCGGCCAGTTTCAAAAGCCAAGCCCAGCCATAGGGCCGCTTGAAGCCGCGCGCCGTCGGCGCCGCAAGATAGGCGCACTCGACGGCGACCTTGTCCGCGACGAACTGTTCGTCGAACAGGGCGCAGATATCTCCGGCATTCGGAAGGTCCGGAAAGCGGCGCAGCAGGCGCGCCAGCATCCAGTAGCTGTGAACGCAGGAATGCCAGTCATAGCTGCCATAGAAGACCGGATGGAGTTCACGCGGCGTTCGGGCGTCTTCGGGGCCGGCCAGGACATGATCAGGCTTGTTGGGGTATTCGCGCCGGACGTGCCCCAGCGCAATGGCGGCGAAGCGAGCCGCCAGTTCCGGCGTAAGATCAGATCGTGTCATCGGCATTCCCTTCGATTGACATGGCACGACCGGAGATTCCGGTGACCGGACAATCCTTGCGTGACCTTGCGAGCAGCGCCTCGAGCAGGCGCGGCATGATGTAGATCGGCAGCTGAGTCGCTGCGAAGTAAAGTGCCATCCGCGGGGTTGCAGCAGTACCAAGCGCCGACCAGACCAGACCGACATTGCGGTTCCCGAGAATCAGGCCGACCGCCAGGCGTTCGCGCAAGGAACCCGGCAGCACCAGGACCCCGCCAAGCTGCATGCCGAGATTGCAGGCGAAGGCAAGCGCCAGGCAGATGATGGCCGCCTGAGGATCATTCTCGATCTGGCTGCGCATGCCGGCCATGGTCGCCAGAGCGAAGACCAGCAATGCTGCGACAGTGATGCCATCGACCGCGGCGCCATGGGCAGCCAGCGCGGCTGCGGCGTGCCGCCTCAGGATGAGCGCGACGCCCTCAGCCCCTCCGATCAGCAGCGCAAGCCTCAGCGCGAGGTCAAGAGGCGCGACGGAGAGCCCGCCGGACCAGCTTGCCAGCAACGGTATGGTGAGGAGCGCCAGCGCCATGGACAGGAGCGTGACGACCAGCGGCACCGCACCATCCAGCCCCAGCATTCTTGCGACCGCCGCGGTGCCACTCGACGGTGGCACTGAGCTGGCCAGAACCAGCGCCAGTGCGAGCTCAGGGGCAAGGCCGATCAGATGCGCGGCGATGCCTGCGAGGATCGGACATGCGATCATCGCGACGCAGGGTAGGAAGACCGACAGCGAAGGACGCCGGATCACGGCGACCACCGCGATCATGTCGATCCGCAGCAGCGTCCCGAGCACGATCAGGAAGATCGCCGCCGGCATCAGCGGGCGCGCCAGCTCGGCCAGCGTGGGAAAAATCAGCCCGAGCATGACGCCGAGCGCCAGCAATGTCGGCCCGCGCGGGATCAGGCGCGGAAGATTGGATCGCATGAGACACGCCCGTTTGCCTGGGGCGCAGACGATAGGCAGGCATATCGCCATCTTGGAAATCGATTATCGGCATGACCATAATCGTCGCCATGAATTTGGCTGCGATCGATCTCAATCTCCTCGTCGCCTTCGAGGCCCTGATGGAGGAGCGCCATGTGACCCGCGCAGGGCAGCGCATCGGGTTGGCACAACCCTCGATGAGCAGCGCGCTGGCGCGCCTGCGAGCCCTGTTCGACGACGACCTGCTGGTCAGGACGGCCGAGGGCATGCAGCCGACCGCCAGGGCGCTTGCCCTGGCCCGACCGGTCAGCGAGGCGCTGGAACAGATTCGCAGAACGCTGGATTCCGGGCCGGGCTTCGATCCAGGCTCGGCACGGAGGCATTTCACCATCGCAGTGACGGATTACGGCGACCTCGTCATCGTGCCGGCCCTTGTCGAAGCGCTGCGGCGCGACGCGCCCGGGGTCGATCTCACCGTGCGTCCCATCACCGATGCGGTCGAGAGCCTGGCGCGGCTGGAACGCGGCGAGGTCGATGCCCTGATCGGCGGCCATCTGCCCGCCTCCTCCCGCACAACCCGGCAGTTCCTGCTGATGGAGCGCTTCACCTGCGTTCGCGATGCATCCCGCGCAGCTCCGGGCATCTCGCTCGACCGTGCTGATTTCGTGCGCCTCCCCCATGTCCTGTTCTCGTCGATGGGAGGCGATGGCTCACCGAGTGCCGTCGATGCCATTCTGTCGGAACACGGACACAAGCGCAGGGTCGCGGTCACGCTTCCGCATGTCGTGGCGGTGCCCTTTGTACTGGCAGGGACTGATCTCGTGGCGACCATGGCGGAGCGAATCGCCCTGCGCTTTGCCGACGTGGCAGGCGTGGCGATCCTTCCCCTACCCTACGAGGTTCCGGCTTTCGCGATCGACCTCGTGCATGGACTGCGCGCAACGTCGAACCCGGCGATGCAATGGTTCGTCGATCTCATCGTCAAAACCTGCCGGACAATCTGAAACGCGCCACAATCGTCCGTCACGGCCATGACGTTGAGTCAGCGCCGGATCAATTTCGCATGTCGGACACACTCCCCGCCTTCCTCACCCGCGCGGCCCTGCGTGCGGACCTCCAGCGCCTCGGCCTGCAGCCCGGCGACACCGTGATGGTCCATGCCGCGATGAGCCGCGTCGGACGCTTGCTGAACGGTCCCGATGCCTTGATCGGCGCCCTGCTCGACACAATCGGCGCTCAGGGAACGCTGCTGGCCTATACCGACTGGGACGGCGCCTATGACGACCTGCTCGACGATGAGGGCCGCGTTCCCGAAACCTGGCGCGCGCATCTCCCGCCCTTCGATCCGGCGTCGTCACGTGCCATTCGCGACAATGGCGTGCTGCCGGAATTCCTGCGCACCACCCCCGGCGCGAAACGCAGTGGCAATCCCGGCGCTTCGGTTGCAGCACTCGGTGCCAGGGCGGACTGGATCACGCAGGATCACCCGCTCGACTATGGCTATGGCGAAGGTTCTCCGCTGGCGAAGCTCGTCTCCATCGGCGGCAAGGTTCTCATGGTCGGCGCCCCCCGCGACACGCTGACCCTGCTGCATCACGCCGAACACCTCGCGCAGATCCCGGGCAAGCGCATCCTGCGCCGGGAAGTCCCGTTCGCGACCGCATCCGGCACGCTGTGGCGGATGATCGAGGAATTCGACACGGGCGATCCCATCGTCGCCGGGCTCGATGAGGATTACTTTGCCGAGATCGTCGGTGCATTCCTTGCCTCCGGACAGGGTCGGCAGGGACAGATCGGCGCCGCAGCAAGCATCCTCGTCGACGCTGCGGCGATCACCCATTTCGGCGTCGCTTGGCTGGAGAGCCGCTTCGGCGGGCAGCTTACGCCTGCTCTCGCTTCGCCCGGCCGGTAAACCACCCGATCGCCCGGAAATAGACCGGGTAGGGCAACAGGTTGATCAGCTTCACCGCCCATGACAGCCGGCGTGGAAAGCTGATCTCGAAGCCGCCGCGCGCGAAGCCGTCGACGATGCGTTTTGCTGCAACCGCCTCGGTCATCAGGAGCGGCATCGAGAAATCGTGCTGGCGCGTCAGGGGCGTATCGACGAAGCCCGGATTGACGACCTGAAGACGAATGCCGAGCCTGTCGCAGTCGAATTTCAGCGCCTCGCACATGTAGATCGTCGCCGCCTTGGAAGCGCCATAGGCGGCGGCTCTCGGCAGGCCGCCGAAACCGGCGATCGAGGCGTTGACCGCAATATGGCCACGGCCCCGCGGCTTCATCCGCTCCAGCACGGCGGCCAGCCCCTTGGCTGCTCCAAGGGTGTTGACCGCCAGAGCAGCCTCGAGAGCCGCGATGTCAAACACGCCGGGTCGGGTGACTGGCGCGACGCCGGCATTCAGGAAGGCCAGCGCGATCGGCCCATGCACGCTCTCGATGGCATCGACCACCACGCGCATGGCTGCGGCATCCGTCACGTCGCCGGCATGGGCAACGATACGACCGGGCAATCCGGTCGCGCGTCGTGCGAGTTCTTCGAGTTGTTCCAGCCGTCGCGCCGTGATCGCCACCGTCCACCCGCGAGCGGCCAGTTCGAGTGCGACGGCCTCGCCGATGCCGGAACTCGCGCCGGTGACCCAGGCGACGCCGTCCTGCGGCTGCATGCGCGGCAATGACATGGTTTCTCCGGACGAGAGGCCTCCCGGACATACAGCCCCACAAGTGATCGGCGCAACCTTGCCGCCCTGCCCGTCCCGCTTCTGCAGCGCCTCGATCGCCGCAATCCCCACACGGCGTCATGGCATGTGGCGCACGCCACGCAATCGGTGCAGTCTGCCGGCCGCAGCGCCAGCCGCAGATGAATCAGGACCACGACCGATGCCGACAGAATTGCTCTTCCGCCAGGACTCCTACCTCGCCGAGACCCCGGCCAAGGTAGAGGCGCTGAACGAGCGCGGCGGCATCGTTCTCGATCGCACGGTGTTTTACGCCACCGGCGGCGGCCAGCCGGGCGATGCCGGGCGGATCCGCCTCGCCGACGGCAGCGAGATCGCCATCGGCACCACGATATACGACCCCGAGGACAAGAGCCGCGTCATCCATGTGCCGCTCGAGGGCCAGGCCGCACCTCAGCCCGGCGACACTGTCACCCTGTTGCTCGACTGGGAGCGCCGCCTGAAGCGCATGCGAATCCACACGGCCCTGCACCTGCTCAGCGTCGTGCTGCCCTTCCCCGTCACCGGCGGCTCGATCGGCGATGGCGACGGCCGTCTCGATTTCGACATTCCGGAAGGCGGGCTCGACAAGGCGGAGATCGGCGAGAAGCTGAACGCGCTGATCGCCCGCAATGCCGCCGTCAGCGAGCGCTGGATTACCGACGAGGAGCTCGACGCCAATCCCGGCCTGGTCAAGACCATGTCGGTGAAGCCACCGCGCGGGTCCGGTCGCGTCCGGCTGGTTTCGATCGAAGGCATCGATCTCCAGCCCTGCGGCGGAACTCATGTCCGCAACACCTCCGAGATCGGTGTTGTTGCGATCACCGATATCGAGAAGAAGGGCAAGCAGAACAGGCGCGTGCGCATCGCGCTTGCCTGAGCCCGCCAGACTTCGCCTCATCAGCAGGAAACGCCGACCATGGCCAGCAACGATGTTTTCGTCTCCACCGAATGGCTCGCCGAGCGCCTGAACGCGCCCGATATCGTGGTGGTCGACGGCTCCTGGTATCTCCCCGTGCATGCCCGCGATCCCGCCGCCGAATACGCGGCACGGCGCATTCCTGGTGCGGTGCGCTTCGACATCGATACGGTGAAGGACGCCAAGTCCGATCTGCCGCACATGCTGCCGCGGCCGGATGCCTTCGCGGCCGCTGTCGGCGCCATGGGAATCGGCGACGGCATGCGCATTGTGGTCTATGACGGGCTCGGCCTGTTCTCGGCCGCGCGCGTCCGCTGGACCTTCAAGACCTTCGGGGCGAAGGACGTCGTCATCCTCGAAGGCGGCTTCCCGAAATGGCAGGCCGAAGGTCGCCCGATCGAGGAAGGCCCGCCCCGTACCCGCGCCGCCCGCACCTTCACCGCCCGTCTCGACCACTCCGCCGTGGCCGATGCCGGCGATGTCGAGCGTGCGCTGAATGGCGCTGCGATCCAGGTCGTCGACGCCCGTCCGGCCGACCGCTTCCGCGGCGAGGCGCCGGAGCCGCGCGCCGGCGTGCGCTCGGGCCATATGCCGGGTTCGCTCAACCTGCCCTTCCCGGCAATCATCGCCGATGGCAGGCTCCGTTCGCCGGAGGCGATCGCTGCCGCCTTCACCGAGGCTGGCGTCGATCTGGACAAGCCGATGATCACCAGTTGCGGCTCGGGCGTCTCGGCCGCGATCCTCTCGACCGCGCTCGAGACCATCGGCAAACCGGCGCGCGCCATCTATGACGGCTCCTGGGCCGAATGGGGCGCGAGCGACCGGGCGATCGCAACGGGGCCGGCCAGGAAGAGCTAAAGCACCGGCTCGAAAACTGGATTGCGGCTTTCGGGAAAGCCGATCCAAACGCAGAAGGCTGGGTCGTCGGACCGGACACCAGATCCGATCCGACGATCTAAGAAAGCGCTGGAGTTTGACTCAGTAAGTCGCTCTGCCGCCTGACAGATCGAAAATGCCCCCGGTCGAGAAGGAGCACTCGTCGGAGGAGAGCCAGAGCACCATTCTGGCCACCTCCTCGATCTCGACGAAGCGGCCCATCGGGATACGGCCAAGGATGTCTGCGCGGCGCTCGGCCGAGATTTCCTTGGCCATCGCGGTTTCGGCAGCGGCCGGCGTGATCGCCGTCACGATAATGCCGTCGCGTGCGGTTTCCTTGGCGACGCTCTTAGTCAGCGCGATCAATCCTGCCTTGGAGGCGCTGTAGGCAGCCGCCATCGCCATGCCTTCCTTGCCCTGGATCGAAGCAATGTTGACGACATGGCCGCGCAACGGGTGCGGGTTCTGTGCGGTGTGGCGCGCTGCTTGTGCCCGCATGCGCCCGACGACCGCACGCGTCACGAGATAGGCTCCGAACAGGTTCACCTGCAGCACGCGCTGAAAATTCTCCGGCGAGGTTTCCCAGACCGGTTTGACCTCGCCGAGCACACCGGCATTGTTGACGAGGATATCGACCCGGCCACCGGTAAAGACGGTATCGGCGGCATGTTCGACCGCCGCCACATTCGTGATGTCGACCTCCCGGACGCTGATGGCCGGGCCGAGTTCCGACCGCGCCTGCGCCAGCGCCGACGCGCTCATGTCCCAGAGCTCGACTTCGGCGCCGGCATCCATCAGCGCCTTGGCCATGCCACGCCCGAGCCCGCCAGCCCCACCGGTGATGATCGCGCGGCGCCCGCCGAATTCGTAGGTCGCAGTCATTAGCCCGCACTCCAGGCAGTCTTGGTTCGGGTGATCTGGTGACGATAGAGCCCTAGATCGAATGGCCCCTCGCCGCCAAGCGCCGTGAGTTTCTCAGCCGCGAGCTCCACCTTGGCCAAGCTCACGAATTCCGCCTCGTCTCCCCAGCCTTCGAGCAGCAACACCCAGCGTGGGACGGCATTGGCGACGCCACGCGCCTTCTGCTCGGCCGTGGCGACGCCGCTCGCCTCGGCATCGGCGGTGAGCACATGCACGCCGGCGACGCCCGGTCGCCCCAGCAGATCGGGAACCAGCTGCCGAAGCAAGGCAGCCTTGTGTTCCGCCGCCTGCACGTCCGGCACATCATAGCGCAGCGTCGCGATCAGCCCACCCTGCGCCGGCCCGGCGCTATGCGCCACCCGGCAGATCGAGCGGGCGACCGAGCGGAAATGCTTGACCGCGGCAAGGGTCCAGGGTGTCGGCGCGTTCACGCGTGCCGTGTAATCCTGTCCCTTCAGAACCTCGACGCTCAGCGCCTCGTAGAGATTGAAGAATTCGAGATCGGCCTCAATGGCGACATAGCGCCGGCCGCGCAGGAATCCAGGAATGCCGACCCGTTCCGGCATGTGCTCCTGACCATGCCAGGCATAGAAGACCTCGCGTCCTTCCGGCGCGATGTCGTGCCAGATTGCGACCGCCCCCTCGCCTGCCAAACTCATGGTCGCTCCCCTCTCCAGCCATCGCAGGGCCGTTGACTCGGCCTGTCCTCGCTCATATACGAAATCAAATTCCGAAATGGAATGCTATTCCAAAAAGAAGATATGAGGGTGGAACGGTGACGATCGCAGCGGTGGACCGCGCGCTGAAGATGCTGGAAATGCTGTCGGGCGAACCCGCCGGCATCGATCTCGGCGCCCTCGCCGAGCGGCTCGACCTGCCTGCCAGTGCGACCCACCGCCTGCTGACCACCTTCGCCGAGCGCGGCTTTGTCGCGCAGGATCCCGCTAGCGGCGCCTATGCGCTGACCCTGAAGCTCTCGCTCCTCGCCTTCCGCAATCTCGACCTGCGTCATCTGCCCGATGCCGGTCAGATCGTGCTCGACCGGCTCGCCCAGGCGACGGGCGAATATTGTCGCCTGGCCGTGGTCGAGGGGGAGAATCTGGTCTGGATCGCGCGGTCGCAGGGCGCGACCGCCGGCCTGCGCTACGAGCCGCCAATGGGCTCGGAAATCGTCCTGCATGCCACGGCGACCGGCAAGGCCTGGCTCGCCTCCCTGCCCGAAGACCAGGCGCTTCGCATCGTTTGCGCGCGCGGCTTTCAGGCGGAGGGGCGCACGGGTCCCAATGCCGTCACCGGCGTCGAGGCCTTGCGCAGCCATCTCGCCGAGACGCGGCAGCGCGGCTTTGCACTCGCCGTGGAGGAAGGCGAGATCGGCACTGTGGCGATGGCGACGACCTTTCGCTCCGCGCCTGGAGCCGAGGCGCCGATCGCCGGCACATTGAGCGTCGCCGGCCCTGCGGCCCGGATGCAGGTCGCGCGCCATGGCTCGATTGCCGACGCTCTGCACAGGGCCGCAGTCGAGATGGCCGAGATCTGGCCGTTGCGCCGTCGCCAGAGTTCATCGCTGCAGAGCCCTTCGCTGAATGGCCGGCCGAGCCCTCTCCTCCAGACAGGAATCCAGGCATGAGCAACGATGGTGCCATCGCGCCTGCCGCGGCATCCTCCGCGACACCTGTTCCGGCCACCGGCCCTGCCCACGCCTGGGTCTCCGCGATTGCCTGGCCTCTTGCCAGCTTTGCCGTGCTGCTGCTCGCCTGGCAGTGGTTCGTGCCGATGGCCGGCATCCCGGAATACATCCTGCCCGTGCCGAGCGCCTTCTTCGAGCGGCTCTGGATCGACCGGGCCCTGATCGCCCAGCACACGCTGGTGACCGCCAATGAGATCGTGCTCGGCTTCCTGATGGCGGCGGTGATCTCGATCCCGCTCGGCTACATCATCGTCTCCGTGAAGATCCTGGAGAAGGCGATCTACCCGGTCATCGTCTTCTTCCAGCTTGTGCCCAAGATCGCGATCGCCCCGCTCTTCGTGGTCTGGTTCGGCTTCGGCTTGTTCCCGAAGGTGCTGCTGACCTTCCTGCTCTGCTTCTTCCCAACACTGGTCGCCAGCATGACCGGCTTCAGGGCGCTGGACGAGCGGGTGCTCTACCTGACGCGCTCGATGGGCGCCTCAGCCTGGCAGACCTTCCGCTATGTCCGGGTGCCGGCAGCGCTGACCTATATCTTCTCCGGCCTGAAGGTCTCCGCCGTCTTCGCTGCCACCGGCGCCATCGTCGGCGAGTTCGTCGGCGCCAATGCCGGCCTCGGGTATCTGCTGCTGCGCGGCACCAGCTTCCTCGACATGCCGCTGATCTTCGCCTGCCTCGTTGCGCTCAGCCTCGTCGGCATCGTCTTCAGCTATCTCGTCGACGGGCTCGAAGTGCTGCTGATGCCCTGGCAGCGAAAGGGCTGACCTATCCAAGACCAAGAAATACCCGGCTCGAACCGGGGCACCGGACAATGATCATGGGAGGAACCAACATGAACCGCCGCAGTCTCATCGCCGCAGCAACACTGATCGCGCTCAGCGCCACGACCGCCTTCGCTCAGGGCGCCGGCAAGCCGATGAAGATCACGCTGAACTTCCTCGCCGCAGCGCCCAATGCCGGCTTCATGATGGCCAAGCAACTCGGTCTCTACGAGAAGGCCGGCATCAACCTGACCATCGAGGAAGGCAAAGGCTCAGGCACCACTGCGCAGATGGTCGCGACCGGCCAGACCGATATCGGCTTCGCCGACGCGCCTGCCGCGATGCAGCTGCGCACTAAGGGCGCGCCGGTGAAGATCATCGCCCCGGTTCTGCAGACCAACGGCTTTGCCATAATCTCGCTCGAAGAGAGCCACATCGCCTCCCCCAAGGACCTGATCGGCAAGAAGGTCGCGGTCCAGCCCGGCACGGCCCAGACGACGCTGCTCGATGCGATCCTGGCCAGCAACCAGATCGACAAGACCAAGCTCGACATCATCAATATCGATCCCGGCGCCTTTGTCGGCGCGCTGCTGGAAAAGAAGGTCGACGCCATCCTCGGCGGTGCCGATTTCCATTCGATCCAGATTCGCGAGCGCGGCTTCAAGGTGCGCGACATCTTCTATCGCGATGTCGGCGTGCCGACCGTCGGCCTCTCGATGATCGCCCGCGACGACCGGATCAAGGCCGATGCCGATCTGTTCAAGAAATTCGTCGAGGCGAGCCTCCAGGGCTGGGACGCCGCCCGCAAGAACCCCGACGCTGCGGCCGATGCAGTGGTGGCGCAATTTCCTTCGGTGAAGAAGGCCCAGGTGCTGGCGCAGTTCGACGTCGTCAACAAGCTGCTCTGCGCACCGGGCGCGACGTCACTCGGCAAGGTTCCGGAAAAGAACTGGACCGTCAGCTTCGACCTGCTGACGCAATATCTCGGTCTGCCCAAGGACAAGCCGATCACAGACTATTACTCGACCGAGCTGCTGCCCGCCTCGGCACCAGCCTGTTCCTGAGGATTCCATGAGCCTCGCGACTCAAGCCCCGAGCTCCGGCGCCGCCTCCATCCAGGGACGCGGCGTCATCAAGACCTTCGGCAGCTTCACCGCCGTCGACGGTCTCACCCTCGATATCCGGAGCGGCGAATTCGTCAGCCTGATCGGCCCTTCCGGCTGTGGCAAGAGCACCTTCATGCTCATGGCGGCCGGGCTGATGCCGGTCAGCGCCGGCGAATTGCTGGTCGACGGCCGGACACTGACCGAACCGCTCACCGATATCGGCATCGTCTTCCAGGACCATCTGCTGCTGGAGTTCCGGACCGCTCTGGAGAACGTCATGCTCCAGGCCGAGATCCGTGGCCTGCCCTTGGCGCCGGCACGCGCCCGTGCGCTCGATCTATTCGCCAAGCTCGGCATCTCGCATGCGGTCGATCGCTATCCGAAGCAGCTCTCGGGCGGCATGCGCCAGCGCGTCTCGCTCGCCCGGGCCCTGATCCACAATCCGTCGGTGCTGATGATGGACGAGCCCTTCGGCGCCCTCGACGCCATCACCCGCACGCAGATCCGGCACGATCTCGAAATGCTCTGGCTGGAGACCGGCAAGACGGTCGTGTTCATCACCCACAGCATCGACGAGGCGATCGGCCTTTCCGACCGCGTGCTGGTGATGTCGCCGACACCCGGGCGCATCGTCGACGAAATCGCGATCGAGCTGCCGCGGCTACGCCCCGCCCATCTCGGCGACTACCCGAGCTTCAACGCCTATGCCGACCGCATCCACGACGCCTTCAGGCGTTTTGGCGTGATCCGGTATTGAGGCTTGCCAGCAGCGCCCATCGGACTAGCCTTCCCGGATGGAAGGAGCCTGCGATGGCCGAGCACGATCACCCGCATTCGCACGACCATGACGAGCCACGCTGGAAACATGACGGCGTGCGCGTCATCACCGGCGACAAGCTCGATCCCAACACCGCCCAGACGCCTGGCATGTTCCGGCAGGCTGCGATCAACCACGCCCGGGTCGGTGCGCAAAAGATCTGGGCCGGCACGGTCTCGATCCAGCCCAATGCCAAGACCGGTGTGCATCATCATGGCGAGCTGGAAAGCGTGATCTATGTCGTGCGCGGCAAGGCCCGCATGCGTTGGGGGGAGAGGCTCGAATTCGTCGCGGAGGCCGGGCCGGGCGACTTCATCTACGTGCCGCCCTTCGTGCCGCACCAGGAGATCAACGCCAATCCGGACGAGCCTCTCGAATGCGTGCTGGTGCGTTCCGACAACGAGGCCGTAGTGGTCAACATCACCGATGTCGACCCGGTCGAGGCGCCTGAAGAGGTCTATTGGATCGACCCGATCCACAAGCACCCACCGGGCGGCGGCTCCCGAGACTAACCGCCGACCTCGAAATCGCCCGGCTGAGCGGGCGCGATCGCCGTGAACAGCGTGCGGTCGGGCTTGAGGTCGAGCAGCGGCGTCCCGTCGAGACAATCGAGCCCACGGACCAGCAGCACCGGCCCCTCCCGGGCGGCCAGCGTGACGATCGAGGTGCCGATCGGATTGGGCCTGACGGGGGAGCGAAGCGCGAAAGTGCCGTGGGTCTGCCCGTCACTTGCAGGACTCTGAAGCACGAGGTCGCGTCGGGACCGGTGCAGCCAGTACAGCACCTCCAGGCGCTCGAAGCGCTCGATCCCGGCAAGCGCCGCATCCCAGGGCTCGAACAGCTCGATCCGACAGAGCGGCCCATCGATCCGCCCCTGGCGCGGGCAGGTCAACCGAGAACTCCACGGCGTCCGGATTCTGCCAATGAAGACCAGTCCGGCATCGCTCGCCACGGGCGGCGCGACCGCAACCTCGTGGTCGCGGATCTCGTTCTCGCGCACCATCGCCGTCAGTCGATCGCGACCATCACGTCGGAGGCCTTCACCACGGCGTAGGCCTGCTGCCCGACCGTGAGCTTGAGCTCGTCGACCGCTGCGTTGGTGATGGCCGAGGTCACGATCGCTCCGCCGATGTCGATGCGGACATGGGCGGTCGTCGCGCCCTTCGTGATCTCGACGATCTTTCCCTTGAGCTGATTGCGGGCGCTGATCTTCACGAGCTTTCTCCTCAGCATGTCCGGAGGGCCATCCCCTCACTCATGGTGATTGACACGGCTCTCGACGCCACGCAACGATCGCTATATTCCACGATGCACAGCGATTGCGATTTCGAGGGAACGCGACCATGACAACCCGCCGCCACGTACTCGGCCTTGCCGCAGCCTTCCTTTTCGGAATGGCCACTGTCTCTGGCAAGGCCCAGGCACAGAGCAAGGAGCTCGTCATTTTCGCGGCTGCGAGCCTCAAGAATGCGCTCGACGAGGCCGCGGCCAGCTGGGTCAAGGAAAGCGGCAAGCCGGCGCCAAAGATCTCCTACGCGGCGAGCAACGCGCTGGCCAAGCAGATCGAACAGGGCGCACCAGCCGATATCTTCATGTCGGCGGATCTCGACTGGATGGATTACGCGGCCTCGAAGAACCTGATCAAGTCTGACACCCGCGTCAGTCTGCTGGCCAACCGGATCGCGCTCATCGCCGCCAAGGATTCGGCTGCCAAGGTCGAACTGAAGCCAGGCGTCGATCTGGCCACCGTGCTCGGCTCCGGCCGGCTCGCCATGGGCAATGTCGATTCCGTGCCCGCCGGCAAATACGGCAAGGCTGCGCTCGAGAAGCTCGGCGGCTGGGACAAGATCAAGGACAAGGTGGCACAGGCCGACAACGTTCGTGCCGCCCTGCTGCTGGTCTCGCGCGGCGAGGCGCCGCTCGGCATCGTCTACACCACCGATGCCGCCGCGGACCCGCAGGTCAAGGTTGTCGCCACTTTCCCCGAGGACTCGCACCCGCCGATCATCTATCCGGTCGCGGTGACCAAGGACTCGGCCAATGCTGACGCCCAGGCCTTCCTGACCTATCTGCGCGGTCCCGCGGCAAAGGGCGCCTTCGAGAAGCAGGGCTTCACGGTGCTGAACAAGGCTGCCAGCTCTTCGTGAGCGACTGGCTGTCCCCTGAGGAGTGGACGGCGGTCAGGCTCAGCCTGCTTGTCGCAACGACGGCCACGATCGCGAGCCTGCCGATCGGCATCGCGATCGCGTTCCTGCTGGCGCGAGGCCGTTTCTGGGGCAAGTCGCTCCTGGACGCCCTCGTGCATCTGCCGCTGATCATGCCGCCTGTCGTGACCGGCTACCTGCTGCTGATCGGCTTCGGACGGCGCGGCCCGATCGGGCAGTTCCTCTATGACTGGTTCGGCATCGTCCTGTCCTTCCGCTGGACCGGTGCCGCGCTTGCCGCCGGGGTGATGGGCTTTCCGCTTATGGTGCGGGCGATCCGGCTCTCGATCGAGGCCGTCGATCGCAAGTTGGAGGATGCCGCCGGCACCCTTGGCGCCAGTCCGCTCTGGGTCTTCCTCGCCGTGACCCTGCCGCTGTGCCTGCCCGGCATCGTCGTTGGCATGATCCTGAGCTTCGCCAAGGCGATGGGCGAGTTCGGCGCAACCATCACCTTCGTCTCGAACATCCCCGGCGAGACCCAGACTCTGCCCTCGGCGATCTACACCTTCACCCAGGTGCCGGGAGGCGAGGCCGGAGCCATGCGGCTGACGCTGATCTCGATTGCCATATCCGTCATCGCACTGTTTGCCTCCGAGGCGATGGCGCGGTTTGTCGGGCGCCGGATCGCGATCGAATGACACCGGCTCTCGATGTCGCGGTTGAGCATCGGCTCGGGAACTTCCTGCTCGACGCCCGCTTCACTGCGGATGGCGGTCTGACGGCTCTCTTCGGGCGCTCCGGCTCGGGCAAGACCTCGCTGGTCAATGTCATCGGCGGCCTGATCCGCCCGACACGTGGCCGGATCGTCGTCGCCGGCGAAACCCTGGTCGATACCGACCGCGGCATCTTCGTCCCCAAACATCGCCGCCGGATCGGCTATGTCTTCCAGGAAGCGCGGCTGTTCCCGCATCTCACCGTCCGCCAGAACCTGCTCTTCGGACGCTGGTTCGCCCGGCACCACGGCCATGACGGCACCGAGATTGCAAGCGTACTCGAACTGCTCGGCATCGGCCATTTGCTGGAGCGCCGCCCCGCGGGGCTCTCCGGCGGCGAGAAGCAGCGCGTGGCGATCGGCCGAGCCCTGCTGGCAAGGCCGCGCCTGCTCTTGATGGACGAGCCGTTCGCTTCGCTTGACGAAGCACGCAAGGCCGAGATTCTGCCCTATATCGAGCGATTGCGCGACGAGATGGGCCTGCCGATCGTCTATGTCTCGCATTCGGCGGCCGAGGTCGCACGCCTTGCGACGAATCTGGTCATCGTCGACCAGGGCGCGGTCAAGGCGTCGGGCCCGACGGCCGAGGTGATGTCGCGGCTCGATGTCGCGATGCTGCCCGGGGCGCCGGAAGCGAGCGCCGTCCTCGACGCCGAAGTCACGGGTCTTGACCCTGTCCATCACCTGGCGACGCTGTCGACCCAGGCAGGCCGGCTCTTTGTCGCGCGTCCCGGTCTGCGCGCGGGAGCGCGGCTGCGCGTCCGCATCCTCGCCAGCGACGTTCTCCTCAGCCTCAACCCGCTGGAAGGCATCAGTGCACTCAATGTGCTGCCGGGTACCATTGCCGAGGTCGGCATGGGGCGCGGAACGGAGGGAGCCGCCGTCGACCTGCGCATCGATTGCAATGGCGCCATGCTCGTTGCCCGGCTGACCACGAAATCGGTGTCTCAGCTTGGGCTGAAACCGGGCAGCCCGATCTATGCGGTCATCAAAAGCGTCTCGGTCGATGCGCCCTGACGATGTCCTGCCGCATGCAATGGAGACTGGCGGTGCCATTGCGCTGTAGTTCGGCATATATGGCTATGCGGCGGGAAACGACGATGCGGGCCTGACCGAAGCCGGCTAGACTGGTTGCGCAACAAGGACGCCTGAATGCCCGAAACGCCGCCGCCCCCCGCCGTCGAACTCAGCCTCAGGCTCGACTTCTCGCCCGGCGGCCGACTCGGCCCGGGCAAGGTCGAGTTGCTCGAAGCTGTCGAGCAGACGGGCTCGATTTCTGCAGCGGGACGGGCGATGACCATGTCCTACAGGCGAGCCTGGCTATTGGTCGACGAACTCAACAGGATGTTCCGGCAACCGCTTGTGGAAGCCCAGCCCGGCGGCAGCAAGGGCGGTGGAGCGCATCTGACGCCGCTCGGACGCGAGGTCGTGGCGCATTACCGCGCTGTCGAGAGCAAGGCACTGAAGGCGGGCAATCTTCATATCGAAGCCCTGCGCGGGCTCGTCGACGAGCGGGGCGGCAAGTCCTGATCGGCAAGTCCTGAAACGAGAACGGCGCACGGTCGAACCGACCGCGCGCCGTGGAAGCCGGGCCTCAGGCTCAGCGTTCGATCATCTTGTTCCAGCGGCTGTTCCATTCCGGGCGCTTGGCGTTGATCGCATCCCAGTCCAGCGTCACTGCGGTCTTCATGTTGGCGTGGAAGGCCTTGAGCTTCTCCTCGGCCTCCGGCGTCGTGGCCTTTGCCTTGGTGTTGGAAGGCACGACATTGCCGGCAGCCAGCGCCTTGCTCTGCGCATCGGCCGAAAGCAGATAGGCCGCCAGCTTCTGTGCCAGCTCCGGCTCCGAGTTATTGGCGATGACGCATTGCGCCACCATCAGCACGACGGACCCTTCCTTCGGCTGGGCATATTCCGCCGCAATGCCCTTTTCCTTCAAGGTCGCGACCGCCGTCGGCGTCAGCGGGAAGATCGCTGCTTCGCCGGTCTGGACCATTTCCGAGATCTTGGCCGAGCTCGGGATGAACTCGAGCACGTTCTTGCCGATCAGGTCGCGGAACTTGCTGAAGCCCGGCTCGACATTGGTCTCGTTGCCGCCCTGGATACGGTTGAACATCAGGAAGGCGTGCAGACCGAAGGACGACGCCGAGGCCGACTGGAACACGACCTTGCCCTTGAACTTCGGGTCGGCGAGATCCATCCACGAAGTCGGCGCAGCCCAGCCCTTCTCGTCGAACATCTTCTTGTTATAGGCGAGCCCGGTCATGCCGAGGTCGATACCGACTGCCATGTCGTCCTTCATCCGGGTGCCCTGAGCAAGCTCGGCCAGCTCCGGACCGGGCTTCAGCTTTTCGCAGAGGCCGGCGCCGATCGCGCGCACCATGACGCCGTCATCGAGGAACATCACATGCATCTGCGGCTTGTCCTTGGCCGCAGTCGCCTTGGCCAGGATGTCCGAGGAAGTGCCCGGCACGACGACGATCTTGACGTCATTGGCCTTCTCGAACTCGGGGAAGACAGCCTGCGTGAAGGTGCGCTCGAAATTGCCGCCATTCATGCCGACATAGAGCGTCTTGGACTGCGCCATGGCGGCGCCGGAGGCGACGACGGCAAATGCGGCGACAGTGCTCGCCAGAGCGGTACGGCGGTTGATCATGAACGTGTCTCCCTTGTGTGTGGTGGCTCTGATGCTTCTCCCGCACCCGAGCCTCGGTCTGTGCGGGTCGAAATCGGAACGGGCGCGAAGCGTCCGATCGTGAACGCGTCGATGGGCGTCGTGCTGCGCCCGTCGCGGACAAGTTCGGCGAGGACCTCGCCGACGCCGGGAGCGATCTGAAAGCCGGCCCCGGTGAAGCCGAAGGCGTGGATCAGGCCGGGTGTCGTCAGGCTCGGCCCGATCACCGGGTTGCGATCGGGTATCGCTCCCTCGGTGCCGCTCCAGAAGCGGATGGCATGGGCGTGGCGCAGGCCCGGGAAGAGTTCGGCCGCGCGGTTCATGATGGCAAGCGCGCCCTCGCCGCGTGGGCGCGAGAAATCGGGATCGTCCAGGGGCAAGGCGCGTTCGCCGCCGACGACGCAATTGCCGCGCTCGACCTGCCGGGCATAGATGCCGCCGCCCTCCATGCCGATATTGGCGGTCATGATCGCCTCGAGCGGCTCGGTCACCACCATCGAGGGATAGATGCGCGCAAGCGGCACAGGCTCGCCAAATGCCGCAGCGAAGCTGTCAGCCCAGGCGCCCGCGCTGTTGATGACGAAACGCGCGCTCAGCGAGAGATCATCGCCCGCTTCCAGCGCGAAGCCCGCACCGTTGCGCGTTACGCCCTTCACCGGCGTGTTCTCCAGCACATGGACACCGACACGGCGCGCTGCGCTGGCAAAGCCGGTCGAGACCAGTCGCGGATTGGCATGGCCGTCGCCGGCGCAGAAGGAGGCGCCGAACACGTCGCCGCCGACCCAGCCGAAGCGCTCGCGCAGGCCGTTATGGCCAATCAGCTCGAGGCCGAGCCCCTGTCCGGCAACTGTCTCGGCATAGGCTTCAAGTGCAGCCATGTCGGCCTCGTCGCGCGCGAGCTTGAGGTGGCCGGAGCGCAGGAACTCGCCATCGATGCCGATCAACGCCTGCAGCCGCGGCCAGATGGCATGCGCGCGCTGAGACAGCGGCAACTGCTCGAGCGGCCGTCCCTGGCGACGCACACCGCCATAGTTTACGCCGCTCGCCTGCGCGCCACAAAAGCCCTTGTCGAGCAGCGCCACCGACATGCCCATGCCGCGCAGCGCAAGAGCCGCCGAACTGCCGACCAGGCCGCCGCCAATGATGGCGACATCGACATCAAGACGCCGGCTCATTCCGCGGCCTCCGCACCGGTCTCGGCCATCGTCAACGCGAGGGGGATCGGCTTGACCGGCGCCTGGCTCCGCAGCCGGCCGACAGCGTCGATTCCCCGGCCCGTCTCTCCGGCGAGAAGCTCGGCCGCCACGCTGCCGCAGATCCGCCCCTGGCAACGGCCCATGCCGATCCGGCTGACGGCCTTCAGCCGATTGAGCTCGCTGATCTCGAAATGACCGACCGCGCGGCGAACCTCGCCAGCGCTGATCTCTTCGCAGCGGCAGACGGGGGTCTCGTCGGCAATGTCCTTCGCCCAATGCGCCGGGAACGGGAACGCGGCTTCGAGGACATTGCGGAAGCGGCCGATGCGGGAAAGCGCGCGCCCAATGGCCTCGGCGCGCTCCGGGTCATGCGGCAAGCCGCGATCCTCGAGCAGGGCTAGCCCGGCGCGCTCGCCCGCGAGTTCCGCCGCATCGGCACCCGCAATGGCAGCCCCGTCACCCGCGAGATAGACGCCTGGCACGCTGCCACGACCGGCCGCATCGCGTTCAGGGAGCCAGGCACGGTCACGCTCGTCGAACCCGAAGCGGCAACCGGCGAGATCGGCGAGCTGGGTTTCCGAGCGCAGCGCCAGGCCGTAGCCGATGCCATCGCAGGAGAGCCTCCGCGAGCGCGTGCCCTGGCGCCACAGGATCGCCTCGACGCGCCTGTCCCCTTCGACGCGGACATCCTCCACGCCATAATGCAGCGCGACGCCGCGCAGCCTGAGTTCGGCCGTCATCCGCATGCCGCGCAAGATGACCGCAGGTTCGAGCGCAAGGCCGCGCAGCAGGTTGAGCTTCGCGTTGAAGGGAGCGGTATCCAGCACCGCGGCGACGTCGACGCCAGCCTTCAGATACTGCCAGGCGACGAGATAGAGCAGCGGCCCGGAGCCGAGGAAGACGACGCGCGAGCCAATGGCGCAGCCTTGCGCCTTCAGTGCGATCTGGGCACCACCGAGGGTGAAGACGCCCGGCAGGGTCCAGCCCGGAATCGGCAGGATGCGATCGGTCGCCCCGGTTGCCAGGATCAACCCATCATAGGCGATCTGCCGGTTGGTTCCTGCCACTGCGATATCGGCCTGGCCGTCCCGCAGGTTCCAGAGCAGCGCCTGCGGCCAGTAGTCGAGCCGTCCGGCAAGGGCGGCGAAATCGCTGTGCAGCCGCTCGGCCTTCGACGCTTCGGAGCCATAGAGCGCCGCGCTGCTGCGTTCGTCGGCAACCAGCCTCTGGCGATAGATCTGACCGCCGCAGGCGGGCGCCTCGTCGACGACGAGCGGTCGCAGGCCAGCCTTGACCAGTGCCTCGGCGGCCCGGACGCCGGCGGGCCCGGCGCCAACGATCAGCGGTTGCGCACGCGCCGTCACGCCACCCTCCCCTTGGCTGTCACGATCCGCATGCCGGCGGCGAGCGCCGTGGTGCAGGCGCGCAGGCGTGCCCCGCCTTCGAGACGGACCCAGCAATCCTGGCAGGCGCCCATCTGGCAGAAGCCGGCGCGCGGCGAAGCCGAGAACTCGCTCACCCGCAGCACCTCGCTGCGATTGAGGATGGCGGTCAGCACGGTGTCTCCGGCCCGCCCCTCGCAAGGCTCGCCGTCGAGAATGAAGGCGATGACCGGGTGGCTTTTGCGTGCGATGCGGTGAAGCAATGGCATCGGTCCGCGCTCACTTCTGTCCGACGAGGATCTTGTCGAGCCCGAACGCGCGGTCGAGCACCAGCATCGCGCCGGCCGTCAGCGCGATCATCAGCGCCGAGACCGCCGCCATCATCGGGTCGATGGATTCGGTCGCGTACATGTACATACGGACCGGCAAGGTCACGGTCGCCGGCGAGGTGACGAAGATCGACATCGTCAGCTCGTCGAAGCTGTTGATGAAGGCGAGCAGCCAGCCGCCGGTGATGCCCGGCAGGATCATCGGCGCGGTGACGCGGCGGAATACCGTCCAGTGCGAGGCGCCGAGCGTCATCGCCGCCTGCTCGGCACTGCGATCCATGCCCGAGAGCGCCGCAAGGACCAGCCGCAGCACATAGGGCGTGACGATGATGACATGGCTGACCACCAGCCAGGTGAAGCTTCCGGTCGCGCCGATCAGGGCGAAGAGCCGCAGGAAGGCCACGCCCAGGACGAGATGCGGGATGATCAGCGGCGACAGGAAGAGCGCGTTCAGCCCATCACGGCCGGGAAAGTCGTAGCGGTCGATGGCGAGCCCGGCCGGCACGGCGAGTGCGATCGCGATCGTTGCCGACAGTGTCGCGAGCCACAGGCTGTTGACGAAGGAGGCGACGAAATCCGGGTGCACGAAGATCTCGCGGAACCAGCGCAGCGAGAAGCTGGTGGTCGGGATCGAGAGCGTGTTCTCGGGCGTGAAAGCGACGAGGCAGATGACCAGCAGCGGCGCCAGCACGAAGGCGACGACGAGCGTGTGGAAGGCGAGCGCGATCGGACCATTTTTCTGCATGGCGCTTATCCCAGGGTCCGGCGGGCGCGGGCTTCGACCATGCGGTTATAGGCCAGCATGATGATGAGGTTCGCGACGAGCACGATGATCGCGATCGTGGCGCCGAGCGGCCAGTTCAGCTCATGCATGAACTCGTCATAGACGAGCGTCGCCGCCATCTTGAGCCGGCGGCCACCAAGCAGGCCGGGGATCGCGAAGGCGCTGGCCGAGAGCCCGAAGACGATCAGGCTGCCAGATAGCATGCCCATGCTGACCTGCGGCATCACCACCCGGCGCAGCGCGGTGAAACGCGAGGCGCCAAGCGTCCAGGCGGCAGCCTCGACGGAAGGATCGAGCTTCTGCAGCGAAGTCCAGACCGGGATGACCATGAAGGGCAGCATGACGTGGACAAGCGCGATCACGATCGCCGTCTCGGTGTAGAGCAGCTTCACGGTGCCAAGCCCAAGCGCCTGGAGTGCCTGGTTCACCAGTCCGGTCGAGCCAAGCAGCATGCTCCAGCCAAAGGCACGCACCACCACCGAGACGAGCAGCGGCCCGATGATCACCAGCAGGAAGACGGAGCGCCAGGGATCGCGCATCCGCGCCAGGATATAGGCCTCGGGCACACCGATCAGCGCGCAGAGCAGTGTCGTCAGAGCAGCCACGCGCAGCGTCCGCAAGAAGATACCGAGATAATAATCGTCCGTGACCACCGCGAGGTAGTGGGCGAACGTGAATTCGTTCTTGATGCCCGTGCCGTGGTCATAGACGTGGAATGACAAAATCACCGTCAGCACCAGCGGGACGATGACCAGAGCCAGGAACAGCAGGGCGCCGGGCGAGACCAGCAGCCAGGGCGTCAGCGCCGAGCGGGCCCGACTCATGCCGCGGCTCCGGTCGTAGCGGTAACGGCCTCGACCCGCAGGCTCGCAGGCGTCCAGTCCAGTGCAACGGCATCGCCCTCGCCTGCCGGCTCTTCGCCATGGTTGGGAACCGAGACAGAGAGCGCTCCAACCGGCGTCTCGACGGTGAAGAGCCAGTAGCTACCGAGGAAGAAGCGATTGACGATGGTACCGTCGAGCCGGCCCTGGCCCTGCGACCGCAGCAGGATCTTTTCAGGACGCAGCGAGAGCGCGACCGTCTGGCCGTCCGGGAAGCTCGCCTGCTCGCAAGGCAGGGACACGCCGTTGATCTGCGGTGTTCCGGCGGGGCCGTGCCCTCGCCAGATGCCGTCCAGCCGGTTCATCTTGCCGACGAAGGAGGAGATGAAAGCCGTAGCCGGGCGCTCATAGAGCCGGTAGGGCGCATCGATCTGGGTCATGCGACCCTGCTCCATCACGACCACCCGATCGCTGATCGACAAGGCTTCCGCCTGGTCATGCGTGACCATGATCGTCGTCGTGCCGACGCTCTGCTGGATCCGGCGCAGTTCGAACTGCATTTCCTCGCGCAGCTTGGCGTCGAGATTGGAAAGCGGCTCGTCGAGCAGCAGCACCGGGGGCACGATCACCAGTGCACGCGCGATCGCGACGCGCTGGCGCTGGCCGCCCGAAAGCTGGCGCGGATATCGGTCGGCAAGCTGGGCCAGATGCACCAGCCCGAGCATCGTCTTGACGCGCTCGTCGCGCTCGGCGCGGGCGACCTTGCGCATCTCCAGGCCGAAGGCGACGTTCTGCGCCACGGTCATGTGCGGAAACAGTGCATAGCTCTGGAAGACGATGCCGAGACCGCGCGTGTTCGGCTTCTCACGGGTGATGTCGCGCCCGTCGAGAGCGATCTTTCCGCCTGTCGGTTCGACGAGGCCGGCGATCATCTGAAGCGTCGTGGTCTTGCCGCAGCCGGACGGACCGAGCAGCGAAACGAACTCGCCCTTGGCGACGCTGAGGTCGACATCGCGCACCGCGGCGTGATCGCCATAGACCTTGCTCAGCGACGCCAGCGTCAGGAAGCCCATCTCCACCTCGCCTGGTAGACACCCCGGGAGCATCGAACGGGGCGCCGATCTGCAACGGCGCAAGGAGGCGGCAGGGGCACGAATTCGTCAATTTATAATTTCATAGAAGAGAATTTCATTTGACTTAATTTCGACATATGGAATTTTCTAAAGGACATCGAAATGCAAATTCGGACAACCGAATGAACGATTCAGCCGAAGCGACATCGAGCCTGCGTCGCGCGCTCGGTCTCCTGCGCATCCTCGCGGCAGCGGATCCGGCCGGTATACGCCTGAAGGACCTCTCCGAGGCGGCAGGCTGCAGCCAGCCGACGGCGCATCGCGCCTTGCAGGACCTKATCGCGGAAGGTTTCGCCGAGCAGGTCACCGGTGGGAAGCGTTACCGGCTGGCCCTGGACTTCTTCGTGCTGGCGGCCCGCGCCGGCCAGGCCAGCGGATTGCGCGATCTTGCACGGCCGGTACTGCTGCGCCTCTCGGCGACGCTGCACGACACCATCTTCCTGCTGGTCCGCAACGGCTACGATGCTGTCTGTCTCGATCGGGTCGAAGGCCCCTTCCCGATCCGGTCCTTCACGGGCGATATCGGCGGCAAGGTGCCGCTCGGCATTGGACAGGGCAGCCTCGCCATTCTCGCGCATCTTCCCGAGGACGAACGCGAGGCCGTGATCCGCTTCAATATCCCGCGTCTGCTCGATCGCGGCTTTCTGGACGAGGCCGGCCTGCGCATCGCGCTGGCCGAGGCACGCGAGCTGGGCTGGGTCAGCCTCAATACCGGGCTGATCCCGGGCATGGCCGGCCTCGGCGTGCCGGTCTTCGATGCAGAAGGCCGCGCCGTCGCGGCGCTCAGCATCGGCACTCTGGCGGAGCGCCTCAGCGACGAGCGGGGCCCGAATGTCGCGCGGATTCTCCAGCGGGAGGCCGCGACGCTCGGCGCGAGCCTCAATCCGTTCGATGTTTCGCTGCGCTATCCCTCACGCAGCCTCAGCAGCACGGCCCGCCAGTATCCCTGAGAAAGCGAGGCGGGCGCGATCACTCCACCTTGGCGATCGCTTCGATCTTCTCGATGCCGCCGAGCTTCGGGGCGAATGAGATCCAGACCTTGCGGGCACCGGCCTCCCAGCCTGGACGATCCTCCGGTTGGACGAGCTTGCCCCCCTCGGATTGCGCCTTGGCCATCGATGCCTCCTCGTCGGCAAGGATGAGGTCATCGAAATAGGACGTGCCTTCGGCTGCCGCCTCGGACAGCGCCTTGCGATCCTCCGCCGTAAGCCCCTTCCAGAAGGACGCCGAGACATAGACGACGCCGCTCGCCCAGATATGCCCGGTCTCGATCAGATAGGGCACGACCTCGTGCAGCTTGAAGCCGACATAGGCCGATTTGGTGAGGTCCATGGCATCGACGACGCCGGTTTTCAGCGCGTTATAGGTTTCGGGGATCGGAATCGGCGTCGGATAGGCGCCGAGTCCCGACCAGAGCTCGGTATGAAGCGGGCTCTGGATTACGCGGATGCGCTTGCCCTTGACCGATTCAGGCGTCGTCAACGGCTCCTTCGCCAACAGGTGGCGCGCGCCGTAATTGATGAAGCCGAGCACGACAAAACCCTGCGCCTCGTATTTCGCCTTGAGTTCGGCGCCAAGCGCACCATCAAGCACGCGCTTGAGATGGCCACGATCGCGGAACAGGAAGGGCAGATCGAGGATCTGGCCGTCCGGCACCCAGGAGGAGAGCGCCGAGATCGTCGAAAGCGAGGCCTGGACCGAACCGAGCCTGATCCCTTCCGCGACCTCCTTCTCGCCGCCGAGTGCCGCGTTGCCGACGATGCGCAGATCGAAGCGGCCGGGCGCGGTCCTGTTCAGCGTCTCCGCGATCCTGCGCCAGATCTTCGTCTCTGGCTTGTCCTCGCCGAAGAGCGAGGCGACGGTCACCGGCCGGCCAGCGGCATGGACCGCACGAGCCGAGAGGAGCGCGGGCGCGGCAAGCAGGCCTGCGGCGACTTGGCGGCGGGTCAACGACATCAGAAGAACTCCTTGATGGAAAGCGGGAGCGACGGCCAGACGGCTGCACCGAGCGAGAGAACGGCGAGCGCCACCAGCAGCGAGCCGAGCAAGGGCAGCACAGCGCGGAAGACCGAGCCCGCGGGAATGCGCAAGATGCCGCTGACGACATAGACGAGGATGCCGAGCGGCGGCGTCAGCCCGTGGATCATCAGGTTGACGACGAGGATGACGCCGAACTGGATCGGGTCCAGTCCGGCCGCGACGGCGACCGGCAACAGCAGCGGACCGAGCAGCAGGATCGCAGCGCCGATATCGAGGAAGAGCCCCGCCGCCAGCAGCACGAGATTGGCGAGCAGGATCACCGCATAGGGACCGGCGCCGAGAGCGGTCACCAGGGCTGCCATCTGGTCCGAGACCCGGTCGACCGCGAGCATGAAGGCAAACGGCGCGGAGGCTCCGATGAGCAGGCCGACGGCCGCTGCCTCCGTCGCCGATTTCCGCAAGGCGGCGAAGACGGTGCGACCATTCAAGCTCCGTAGCGCGAGGCAGGTCACCAACGAATAGGCCACCGCGAGCGCAGACGCTTCCGTCACGGTCACCACGCCGAAGCGGATGCCGACCACCACGACGATCCCGAGTCCGATCGCGGGCAGCGCCCCGACAAAGCTTCGCACGCGCTCGACACCGGTCGCCTTCGGCGCAGCGTCGACGACATTGCGCACGCTGAGATGAATGCCGATGGCGAGAGCCAGCGCCAACACCCCACCAGCGATAAAACCGCCAACCAGAAGCGAGCCGACCGAAAGGTTTGTCGCAGTCGCCAGCAGCAGGAACGCGATCGAGGGCGGGATGATATTGTCCAGCATCGAGACGCCGGCGACGATCGCGCCAGCCTGCGCCGGCGGATAACCACGGGCGATCAGCGTCGGCGCCATCACCTTGGCCCCGAAGGCGGCATTCGCCACCGAAGAACCCGACGCCCCTGAGAACAGGACGCTCGCGACGAGCGCCGTCTGGGCGAGGCCCGCCCGCAGGTGCCCGACGAGCGCGCCGGCAAAGCGCACGAGCCGTTCCGCAAGGCCGCCTTCGGTCAGCAACTCGCCCGCTAACAGGAAAAAGGGCACCGCGAGCAGCAGGAACTTGCTGATCCCGGAGACCGTGTTCTGCACGATCGCTGGCTCGGGAAGCAGCCCGCCAAAGGCCCCTGTCAGCGAGACGCCGGCCAGCAGCGCGAATGGCAGAGGCGCGCCCAGGATCAGGCCAAGCCCGGCAAATCCGGCGGCGATGAGGCTCGGTGGCTCGACGAAGAGCCCGGTGACCTGCTGCGCCAGCAGGTAGGAGCCGGTCCCGACCGCAAGCGAAAGCGCTGCCGAGAGCCAGGAGCGGTCCAAAGCAGCGCGAGCCAGAACGACCAGCAGCGTCAGTCCGCCCCCGATCGCGAAGACGCCGAAGCGCAGCGACTCCGGCAAGCCCAGCACGGTCGAGACGCCGCCGACCTGCGCCGCGACCCCGGCGCCGCCAAGCGCGAGCACGAGTGAGCCATGCACGGCAAAACCATCGGCCAGGATCGCCGCCCCTCGCTGTCCCGAGGCCGGCAACAGCCTGACGATGACATCGAGCCGCATGGCAAGCGCGCTGGTCGCGGCAAGCGGCGCTCCGATGGCGATCAGCGCGGCATGAAGCCAGATCGCCAACTCGTCCGACCAGACGAAGCCGCCGCCGAAGACATACCGACGAATGACAGCCGCAATGACCACGCTGAACAGGATCGCGAGCAACGCCGCGCCCGCAATCTCGAGGACCGAGACGAGGCGCGACAGCGCGCGCGCGGCAGGGCGACGCAAAAGCCCGGGCGTTTCCGCCCTCACATCAGCCAAGGTTGTCATCACGCGTTCGCCAGGAGCTTAGCGCAGGGGCGAAAAGGCGGTCGGCCGCAGGATACGGCTTCGCATCTCGAGAACATAGGGCGCAGCCTTGGCGCGAAAGGCCTGCCAGGCAGGGTCGGCTTCCATTGCGGCACGCCGACGTTCGCGGTCGCCGGCATCCTCGAAGCGCCACATATGCACGACCTCGTTGACCACGCCGGTATCGGTGGTGAACCAGCCGATCAGATGGCCGAGATGCGAGACCTGCAGTTCCATGCCTTCGCGGACATAGAGGTCGAGATAATCGCGCACATGGGCGGGCTTGATGGCATAGGTGCGTTCGTCGAGGATCATGACTTAGCCTGCGGCTTTCGCTGAGAGGTCGCGGTCGAACAGGTTGGACCAGGTGAAGGCCGAGCCCGCCCGGGGAGTTCTTGCCACGTCGAGATGCGGCAAGACCAGTTCGGCGAAGCGGTAGGCTTCCTCGAGCAGCGGCATGCCGGACAGAATGAAGGTCTCGATGCCCGCCGCCTGATAGGCGCGCAACGTCCGGATCACGGTCTCGGGCGAGCCGACGATTGCAGTGCCGGGCCCGGGACGCACGAGCCCCAACCCAGCCCAAAGTCCTGGCGCAATCTCGAGGTCACGCGCGAATTTGGGCTTCAACCCGCCATGCAGTGCCGTCATCTTCTGTTGCCCGACTGAATCCGTGCCGGCCACGAAACGGGCATTGGCCGCGATGGCGGCGTCGTCCATCTGATCATGGAGATCCTGAGCCGCCGCCCAGGCCTCCTCGTCGGTCTCGCGGACGACCACATAGAGCCGGATGCCATAGTTCAACTCGCGGCCATGGGCCGCGGCGCGCGCCCGCACATGCCCGACCTTTGCAGCCATCTCGTCCGGGGTTTCGCCCCAGGACAGATAGGTATCGACATGCTTGGCAGCGACCTCGATCGCAGCCTCGGAAGAGCCCCCGAACCAGAGATCGGGCTGCACGATCGGATCAGCACCCGAGAGAGCGAGCTTGGCCTCGATCGTCTCGACATGGCGTCCCTTGAAGGTCACCGTTTCGCCGGCGAGGATGCGCCGGAACACAGTGAGATATTCGTCGGCCATCACGTAGCGCTCGTCATGGGGCAGCAGCATGCCATAGGCGCCGAGCATCTTGGCGTCGCCCGAGACGATGTTGAGCAGCAACCGCCCCTTGGAGAATTCCTGGAAGGTCGCGGCCATCTTGGCCAGCAGCACCGGCGGGATCAGCCCGGGGTGGATCGCCGTCAGGAAGCGCATTCGCTCGGTGAAGGGCAGCAGCGATGCGCCGAGAACCCAGACGTCATGCGCACCGGTCGCCAGCAGCGCGCCAGTGAAGCCGAGATGATCATAGGCCCGCGCCAATTGCTGCAGATAGGCATGATCCATCTTGCGGGCGCCGTCCTTCTTCCAGGGATAGCGGCCGTCAGGGGCGGTCAGATACCAGAGCACATTCATAGGCTTTGTCTCATGATTTGCAGTGATGCTTAAGCCGAAGCGGCGGCGTCTTCGAACCGGGAGAGGCCGAGCGCTCGCCGAAGAATGCCATGGCGGACGAGGCAGGCGGCCTCCTGCTCCTGTTCGGCCAGAACGGCGGCGTCGATCGCAGAGATGCGCCAATCGCGCGAGCGCAGAACGGCGAGCCATTGCGCTTCATCGACATCCCCCGATGCCGAGAGCTGGCGAGCAGCCGCTTCTGCATGGTCCTCAACGAAGCTCGCGATGCGCGCGATGTGCTTGTGGAAGGCGGCGATCTGGTTCGGCCGCCGATCGAGGACCGGACGATGCGTCCAGAACAGAGAGCGATTTGGGATGACGCCTCGCGTATCCGCCATGGCGACAAGCCCGCCTCGATCCAGCTCCACAGGCAGGTGAGGATCCATCGCGATCCAGGCCGCGACCTCGCCCTGCCGCAGAGCCCTTGCCGAAGCCACTGGCGAAAGATCGATGCGGTTGAAATCCGCAAGGCCCAGGCCAGCCCGTTCGGCGAGATGCGCCAGCAGATAGGTATGGAACGAGCCCTCGACGAGGGCGATCCGGCAGCCTTTGAGGCCTGCCAATGCGACCTCAGCCTCGTCCTTCCGCCTCAGGATGGCACCATTGGCCGGGCGCGGTTGAGAGGCCGCGAGATAGACCACCTCGAGCCCCAGATCCTGCGCGGTCAGCGGGGGCGTCGAGCCGGTGCCGCCGAGTTCGATCTCGCCGCCGGCGAGCAGTTCTCCGGTCGCGCGGCCATCGGCATAGTCGACGAACGCCCAGCGCTGATCGCCCTCCCTCTCCGCGAGCAGCCGCGCAAGGCGCAGATGCAGGTTGTTGGCATGGACCCCGACGCGAAGGCGGCCAGGCGAATGAAGACCGCTCATCTCGTCCCCTCAGCCAGCCGGGAAGGCGCCTTCGAAGACACTGGCCGAAAGCGGATTGCGCTGGCTCGGAACCTCGCGGGCCTGCAGTGCCTCGGGCAATTGCGCCTTGTCGCCCACCTTGCCGATGGCGACGGCCGCCTCGACCCGATAGCCGCCGGGAACATTCAACTCCACCGCAGCCCGCTCAAGATCGAGCCCCGCCATGCCATGCGCCTGCCAACCCGAGCGGGTCGCCTGCAATGCGAGATGGGCCCAGGCCGCACCGGCATCGAAGGAATGAGTGTGGGAGGCGATTTCCTCGACCTTGCCCGGAACGGCAAGCGTCGACTTCGAGACGATCACGACGAGTGCCGCCGAGTCCTTGGCCCATGACGCATTGAACGCATTCAGCAGGCCTAGCAGCCGATGCCAATGGGCGGAGGCACGCCGGGCATAGATGAAACGCCAGGGCTGGGAATTGTACGAGGATGGCGCCCAGCGCGCGGCTTCGAACAGAGAGAGCAACTCGGCTTCGCTGATCTCATCGTCACTGAATGCACGAGGCGACCAGCGTTCGAGAAAGAGTGGATCGATCGCATGGTCAGCGGCGCGGTCATTGGCAGTCGTCGGCATGATCCGGATGTCCGTGAGGCAGTATTGAGAAGTATGACACCAAAGCACTGAGGCAGGTTCGCCGCAGAATTGCGAACGTTCGGGCAGGGAACGTCCGCGATAACGCTCTCACGACTGGCCGAGCGAGCCTTCGCCGCTTACGAAGACCGCCTGATATCGTGCAGAAAGCATCGAGCTTGGACCGGCCCCGGTCAATAGAATTGTCTGTTTAAACGAACGATCGATTTGGAAGATTCTTTACGAACAGCCTCTAGATACGAGCAACCAATTCTCCATTGCCGTTTGCCGTTGGGGAATGCAGCCCAAAAACCCAAATCTGCCGCACGATCACCGCACAAGAATCCGTCATGCCGAACGAACGTGAACTTGCCCTTCCTTCCTCTGACGCTCCGCCCGGGTTCTTCTCCGGCCGCCGCGAGAAAAATTCCGACAGCAGGCGGAACCTTTGCGTCGCTGCGGCGTTTGCGGCGAAATGCGGGAGGTTGCGGTCATGAATGGCGTGGTGTTCGCCTCGGCAGTCGTCCTTTGCGGAGGCATCGTTTCGGTCCTCACCGGGAGTATTCCCACCCACGGATTTTTCGCTGAGTTTGTCTGGTCAGGGCTAGCCTTGGCTGGGCTGATCACCATCGCAGGCATCGAAGCCTCGAGCTGAATTCTTGTCTGCTCTTTGGTGTGAAAGGCGCCCTTCGTTACGAAGGCTCGCGCTGCATCCTGCTTGCTGCTTCGCCCCGGCCAGAGTTGAGCGTAGGATCGTCTGCGCTGTCCGAGCCTTGCCACCAGGCATAGGCGGGTTTTGACCAGACTTGAGGTGGCGGCCGCCGCCGGCCTCGCAGCCCACGGTCCAGATGGGAGTTCGCGATGAATACAGCCAACCTGCAGCTAGAAGGCCTGCTTGTCGCCGTAGCCGAACTCACGCGCCTGCTGGTTCGCAAGGGACTTGTCGAGGAAGCCGAGGTCGAGTGGGCGCTGGACCGTGCGGAAACGAGCCTCCGCTCCGACCACAGACGCATGGGCCAACTCCGGGAGAGCAATGCCGACGCCGTCACATTCCCCGTGCGCTTTCTGAGCGCCGCCTTGAGGAATACCGGGGACTCCCCGCTCTCCTTCTCGGAACTGGCGTGTCATGTCGGGCAGTCGAAGCCGGCCCGGGTGCCGCAGCCTCCTCACCCTGCATCCTGACATCGGCTTCGACTTCAAATCTCCACCACCGCAACGCCGAAATGCCGCAATCGCCTCCATACCATGAGCTAGCTTATGATATGGAGGCCTGAGCATGCGGCGCCCACTCAAGCGCGAACTCGTTTTCCAGCTTCTCGAGACCTCCCGACAACTGCGCAGCTATGTCGACCAGCGCGCACGGGAAAATGGCACGACCCGCGCGCAATGGAGCGTGCTGGCTCGTCTGCGCCGCGCGGAAGGTCTCAATCAGGCCACGCTCGCCGAGATGCTCGAGCTGCAACCGATCTCGTTGACGCGCCTGCTTGACCGGCTGGAAGGCCAGGAACTCGTCGAGCGCCGCCTTGATCCCCAGGACCGACGCGCACGGCTCCTGCACCTGACCTCTGCGGGTCGAAAGCTCGTTGACGATCTCGATGCGCTGCGCGCAGAGATCGCCGGCGAGGTACTCGACAGTATCGACGAACCTTCTCTCTCGACGACCCTCGCGACACTCGCATCTGTCCGGGACAGGCTGAGGCACGGAGCCCCGGAGCGCGCCGAGACGAAGCCAGCCGCGCGTCGCGTGCCTGCTGGCAGCGCCCTTTGAGTTGCGCGGAGTAGGCTCGATGAAAGGCTCAAAATCACTCTGGGTGATCGCCATTCTCGCCGTGGGCGCCGTCGGCGCCGGCCTGTGGCTGAAGCTCCCAAGCGCAAACCAGGGCAAGGACGGCGGCTCCCGCGCCACCACGACGCGCAGCGAAGCACCCGTTTCGGTCGTGACCGCCAAGGCGACAACGGACGACGTCCCCGTACATAAGCGGGCTATCGGCTTCGTCGAATCCCCTGCGATCGTCACCGTCAAATCGCGGCTCGACAGCCAGATCATGGAGCAGCACGTCAAGGACGGGCAATTCGTTAGGGCCGGCGACCTGCTCTTCACACTCGACGACCGCGATCTGCGCACTCAGATTGCCAGGGATCAGGCTGCTCTCGCCCGCGACCAGGCGACCCATGACCGTGCCCAGGCCGACCTTGCCCGCTTCCAGCAATTGCTGGCGAAGAACGCCGGCACGCAGCAATCCGTGGACCAGGGTATTGCCGATGAGAAGACGGCAGCCGCGACGATCCTGGCGGACAAGGCAGCGCTTGAGTCAGACATGCTCAAGCTGAGCTATAGCAAGATCACCTCACCGATCGATGGACGAGCGGGCGCCGTGCTGGTCACGCCGGGCAATCTCGTCAGCGCCAACAGCGCGGGCCCGGGCCTCGTCACGATCACGCAGGTCAAGCCGATCCGCGTCGCCTTCACCTTGCCCGAACGCGAGGTACCCATGCTGCAAGCGGCGCTCACGGCCGGCAAGGTTCTCAAGGTCACCGCGAAACCCGCCGACTCGCCGCGCCCGCCGGCAGAAGGAACCCTCACCTTCGTCGATTCCAGTGTGGACATCGCTTCCGGCACCATCGCGGCCAAGGCTGCTTTCGCCAATGCCGACCTCTCGCTCTGGCCAGGCCAGTATGTCGATGTCGCAGTCGAGGCCGACAGGCTCGACAATGCCACGATCATTCCGACGGTCGCCGTGCAGGTGGGGCAGAAGGGCTCCTATGTCTATGTCATCAAGCCGGACGACACGACCGAGCTGAGGCAGGTCAGCATCGCCCTCGTCGATGGCGACAGGACGGTGATCACGGACGGTGTTGCGGCAGGCGAGCGCGTGGTCGTCGACGGCCAGATGCGGCTCAAGCCCGGAACCCGCGTCCGCGAGCGCGCTCCCCCCGGAGCGGATACCAAGCCCGCGGCAGGCAAGGAGACCATCGCCGACGGAGGTCGGTCATGAGCATCTCTGGCTTCTGCATCCGCCACCCCGTGGCGACCATCCTGATGTCGGTCTCGCTGGTCCTCGCAGGGCTCTTCGCCTATCGCTTCCTGCCGGTCGCGGCCCTGCCCCGCGCCGAATTCCCGGTGGTGAACGTCTCGGCGCAACTGCCCGGCGCCTCTCCCGACACCATGGCGACCTCGGTCGCGACGCCCTTGATCAAACAGTTCGCCACGATCGCCGGCATCGACAGCATTGCGACGACAAATTCCCAGGGCGCAACCTCGATTGCCATCCAGTTCGTACTCAATCGCAACATCGATGCCGCCGCCGCCGATGTGCAGGCCGCGATTGCGCGCGCCCAGAAGCAGCTGCCGATCGAGATGACCGCGCCGCCGAGCTATCGCAAGGTGAACCCGGCCGACGCGCCGATCATCCTGCTCGCGCTGAAGAGCGATATCATCCCGCTCTCGCAACTCGATGCTTTCGCACAGCAGGTGATCTCGCCTGCCCTGTCGACTGTCGACGGCGTTGCGCAGGTCCTGATCTTCGGCAGCCAGAAATATGCGGTGCGCATCCGCATCGACCCGACCGCGCTGGCGGCTCGCGGCATCGGCGTCGACACCTTGCAGAATGCGATCACCTCCGCCAACGACAATTCTCCGGTCGGCACGGTGCAGAACGACCGGCAGCAGCTGACGATCCAGGCCAGCACACAGCTCGCAAATGCAGCCCAGTTCGCCGATGTCATCATCGCCACGCGCAACGGCAAGCCCGTGCGCCTCGGCGATGTCGCGAAGGTGATCGACTCGGTCGAGAATACGCAGACAGCCAGCACCTATGACGGCATGCCGGCCGTCGTGCTCGCAGTGCAGCGCCAGCCCGATGCCAACACCGTCGACGTCGTCGACAGGGTCAAGGCCATGCTGCCGGCGTTCCGCGAGCAGTTGCCGGCGGCAGCGCAACTGGCGCAGCTCAATGACCGCTCGACCTCGATCCGCGCCGCGGTCGAGGATGTTCAGTTCACGCTGGGGCTGACCATCGTTCTGGTCATCATGGTGATCTTCGTCTTCCTGAGAAGGCTCACCGCGACCCTGATCCCGGCAGTTGCCGTGCCGATCTCGATCATATCAACGCTCGCGGCGATGTATGTGCTCGGCTTCTCCATCGACAACATCTCGCTGCTTGGCCTGACGCTCTCGGTCGGCCTCGTCGTCGACGACGCCATCGTCATGCTCGAGAACATCGTGCGGCACATGGAAGAGGATGGGCTCTCAGCCTTTGACGCAGCTCTCAAGGGCTCGCGCGAAATCGGCTTCACCATCATCTCGATCTCGCTCTCGCTTGTCGCGGTCTTCATCCCCGTGCTGTTGATGGGTGGTGTCATTGGCCGGATCTTCAACGAGTTCGCGGTGGTCGTCACCGTCGCGATCCTCGCCTCGGCCTTCGTGTCCCTGACACTGACGCCGATGCTCTGCTCGCGGCTGTTGACCAACGCCGACCAGCACGCTCCCGAGCACGGCCTTGGCCATGTGCTCGAACGCGGCTTTGAGAGCGTGCTCCGCGGCTATGACCGCGCGCTGACTCTCTGTCTGCGTGTGCAGCCGCTGATGCTTGCTGCCTTCTTCGCAACAGTGATCGGCACGGTCTGGCTCTTCCAGACCGCGCCCAAAGGTTTCTTCCCGCAAGAGGATATAGGTCAGCTCCAGGTCGCGACGGAAGCGAGGCAGGATATCTCATTCCCCGCGATGCAAAGGCTGCAGAAGGAGGTTGCCGACGTCTTCCGCAACTCGCCCTATGTCAGCCATGTCGCGTCCTCAGTCGGAGGCGGAGGCGGCGGTGGCGGCAGCGGCGCGCTCAATGCCGGGCGCCTCTTCGTCGAGTTGAAGCCGAGAACCGAACGTCCTGCGCTGCAGACCGTGCTCTCCGACCTGCGCAGGCAGCTCGCACAGGTCGCCGGCATCAACGCCTTCATGACACCGGTTCAGAACCTCAATATCGGCGCGCGCGCCTCCAAGAGCCAATATCAGCTCGTGGTGCAAGGCCTCGACCAGACGCAGATGAACGATTGGGCGCTGAAGCTCGCCGATGCGATGAGCCAGGATCGCGCGACCTTCACCGACGTCACCACCGATCTCCAGAACAACGCCCTGCAAGCGACCCTGGTCATCGACCGCGACAAGGCAAACTCACTGCAGATCGGCGCCGACACCCTGCGCTCGACGCTGTATTCCGGCTTTGGCGTTCGTCAGGTCTCGACCATCTTCACCACCGGAGACAGCTATGAGGTGGTTGTCGAGTTCGACCCCGCTCTTGGCTGGACGGCCGACAAGCTCGACGCGATCCGCGTGCGCGCCAGCAATGGCCTGCTTGTCCCGCTCGGCTCCTTCACCCGCGTCGAGCGCACGGCGGGGCAGCTGACGGTGAACCAGCTCGGCCAGCTTCCGGCGGTGACCATTTCCTACAACCTCCCTGCGGGCGTCGCGCTCGGCGACAGCGTGACCAGGATCAACACCATCAAGACGGAGCTTGGGTTACCGACGACGCTCTCGACGACGCTTGCCGGCACCGCCAAGACCTTCCAGGATTCGCTCGCCAACCAGGGCCTGCTGATCGCCGGCGCGATCCTGACGATCTATATCGTGCTCGGCATCCTCTATGAGAGCTTCATCCATCCGCTGACGATCCTGACCGGCCTGCCATCGGCGGCCATCGGCGCCCTGGCCGCGCTGCGTCTCTTCGGCCTCGACCTGTCGGTGATCGCGATCATCGGCATGCTGATGCTGATCGGCATCGTCAAGAAGAACGCGATCATGATGATCGATGTCGCGCTCGTGCTGCAACGCGAGGGCGTGCCCTCTCAGGATGCGATCCACCGCGCCTGTCTGATGCGCTTCCGCCCGATCCTGATGACGACGCTGGCGGCGCTGATGGGCACCTTGCCGATCGCACTCGGCGCCGGCGCCAGCGCCGAGCTGCGTCAACCTCTCGGCATCGCGGTGGTCGGCGGACTGCTGATCTCGCAGGTGCTGACGCTCTTCATCACGCCGGTGCTGTTTCTCTACATGGAGCGCGTGTCGAAGGCGCTGACCATCGCGAGATGGGCGAACCCGAAGCCGACTACCGCCGCCGTGCGGGAGAGAACACGTCCGACATGATCAATGCGTCGGCCGTGCTTGGGCTGAACGCGGCCGGGATATCGTAGACCAGAACGAGGCGAAGCAGCGCCTTGACGTCCACGTCATGGGGCATGGCGGCAAGCGGATCGGGGAAGAAGATCAGCACGTCGATCTTCCCCTCGGCGATCATCGCTCCGATCTGCTGATCGCCGCCGAGCGGGCCACTCTTCACTGTCTCGACACTGACATCGGGGTGGCTCTGCTTCAGCACAGAACCCGTCGTCGCCGTGGCCACAAGCCGATGCGCGCTCAGAACCTGGATGTTTCGCGTCACCCAGGCCGCAAGATCGGGCTTCTTGCGGTCATGGGCGATCAAGCCGATGCCGAGGCGTTTCGTCATGTCCGCCTTCCCTGTTCCAGCCCCGCGCGGGCTCAGACGACGCTGTCGCGCTCGGGCACGGGCTCGCCGCGCGAGACACGGGCGATGTTGTCGAACATCCGCTTCACCGTCGGGGCGAAATTGTCGGATGCGATCGCCGCCAGATGCGGCGTCACCACCAGATTGTCGAGCCCGAGCAGGGGGCTGTCAGCCGGCAGCGGCTCGATCTCGAAGACGTCCATCGCGGCGCCGGCAATCTCCTTCGCGCGCAAGGCCTCGATCAGGTCGTTCTCGGCGACGACGCCGCCGCGCGCCACGTTGATAAGCACCGCCGTCTTCTTCATCGCAGCGAAGGCAGACTTGTCGATCATGTTCGCCGTCTCCGGCGTCAGGGGGCAATGCAGCGAGACGACGTCGGACTTCGCCAGCAGTTCTGCCAGCGAAGCGTGCTTCGCGCCAAGCTCGACTTCCTCTGCGGCGGAGAGCGGCTGGCGCTTCGAATACAGGATCGTACAGCCAAAGCCCTTCAGCAGCTTCGCGACATTCTGGCCGATGGCGCCAAAGCCGACGATGCCAACCGTCTTGCCGGACAGGGTGAAGGTGTCGCCCGGCAAGCGCCCGCCACGCCAGTCCCCCTTCTTCAACTCGGCATGGCCGAAGGAAATATGACGCAGGGCCGAAAGCATCAGCCCGAGCGTGAACTCGGCGACCGGCACGGCATTGCTGCCCGTGGTGCGGGCAACCTTGATGCCAAGCTGCTTGGCGGTCTGGGTGTCGAGATTATCGACCCCGACGCCCCATTTGTGGAGCAGCTTGAGCTTCTTCGCCGCCTTCAGCACCTCGGCATTGACGCCGACCTGTCCCGCGATCGCGTATTCGGCCTCCGCGATGATTTCCTTCATGTGGTCGTCGCCGCGCGCCGTGCCATGCGTGAGGACGAAACCCGGCGGCAGGAGCGCCCTGAGCTTGTCGGCGCGTTCAGGCGCCATGGGATCGAGGACGACGATGGTTTCTGACATGATGATGGTCCGATTGGCTTGAACGAAATCAGGCAATGGTGAAGCGGACGCCGGCGCGCGCCAGCCCGCCGGAGATCGCGACGGGCGTGCCATCGGCGCGCCAGCAGGCGGCGCCGGTGAGCGTTCCGTCGGAATTGAAGCCGATGGCATTCATGCCGCCGGCGACACGCTGCACGCGTGCGATCTGATGGCCGCGCGCAGTCAGTTCGCTGGCGACCGAATCCGGGATCGCGCTCTCGAGTTCGAGGGCTCCACCCTCCGTCCAGACACGCGGCGCCTCGACGGCCTCCTGCAGGCTCATGCCGTGGTCGATCAGGTTGACGATCGCCTGCAGTGCCGAGGGGAAGATGCGCAGGCCGCCGGGCAGGCCGAGCGCGAAGGCAAGCTTGCCATCGCGCAGGACCATCATCGGCGCCATCGAAGTGAAGACCCGCTTGCCTGGCGCGATCGAGAGCGCGCGGCCGGGATGTGGATCGAAATTATACATATAGTTGTTGGTCAGCATCCCGGTGCCGGGGATCTGGGTGCAGGCGCCGAACAGGCCGTTGATCGTCTGGGTGGTCGCAACCACATTGCCAGCCGCATCCGCTACGGTGACATGAGTGGTGTTCGCGGATTCCCCGGCGCTGAGACCGGCCGCCCAGGCCTTGGTATGGGCCATGTCGATATCGGCGCGGCGCTCATCGGCGTAGGACTTGGCCGTCAGACGCTCGATCGGCACCTTGACGAAGGCCGGGTCCGCAGTCGCCACCGCCCGGTCGGCGAAGGCGATCTTCAGGGCCTCGGCAACGAGATGCACGGCATCGCTCGAGCCGAAGCCGAGCGCACCGATATCGTAGCCCTCGAGGATGTTCAGCATCTGCACGATATGGACGCCGGACGAGGATGGCGGCGGCGGACCGAGGATCTCGAAGCCGCGATAGCGACCCCGAACCGGCTCGCGCTCGATTACCTTGAAGGCGGCGAGGTCGGCCTGGTCGATCAGCCCGCCATTGGCCGCCATGAAGGAGGTTAGCGCCGCGCCGAGCGGGCCATCATAGAGCGCCGAGGGGCCGGTTTCGGCGATCAGCCGCAGGCTCGCGGCATAATCGCCCTGAACCAGCCGCTCCCCCGCCGGCAGCGCCTTTCCGCCGGGCAGGAACAGTTTTGCAAGGCCCGGATCGCGTGCGAGATCCGGCGCGCAATCCGCGATGCAATCGGAGAGATAGGGGCTGACCACGAACCCGCGTTCGGCCAGCCGGATCGCAGGTTGGAGCACATCGGCGAGCGGCAGCGTGCCGAAGCGCGCCAATGCCTCGCACCAGCCGACGAGCGCACCGGGAACCGCGACGGCCTTGGGGCCGACGAGGTTCTCGCGGTCACGCGTATCTCGCGCCTTGCCGACCTCGTGCGACAGCGCCTCATACATGTCGGCACTGGCCTTGCCCGGCGCGGTCGACAAACCGTCAAGCACGAGATGACGACCGTCAGCCAGCCGGATATGGGCAACGCCGCCGCCGAGCACGCCGACCATCATCGGTTCGACGACGGTGAGCGCGAACAGCGAGGCGATGGCCGCATCGATGGCATTGCCGCCCGCGAGCAGCATGTGCGATCCCGCGGCCGAGGCGAGCGGATGATTGGTGACGACCATGCCGCGCGAGCCGGTGGCCGACAGCTTCTCGCAGGTGAAATTGGCGACGCGCGGGCCGCGCAGCTGGGCGTTCATCGTGTCTGTCCTCAGCCGTTCTGCTTCAGCGCCTCGAGCACCATCTTGGTGGCGCCGGAGATGTCGCCAAGCTTCTCGCCGGCCTTGACGCGCGCCTGAGTGCGCTCGCCACGCTCCTGCCGGGCCAGCGCCGCGTCGGCAATCGCCTCGGCCTCTCCTGCCGGCAGCACCAGCACGCCGGACTCGTCCGCGAGGATGATGTCCCCGGCCCTTACCGCGACATTGCCGCAGGAGATCGGCAGGTTCAGCGTGCCGCCGAGATTGTAGAGCCGGGTCGTGATCGGCGACATGCCGCGGCACCACATCGGGAAATCGCTGTCTTCGATCTCGGTCAGATCCGTGCAGGGGCCATCGACGATGCCGCCCATCGCGCCGGCCGCCTTGGCCGCCACGGTGACGCCGCCGCCCCAGCAGGCATGCTTGTCATCGCCGAGTCGATCGACCACGAGGATGTCGCCGGGGCGCAGAAGCCCGAGCGCGTGGTGCAGCAGCGTCGAATCCTGCCCGGGAATGGCAAGCGTCACGGCTGCGCCGGCGATACGCTTGTTGCGCAGCAAGGGCTGGATGCCGCGGTCCATGAATCCCCAGTGCTGGGAATGGCCGATGGTGGCGGTTTCGACGCGGCTGAGCTTCTCGGCAAGGGCCGGCGAGATCTGCTGCGGCATGGGTTCGATGCGGTAGTCGGGCATGGTTCTCTCCTATTGGCCGACGGCGCGCGCGACGCCGACGAGACGTTCGACCAGAACGACGATGATGAGGGTCGCGACGATCAGGATCACCGACAGGGCCGCGACGAGCGGATCGGTGCGTCCTTCGACATAGCGCACCATCTCGACCGGCAGCGTCGAAGCGCGCGGACCGGAGAGGAAGAGCGAGATCACGGTCTCGTCGAAGGACAGCAGGAAGGACAGGGCACCGCAGGCAATCAGGCCGGGCGTGGCAAGCGGCAGCGTCACGCGCCAGATCACCCGCCAGGGCTTCGCGCCCAGCGTCGCGGCAGCCGCTTCGATATCATCCGGCAGCGTCGAGAACGCCGTCGTCATCATCCGGATCACGAAAGGCAGGGTCACGGTCATGTGGCCGAGCACAAGCCCGGGCAAGGTCGCAGTCAGCCTGAGCGGGGTGAAGAACAGCAGAAGCGCGAGGCCGACAATCAAGGTGGGCAGCAGCAACGGTGCGAGAAAGAAGTTCTTCAGCGCCTCCTGGCCGCGAAACCGCCCCTTGTCGAGCGCCAGCGMCGCCGGCACGCCAAGCAGCAGCGACAGCGCCGTGACCACGCAGGCGATCTGAGCGCTGAGGACGACGGCATTCAGCAGCGGTGTGTTGCCGGCGAGTTGCTGGAACCAGCGCAGCGAATAGCCGGACGGAGGGAACAGGATGAAATTGTCCGCCGAGAAGGCGAGTGCCACGACGACAACGATGGGCGCCAGGATCAGGGCGTAGACGATACCTGCGAGCGTCGAGAGGACGGGTCCGGCGCCATTCATCGTTGCAGCCTCCGCGCCGCGACATTGGAGAGCACCAGCAGCGCCAGCAGCAGCACGAGCGTATAGATCGCCAGTACGGCGGCGACCGGCCAATTGGTGTTCGTCGTCGCTTGCTCGAAGATCTCCGTCGCCAGCACGAAGACCCGACCGCCGCCGAGCAGTTTTGGCGTGATATAGGCCGACATCGAGAGCACGAAGCCCAGGCCCGCCGCGAGCGCGAGCGCCGGCAGGCTCAGCGGCAAGGTCACCCGCAGGAACGTGCGCAGCGGCGTGCAGCCCAGGCTGCGCGCCGCCTCCTCCAGCGTGCGGTCAAGCCGGCCGAAACCGGCGAGCAGCGCGAGGATCATGTAGGGCATGATGCTCTCGGCGAGGCCGATGGTGACGCCCGTCCAGTTGAAGACGAGGCGCATCGGCGTCGAGATCAGCCCAAGCCACTGAGCAAGGGAATTGACGAGCCCACGATCGCCCAGGATGGCGAGCCAGCCGAAAACACGCACCACGCCGGAGACCAGCATCGGCATGATCGCGATCACGGCCAGCAGGCCACGAAAGCGCGACTGCGTCCGGAACAGGAACAGCGAGACCGGATAGGCCATGCACAGCGCGATCAGTGTCGCGCTCAGAGAGAGCCAGAGCGAGTTGAGCGTCAGCTCGATCGTGAAGGAATCAGCGAGGACTTCGCTGGTCGTCTTGAGCGACCAGGCCTCGATCATCGCCCCCGTCGGCCCGACCTCGTTGAAGGCGGTGCGAAACAGGCCAAGGGTCGGCCAGACATAGACGGCGAGAAGAAGGAGCGCCGCCGGGACGACCAGCCAAGGCAGGCGCGAGCCGGCGGTCATGTTGCCTCGCGCGGGAAGAGCAGCGTGTCTCCGGCCTGCCAGAGCACGGCGACCTCGGTCCCGGCCGCTGGCGGCTTCGTGCCGGATTGCATCTCGACGCTGAGCTGCCCCCCTGCCCCCTCGACGATGACCTCGACATGATCTCCGACGAAGACGCTGCGCAGAACCCGGCCGGTCAGCCGAACCATGCCCTCGCCGGACGGTTCACCGGTTGAGGCGAGCCGGATGCGCTGCGGCCGCACGAAGACGTCGATCTCGCCGCCGGCCGGAGCGGTGGCCGGCAAGGTCACTCCCCAGACGCTGATGGCGCCCGCCTCATTTCGCAAGGCCGGCAGCACATTGGCGCGCCCGACGAAGTCGGCGACGAAGCGGGTCGCGGGCCGCTCGTAGATATCCTCCGGCGTGCCGATCTGTTCGATCCGCCCGCGCTTCATCACCGCGATCCGATCGCACATCGTCAGCGCCTCGACCTGATCGTGCGTGACGAAGAGCGTGGTGATGCCGAGCGAACGCTGGATGTCGCGAATCTCGTGGCGCATCGCGTCACGCAGCTTGGCGTCGAGATTGGACAGGGATTCGTCGAGCAGCAGCACGGACGGGCGAATGACGAGCGCCCGCGCCAGCGCCACGCGCTGCTGTTGACCGCCTGACAATTCGCGGGGGCGCCTGCCCTCGAGGCCGGCAAGGCGCACCATGCCGAGCGCCTCTTCGACGCGCCGCGACGTCTCAGGGCGCGGCACGCGCCTTTCCTCGAGACCGAAGCCCACATTGCGGGCAACGCTCAGATGCGGAAACAGCGCATAGGACTGGAAGACATAGCCCATGTTGCGCTTATGAGCCGGCTGGCGCGTGATCTCGGCACCGTCGAGGCGGATCGAGCCCGCGTCGGGATCGATCAGGCCGGCAAGCATGCGCAGCGTCGTGGTTTTGCCGCAGCCGGAGGGGCCGAGGAGAGCGACGGCCTCGCCCTTCTCGACCGAAAGCGCGACGTCATCGACGGCGACGGAATCGCGGTAGCGCTTCTGCAGGCCGGCGAGTTCGAGATAGCTCATGGCAGGCTGCGATCCCGGCTCAGCGACCTGCCGCAGCGATGACTTCGCGCCGCCAGCGATTGTTCCACTGGTCGCGCATCTTCAGAACCTCGTTCCAGTCGACGCCGATCATCCGGCCCCGGCTTTCCGGGGCGGCAGCGGTGCGCGCCAGCGCCTTGGCGTCGATCGCTGCCTTGGCGTTTGTCGGCGCATAGAACATCCGCTCGGTGAAAGCCTTCTGCGCAGCTTGCGCCAGCGCAAAATTGACGAAGGCAACCGCGGCGGCCCTGTTCTTCGAGCCGGCAGTGAGGTTGATGGTGTTGATCTGGAAGACCGATCCTTCAGGCGGCAGCAACGCGGCGATCTTGCCGCCGGTCTGGTCGCCATAGAGCTGCGCACGGGCGTTCCAGCCGGTCGCGACTTTCACCACTCCGTTCAGGATCAGCGAATAGCCATCGGGATTGGGCTCGAACGTATTCACCGAAGGGGCGAGAGCGCGCAGCTTCTTGATCGCCGCATCGATCGACTTGCGGTAGTCGCCGCCCTCCATCTTCTCGACCATTGCGGTGAGCGCGAGCCCCTGGATGTTCGGCGGCGCCGCAAGCGCGACCTGCCCCTTGAGGTCCGGCCGCCAGAGATCGGCGAGCTTCTCGATCGGCGGCTTCAGATTCTGCGTGTCATAGACGAGCACGAGATGGTCGAAGGTCACGGCCGGGCCGTAATCGCCTCCGGCCGCGCGGGCCTCCGGATGGAGTTCGTTCAGCGACGGAACTTCGGAGGGCGTCAGCTTCTCGAACAGTCCCTCGATATTGCCGATGCTGGAGGTGGTGACATCCATGATTGCCACATCGACCTGCGGATCAGCCTTCTGGGCTCGGACGCTGCCGACCATCTGGGCCGAGGTGCCGCCCGGCACATAGTTCACCTTCACGCCGGGAAAGGCCTGCTGGAACGGCTCGACCACCGCCTTCACGTAGTTGTCCTGGAAGATCCCGGAATAGGACATCAGCGTGATCGAGCCGCTGAGCCCCTGGGCCCTGACGAGAGCCGGAGCGGCGATGGTCGCAAGCCCGGTCTGAAGAACAAGACGACGTGTCGGCATGGAAGCTTCCCCTCTTGTCATGGCCGCATGCGAGGCAGCCGCAATGTCGTAGCCAGCGCCCACCGGCTTGTCATGGCGCGGCGGCGCTGGAGACCCATGCGCCGCCGTAGGGATATCAGCGGGGCAGGCTCAGCCGTCGACCTTGCTGGCGAAATGGGCCACGAAACGGGCGCAGATCTCGGTGAGCTTCTCGGAGAGCGCAGCCCCCGTTTCAGCCGAGCACAGCTTCGGATCCCCCTTGGCGACGCCAAGATTGTAGACCTCGTCATACTCATTGGGCATCGCCACCTCGGCGCCCTCGAAGCTCGCCGTGCCAAGCCCGGTGAACTGCAGGTCGAGCACGGGATCGCGCTTCAGCGGCTGGCCAGCCGGGATCAGGTCCTTGCGCATCAGCTCCGGGAACAGGTGCAGCCCGAGGCTGGTCAGCGGATCGGCACCATGTCCAGCGACCGCAGCCGCCTTCTCCGCGCCGAGAATGCCCGGCAGCAGCCCGTAGGCGATGCGCCAGAGATAAAGGCTCGGCAGGACGATCTGCTCGCGCTGGTAAAGCTCGCGCGCCACGTCGGAGATCGGGCCGACATTGCCGCCATGGCCGTTGATCACGATGATGCGCGTCAGGCCATTGCGATGCAGTGAATCCACCATCTCGGCGATCACCGCCGTCAAGGTCGATTGCGAAATGGCAATGCCACCGACCATCGGACCGAACCAGTCGGCGCCGCCGAAGGGCAGGACGGGAGCAACCAGCGTGCGCACGCCGCGCTCCGAGGCGCGGATGGCCGCGAGCTCGGCGATCTTCTCGGCGAGAAGATAGTCGCCCATCGGTGCGTGCGGGCCCTGATCCTCATGGCTGCCCATCGGCAGCAGGATGACGGGGTTCTCTTCGAGGATCTCCCGTGCCTCTCCGCCGGTGATCGTGCCCATGTGAACGAGGGGAGTAGTCTTGGTGGCCATTGGCTTCATCCTGGATATGCGAGGGAGTTCGCGGTGAGGATCGTCATGGGAAGGCTCTGCCTCTCAGCGGTCGGCGGTTCGGGGATCGACCGCGTCGCGCAGGGCATCGCAGAGCAGGTTGATGGCGAGGATGGTCAGCGTCAGCGCCGCGCAGGGCCAGAGCAGCAGCAGCGGCGCCTGCTCCATCGTAGCGCGCGCGCCCCTGATCATCAGTCCCCAGGAGGGCGCCGGCGGAACGACGCCAAGTCCGAGAAACGACAGGCCGCTTTCGATGACGACAGCGGCCGCCACTGTCAGGGACAGCTGCACCAGGAGCGGGCCGGCAATATTGGGAAGCACGGTGCGGAGCAGGATACGTCGGGGCGTGGCGCCGAACGCCCGCGCCGCCTCGACATATTCGCGCGACCGCACCGCGAGCACTTCGGCATAGGCCACGCGTGCGAAGCCCGGCAGATAGAGAACCGACAGGACCAGGACCAGCGTCGCCGCGCCCGGCCCGAGCAAGGTGACGACCAGCAGGGCGAGCAGCACCGGCGGAAAGCACATGATGATCTCGACGCTGCGCACCGTCAGGAACGCGCCAAGCCCCTTGCCCCAGCCCCCGATCAGGCCGATCGCGGTGCCGACTGTTCCCGCAACCAAGGCAGCGACGAAGGCGACGCCCAGACTTGTGCGCGCGCCCCAGATTAAGCGCGACAGCACATCGCGGCCGAATTCGTCACGGCCGAGCCAGGAGCCTGCGCTCGGCGCAGCGAGCCGCCGGGCAATGTCCTGCCTGACCGGATCCGGCAGGCCGAGAAACGGAGCGGCGAGAGCGATGAAGATAATCAGCGCGACAAAGGCGCCGGGAAGCCAGAGCCGTTTCATCCCGCCTGCACCCTCGGATCAACGATCGCGTGAAGAATCTCGACCACAAGGTTGATCAACAGGAACAGAACCGAGATGGTAAGAATGATACCGACCACCATCGGATAGTCGCGCGCCTCGACGGCCCGCAGCAGCGGCGTCGACAGGCCCGGCCAGTTGAAGACGTATTCGACGAGCACGGTGCCGCCCAGCAGGGTTCCCATTTGCAGGCCGAGTACGGTCAGCACCGGGTTGAGCGCATTGCGCAGCACATGGACGACCAGGATGCGCGCCTGCGAGAGGCCCTTTGCGCGAGCGGTGCGGACATAGTCATTGGCGAGTGCATCCAGCATCGAGGCGCGCGTCATCCGGAACAGGATGGCGGCCAGCCCCTTGCCGACTGCGATGGCCGGAAGCGTAAGCAGTTTGAGATGCTGGACCGGGTCCTGTGTGAAGGGCACGAACCCGCCGGCCGGCATCAGCCGCAGGGTCTGCGCCATCAGCAGCACGAGCAATGTGCCCACCACGAAAACCGGCACGGCCAGCAGGAGCGCTGTGACGCCAGAAGCGATGCGATCGAAGCGCCCGCCCCGATGAAGGGCCGCATAGACGCCGGAGGGCACGCCGACCGCGATACCGATCAAGGTGCCGGCAAGAATGAGCTCCAGCGTGCGCGGCAGGCGCAGCGCGATCTCGCTCAGCACCGGATAATCATCGACCAGGGAATGCCCGAGATTGCCTTGCATGAGGCCGGCGAGGAACGCGCCATACTGCGCAAGCAGCGGCCGCTCGAGCCCAAGCTTTTCACGCAACTCCGCGACAGCCGCTGGATCGGGTGAGATCCCTCCCGTCGAAAGCAGCAATTCGGCGGGGTCGCCCGGCACCATGTGCAGGGCGAGAAAGACGATCGTTGCAACGACCCAGGCGAGGCCGAGCGAAACCGCAAGGCGGCGCGCGAACCAGGTCACGCTCATCCGAAATAGGTCTCTTCGAGCGTCGCGCCCGATGAGGTGGTGAGCGCGCCGGGCAGGTTGGTGAAGCCCATCACGCTCTTGTCCATGCCATAGCCTTGCGAGCGCCAGGCGAGGCCGACCAGGGGTACCTCCTCGAGCGCCGCGCGCTGCATCTCCTTGTAGATCTCGACCCGCTTGGCCTGATCGAACTCGGAACGCCCCTTGGCGAGTGCCGCAATCGTGCGCGGAGCATCGACCTTGAAAGAGCGGCCATGGGTCGGCGACAACGAAGTGTCGAGGACCACGGTAAGGCCATCAGGGTCGTTGTTGTCCGACGAGACGCCGTGGATCGCCATGTCGTACTGGCCGCGCGTGCCGCGGCTCACCCGGGTCGACCAATCCGGCAGCTGCAGCTCGCACTGGATGCCGACGGCGGCCAGATGCTGCTGCACCACCTCGGCCGTATCCTTGTGCATGCCGAACTGCGAGGTGGCGAGCAGCGTCGACTGGAAGCCGTTGGCGAACCCGGCCTCGGCGAGCAGCGCCTTTGCCCGGGCCGGATCATAATTCCAGCCATGCGCCAGTTCCTTGTCATACCAGGGCGTGCCTTCGACGATCGGCAGGCCCTCGAGCGGCTTGCCGCGCCCGAAGAAGGCGGCCTTGACGATATCGTCGCGCTTCACGGCATGGGCGATGGCCCGGCGCACGCGGGGATCGTTGAAGGGCGGCTTGGTGCCGTTGAAGAGGATGTCCATGAACGGCCCCTCGACCGAATCGAGCTTCAGCCTGGAGTCGGCCTCGACCGCGGACATCGACTGCCACGGCACATACTCGATCATGTCGACATCGCCGGACTGCAGCGCGGCGAAGCGCAGGTTCTCGTCGGCATAGACGACGAACTTGATGCCCTTCACCTTCGGAAAACCCGGCTTGTAGAACTTGTCGAAGGCGACGAGATCGAGCGAGGTCCCGCGCTCCTGTCCGGCCAGTTTGAAGGGGCCTGCTCCGACCGGCTCGTTCGGCGCCGATTTCCGCCAGATCACGAAAGTGTTGTAGTTGCCGAACCAGCTCGGCAACGTCGCCTGCGGCAGCGTGGTGACAAGCCGGATGGTCTTCGGGTCGGGAATCTCGATGCGCTCGATCCCCTGAAACTGGGTGCGCATATAGGCGGTCGACTTCTCGCCGGCGATCTGCTCGATCGACCACTTCACGTCCTCGGCCGTGACCGGTTCGCCATTATGAAAGACGCAGCCCTGCCGCAGCTTGAAGACCCAGGCGCCATCGCTGTCGCGCGACCAGGACTCGGCCAACTCGCCTCGCAACTCGCCCTTGCTGTCATAGGACACGAGGCTGCGATGCGTGAGCATCTTCACCGTGCCGGCCGACGCCCCGGTGCTGACCCAGGGCTGAAGATTGGGCGGAAAGGCGGAAAGCCCGTAGCGCAGGATACCGCTCGCACGCTGCGCGCGCCCCGGCATCGACATGAACGGCAGGGCAAGCCCGGCCTGGAGGATGGCACGACGCGTCGTGGTCATGAAACGATCTCCCCGCACCGGGCCTCGAAGGTCGCCGGTCCCTTTACAAGTAGCGAGTTGAAAACTTGTCTGTCAACGCACGCCTTGCGTGATTATGCGCCCCTGCACGCTCAAAAATAGCGCGATTCGATAGTCGTAGAGCCAGGTCGCTTTGCAGGTGCAGCAAAGTATGTAAATCTGTTTACAAGTGAACTTGCCAAGTTCGTGATGACCTGGAACAGAAGGCGCCCGTGTCTCACCGCCCGAAACTGAGCGACGTACTCTATGCAGACATGCTTGAGCGCCTCCGGCGCGGCGAAGTCTTCGCCGATGGAAAGCTGCCCTCGGAGAACGAACTGAGCCAGGAGTTTGGCGTCTCGCGGCCGACGGTGCGCGAGGCATTGCGGCGCCTGCGCGATGACGGCCTGATCCATTCCCGGCAAGGCGCCGGCAGCTTCATCGCGGCAGTGCAACCGCAGCTGACTGCGCCGCCGCCCCGCGCTCCCCTGAGCAAGGACGAAGGCATTCGCACGATCTCGAATGTCAGACGCGTCTATCAGTTCCGGATCGCACTCGAAGGCGAGGTTGCCTATGCGGCCGCGCTGCATCGCAGCGAGGCCGATATCGCCGCGATCCAGAAGGAACTCGACGCGATCCACCTCGCGATCAAGACGGGCCGGATCGGCGTCCAGCAGGACAGCGATTTTCACGCAGCGATCGCACGGGCAACCCAGAACCCCTATTTCGAGGCCGCTCTGGCCGCTGTGAGGTCTCAGGTCGATTTCGTCATCGACCTCGCCCGCAGCTTCTCCGTTCTGCAATCGGCCGAGCATCTCGCCATGGTTCAGCGCGAGCATGCGGCCGTCTTCGAGGCCATCCGCGACGGCGACGGCGTCAGGGCGCGCGAGGCGATGCAGGCCCATATCCGCAATGCCCAGGAACGGGTCTTCGACGGCATCCATTTCTGAAGATCCACCGGACGGAGCCTACGGCTCACTCAAGCTGGGGATCGCATTCTCATGCACGCTTTCATGCTTGACGCGCATCATGACATAGTTAGCATTCAAAATGGGAATGGTACCATCCAATGGATCTGCGCCAGCTTGAAGCGTTCGCCGCCGTCATATCCGCCGGGAGCATCACCGGCGCGGCGCGGCTGCTCGGCCGCTCGCAGCCAGCCCTGACCCGGCTGATCCAGGAGCTCGAGGAGACGCTGGGTTTCAGCGTGCTTCACCGCAGCGGCCCGCGCGTCACCCCCACCGAGCGCGGACTGCGCTTTCACCAGGAAGTCGAGCCCGTCATCACCTGGCTTCGGCAGCTGCGCGAGCGTGCGGAGGCCATCGCCGCCGACAAGCCGCGCTCGCTCGAGATCGCGGCGATCGCCTCCTTCGCCGCCGGCATGCTGCCCGCAGCCCTGGCGCGGCTCGGCCAGGATGCCTTGCCGGAACAGGTCCATATTCGTGCGGCGCTGGCCGAGCAGGTCGTCCAGTCGGTCGCGACCCATGTCGCCGAGATCGGCGTGACCAGCCTGCCGGTCGATCACCCCGCCCTCGAAATCCACTGGATCGGCGAAGCACCTTGCGTGGCCGCTATCCGCGCCGACGACCCTCTTGCCGCGTCCGGCACGATTCCGCTCGCCTCGATCGAGGGGCGGCGCCTGATCACGATGGCCAACCCATTCCGCTGGCGCAGACGTGTCGACGTCGCCCTCGAGCAGGTTGGCGTCAGGCCGGCCTCGGTCCTCGATGCCAATACCTCCAACACGGCGCTGATGGCCGCGCGCGCCGGCCTCGGCATCGCGATCCTCGAACCGGTGATCGCCTATGGCATGCCGCTCGAGGGCGTCGCGATCCGCAAGCTCGACGTGCCCATCTCCTTCTTCTGGGGCGTGGTCACGCCCTATGGCCGTCCGTTGACGCCCCTCGTCGAAGGTCTCGTCGGCGCGCTGGAGGCCCTCGCCCGCGAGACGCTGCCCGGCTTCGTCAAACACCCTCCCACGGCACGTGACCCACTCCTGGCCGATATCTTCGGCCCGGCCCCAGTCGCAGCCAGAGCAATCGGAAGAACGGCATGAATGCCGCATTGCCGGCCCCGATGGGCCTCCCCGCATTGGAGCAACGCCTCCGTCAGGACCTTGAATGGCTGGAATGGCCGGCGAAGGACTGGGTGCCGCAGCGCGCGTTCAACGGCCAGCGTGTTCGCGACGTCGTCGTGATCGGAGCCGGCATGTGCGGCTTGGCAGCCTCGGCCGCGCTCAAGGGGCTCGGCCTCTCCAACGTGACCGTTATCGACCGCGCCCCCGCCGGCCAGGAAGGCCCCTGGGTGACCTATGCACGTATGGAAACGCTGCGTTCGCCCAAGCAGCTCACCGGCCCCGCACTCGGCCTGCCCGCACTGACCTTCCGCGCCTGGTATGAGGCGCAGTTCGGCCGCACGACGTGGGACGCCCTCGGCAAGATCCCGCGCGGCCTGTGGATGGACTACCTCGTCTGGTACCGGCGCGTGCTGAGCCTCCCGATCGCGAACGCGACCTCGCTCGACGCGGTGACGCCGCTGGCCGACGACATCCTGGCCCTCGACATCTCGGATGCTGAGGGAACACGCACCATCTTCACKCGGCATCTGGTGCTTGCCACCGGACGCGATGGGCTGGGCGGCCCCTGGGTGCCACCGATCGCACATGGCATCGACCGCAAATTCTGGGCCCATAGCGCGGACGATATCGACTTTGCGGCATTGAAAGGCCTGCGGGTCGGCGTGATCGGCGCCGGCGCCTCGGCCATGGACAATGCGGCGACCGCGCTGGAGCATGGCGTTGCCAGTCTCGATCTTATCGTGCGTCGCAAGGATCTGCCGCGGATCAACAAGTTCACCGGCATCGGCAGCCAGGGCGTGGTGCATGGCTTCGCGGGGCTGCCGGACGACTGGAAATGGCGCTTCCTCGACTACGCGCTGAAGGCGCAGACCCCGCCGCCGCGCGACAGCACCTTGCGGGTCTCGCGCCATGCCAATTCCCGCTTCCATCTCGGCAGCCCGCTGCTCGATCTCGCGGAGCAGGATGGCCATATCGTGCTGACCACGTCGAAGGGCGTGCATCATCTCGACTTCCTGATCTTCGCGACCGGCTTCTCGGTCGATCCCGCGCAGCGGCCGGAACTCTCAGCGGTCGCGCCCTTCATCCGCTTCTGGAAGGATCGCTATACGCCGCCGCCAGGGAGCGACAGCGCCGAGTTGCTGCACGCGCCCGATCTCGGCCCCGCCTTCGAATTTCAGGAGAAAGTGCCGGGCACCTGCCCGGCCCTCTCGCGCATACACTGCTTCAACTATCCCGCGATGCTGAGCCACGGAAAGCTCTCGGGCGACATTCCGGCGGTCAGCGACGGCGCCGAGCGGCTGGCCCGCGGCATCGCCCGCGCACTCTTCGTCGCCGATCGCGAGACGCATTACCGGGCCTTGATGGCCTACGACACGCCCGAACTGCTCGGCGACGAATGGCAGGATGCGGACACCGAGCTGGAGGCCAGCCATGCCGGCAGGTGAGCGCCCGCTGGTCGAGGCCTTCTACGGCATCTCCTCGCCCTGGGCCTATTTCGGCGCGCCCAGGCTCTACGACATCGTCGAACGCACAGGCGCGCGTCTCCGGCTACGGCCGATCCGGATCATCGAAGCGAATGGTGGCATTCCGCTCAGGACCCGCCCCGATCCACGTCAGGCCTATCATGCGGTCGAACTCGACCGCTGGCGCCGCCATCTCGGCATGAAACTCAACCTGAAGCCGCGCTTTTACCCGTGCCGGACGATCGAACTGGCGGCACAGGCCGTGATCACCATCGACCGCGCCGGCCTCGATGCGCGCAGCTTCTCCTTTGCCATCCAGCGCGCGCTCTGGGCGGAAGACCAGGATATTGCCGATCTCGATACGCTGAAGGCGATCGCCCGCGAAACGCTTGGCGAAGTCGCGGTACCGCTCGTCGCCAATCCCCAGCAGCCGACGATTATCGCGGCCTGGAACGACAATCTCGCTGAAGCCGAGCGTCTCGGCATCTTCGGCACTCCCACCTACGCCGTGAACGGGGAACTGTTCTGGGGCCAGGACAGGCTCGGGTTCGTCGAACGCGCATTGCTGACCACCTCTCCAACGCCTGCCCCAGCCCCTTGAAGGAGTCGACCATGAAGTCGTTGTCGATCGTTGCCGCACTAGGAACCGCGCTCCTCTTCACCGCAGCGGGCGCTCCGGCCCGTGCCGACTATCCGGACAAACCGATCGAGATGATCGTTGCCTTCGCGCCAGGCGGCGGGACAGACGTCGCCGCCCGCTCGATCGCCCGCTACATGGAGAAATATCTCGGTCCGGGCGCCCGTATCGGCGTCGTCAACAAGCCCGGTGCCGGCGGTGAGATCGGCTGGACTTCGGTCGCCCAGGGCAAGGCGGATGGCTACACGATCGGCTTCATCAACGCGCCGGCGATCAACGCGCTGGTGGTCGAGGGCAAGTCGAAGTTCAAGATGAGCGACTTCCAGCCCGTCGCCAATCTCGTCTACGATCCCGGTGTCCTGGTCGTTCCGAAGAACAGCCCCTATTCCTCATTGAAGGACCTGGTCGACGCAGCCAAGAAGGCCTCGGGCGCCGTCGTCATCGGCACCTCAGGCGCCAGCGGCTCCTCGGAGCATATCGCGCTCCTGAACTTCCAGCGCCTCGCCGATACCAAATTCACCCCCGCCTTCTTCGGCGGCACGGCACCGGTGCGCCAGGCCGTGCTCGGCGGCCATGTCCCGGCCGCGACGATGAATCTCAGCGAGGCCCTGCAGATCGCGCGCGAAGGCACCATCAAGGTCATCGGCGTGATGAGCGCCGAGCGCTCGTCGTATTTGCCTGATGCACCGACTTTCCGCGAAGGCGGCTATGACGTCGTCGTCGGCGCCTCGCGCGGCATCGCGGCCCCGAAGGGCATCCCGGCCGATGTCATCGCCAAGCTGGAAAAGGCGATCGACCAGGCGCTGAAGGACCCCGAATATCTCGATGCCGCCAAGAAGGCCGAGATTCCGCTGCAATATCTCGCCTCGTCAGACTTCAAAGCTTTCCTCGACCGCGCCTCGACCGATCTCGAGGCCACCTGGAAGGCAACCCCATGGAAGTGACGCCCGAGGCATCTGCCCCGCAGGGCCGGTCGCGAAGCCTCGCAGAAATCGGATTCGCCACCATTCTGGTGGCGACCTCCGTCACGGTGATCGCCACGGCCTCGACCTATCCTGCCGAGAGCGCGGCCTATCCGGTTGCGATCGGCATCGGCATGGCCGTGATCGGCTGCTGGATCGCCCTGCGCGAACTCCTCCGGCGGCAGCGGGGCAATCCGATGCAAGGCAGTTTCGCCGAGCACGCCCCTCGCCTCGCCGTCGGTATCGCGGCGCTTGTCGCCTATTTCGCGGCGGTCAGCCTCATCGGCTTCATCCTGCCGAGCCTCGCGCTCTGCGTGCTGCTGCCAGCCGCCGTCGGTTTCCAGCGCTGGCGCCTCTCGGCCATCGTCGCCGTGGTCTGCGTGGTCTCGATCCTGGCGATCTTCGTCTATGCGCTTGAACGTCCGATCCCGCCGGATGTCCTTTCCCCATTTCTGGGACGGCTGAGATGATCGACGCGCTCCTCCACGCCCTTCCGCTTGTCTTCGCCCCGATGAACATCCTTGCGATGTTCATCGGCCTGATCGCCGGTCTGATCGTCGGCTGCCTGCCGGGCCTGACCGTGGTGACCGGCCTTGCCGTGCTGATCCCGCTCACCTTCGGGCTCGATCCGATGTTTGCACTCGGCATGATGGCCGGTATGTACAATGGCGGTTCCTATGGCGGCGCCATTCCGGCCATCCTGATGCGGGTGCCGGGCACCCCGGCTTCGGTTGCGACCGTACTGGACGGCTACAAGATGACCCAGAAGGGTCAGGCAGCCTACGCGCTTCAGGTGGCGCTCCTGTCCGGCGTCATCGGCAGCGTCCTGTCCTCGATCTCGCTCATCCTGCTCTCGCCGCCGCTGGTTTCCTTCAGCCTCATGTTCGGGCCGATCGAGTATTTCTGGCTCGGCATTCTTGGTCTTGCGACAGTCTCGTCGCTGCTCGGCGACGATCTGCCAAAGGGGCTGATCGCCTGCGGCATCGGCCTGCTGATCGGCGCCGTCGGCCAGGATATCTCGAACGGCACCGAACGTTTCACCTTCGGCCAGCTCGACCTGCTCGACGGCTTCAGCGCCATCGTGCTGCTCACCGGGCTATTTGCGGTGCCGCCCGTGCTGCAGATCATCGAGGAGGCGGTGAAGACCGGCATGAGCGGCGACAAGCTCAAGCTGCATCGCCAGGGTTCGGCCCTCAGCCAATGGCGCTTCTTCACGCCGGTCTGGATCCGCAGCTCGATCATCGGCATCATCATCGGCATCCTGCCGGGCGCGGGCGGCAGCATGTCGTCCTTCCTCGCCTATAACGAGGCCAAGCGTGTCGCCCGCAATCCGGAAACCTTTGGCCATGGCAATCCGGAAGGCGTCGCAGCCTCCGAATGCGGCAATGGTGCCGACAACGCCGCCTCGCTGATCCCGGCGCTGGCGCTCGGCATTCCGGGCTCCGGCGTCGCCGCCGTCATCCTCGGCGGCCTGCTCGTGCACGGCCTCAGGCCCGGCCCGCAGCTCTTCCGCGAGCATCCGGACATCGTCTACGGCTTCATGCTGCAATTCCTGGTGACGTCGTTCCTGCTCGCCATCGTCGGCGGCCTGGCTGCAACGCGGATCTTCGGCCAGGTGCTGCGGCTGCCGCGCATCGTGCTCGCGCCGGTGATCCTGCTCTTCGTCACCGTCGGCGTCTATTCGGTCAACAACTCGCTGTTCGACCTCTGGGTGCTGCTCGGCGTCGGGCTGATCGGCTATGTGCTGGAGCGGCTGGACTATCCGAGCGCCCCGATCGTGCTCGGCCTGCTGCTCGGCCCGATGATCGAGAGCCAGCTCCGGCTCGCCTTGACCATCTCCGGCGGCAAGACGACGGCGCTGCTCTCGACCCCGATCGCCGTGACGCTCGCCCTGCTGAGCGCCGCCATCCTGCTGACTCCGGCCTGGCGGATGTGGCGCGAGCGCGGCAAGGCGCCCCTCGTCGAGGGGGCGGAGAGCCGTTAGGCGCCGTTTCGGCGCCTAGCTTCGAGAGTACATGCGAGCCCGGTTCAGGTTGCATCCTGAGCCGGGCTCGCTTCTTCTCGGATGGGCCGACCCGATTCAGGCCCTGCATGAATGTCCTGATCGCGAGATAGCAGGCAGATCGACATTATCCGCTTGAACCTGCAGCCACTCCAGGTCCTACAAGCCTTGCCTCTGAAATAACCAGCCGGAGGCAGAGATGGTCTCATTCAAACGAATCCGCGTCGTCACGCTCGGACAGCCGTGATGCATCGTCATCTCGGACGAGCCCTGCTTTGGGCAGCGCTGGCCTTCGCTCTCGATCAGGTCACGAAATGGCTGATCCTCGATTTCGTCATGGTGCCCCCACGCCCGATCGAGATCGCCCCGTTCCTGAATCTGCGCCTTGGCTTCAATTACGGCGTCAGCTTCGGGCTGTTTCCGCGACACGCTCGAGGCCTGGCCGGATTTGCTGGCCGGAGGCGCACTCGGCAATGCACTCGATCGCTGGCGGCAGGGCGCCGTCACGGATTTCATCGACCTGCATTACCAGGGCTGGCACTGGCCGACCTTCAACGGAGCCGATATCGCCATTTCGGCAGGGGTCGGACTGATGCTGCTCGCCGCCCTTCCGAGCGCTCAGCCGGCGCCGAAGCCGCGCACGTAAGCGTGATCGGGGCTTGATCCTGCTCCGGGGTCAGCCTGTAGGAAAGCGTTAACCTCGCTTCTTCACCTCCTGTCAGCCTTGATCATCCACGCTTCCCCGCATGTCCGCACGTCAACCTCGCCCGCTCCTCGGTCTCGCCCTCGCATTGGCGCTCGGTGCCGTTGCGCTGAGCGGCTGTGTCAGCGGCGAAGGCGACACACGCCATCTCCAGCCTCTGCCGGCCCGTCTCGTGGCCGAGATGTCGGGCAAGGGCATGACGCAGACCGACCCGATCCTGGTGCGCCTCTTCAAGCAGGAAAGCGAACTCGAAGTCTGGAAGCGGGATCGCAGCGGCCAGTACGCGTTGCTCAAGACCTATCCGATGTGCCGCTGGTCAGGGCAGCTCGGCCCCAAGAAGCGCGAAGGCGACCGGCAGGCTCCGGAAGGGTTCTACACCGTCACCCCGGACCTGATGAATCCGCGTTCGCAGTTCTACCTGTCCTTCAATCTCGGCTACCCCAACGCTCTCGAGCAGGCGCAGGGCTATACCGGCTCGGCCCTGATGGTGCATGGCGCCTGCACCTCGGCCGGCTGCTACGCGATGACGGATGAGGGCGTCACCGAAATCTACGGCCTGGCGCGCGAGGCCTTTGCAGGCGGACAGCGCAGCTTCCAGGTCCAGGCACTGCCCTTCCGCATGACGCCGCAGAACATGGCCCGGCATCGCAGCAACCCGAACATCGCCTTCTGGCGCAATCTCAAGGAAGGCTCCGACCATTTCGAGGCGACACGGCAGCCGCCGGCGCTCGCCGCCTGTGGCCGCCGCTATGTCTTCAATCCCGGCGCGGGATCTCGGCCCTTCAGCCCCGATGCGCCCTGCCCTGCCTATGAGGTCGAGCCGACCATCGCCGCGGTCGTGGCGCAGCGCCAGGCCCGCGACGAGCAGCGCTTTGCCGAACTGGTCGGCCATGGCGTCCCAGCGATGAGCTACGCCTATCTCGATGGCGGCATGCACAAGAGCTTTCGCAGCCTCCTGCAGAAACTCGGGCCGGAACGGATGCAGACCATGGTCGCCGGCAAGATCGAGATCAGCCGGCCGGAAGCTGCGCTGGCCGACCCGTACGGCGGCGACCAAGCCGCCGAGGTCGAGACCACGGCCTCTCTTGCCAAGCGATAATCCGGCGAACGCCCACAGACCCGACATCAAGCATGCAAGCTCTCAAGTTCATTCGCTATGGCGCCTGGCTCCTGGTCGGCGTCATCACCTTCGTCAGCGCCGCAATTCTGTTGGGGTGGTGGCAGGTTGACGGTCCAGGGCGCCCATCAACGGAGTTGGCGACGGGCCAGGGTGTCCCTCAGGTCGGTGGCTCCTTCTCGCTGATCGACCACAGGGGAAAATCCGTCACCGACGCCGATTTCCGCGGCAAGCCCATGGCGGTGTTCTTCGGCTTCACCCACTGCCCGGAGGTCTGCCCGACGACGCTGCTCGATATGACCAACTGGCTTTCCAGGCTCGGCCCCGACGCGGACAAGCTGCAGATCCTGTTCATCACGGTCGATCCGGAACGCGACACACCGGAGCAGATGGCGCTCTACCTGCAGTCCTTCGATCCCCGGATCGTCGGCCTCTCCGGCAGTCGCGAGCAGGTCGATGCCGCGATCGGCGCTTACAAGGCCTATGCCAAGCGCATCCCGACCGAGAGCAGCTACACCATGGACCACACCGCGTCAGTCTACCTGATGGACACGCAAGGCCGGTTCAAGACCATGATCGACTATCATGAGGACGAAGCCACCTCGCTCGCCAAGATCAGGCGGGTCCTCGGCTAATCCATGCGCGGAAGGCGCGTGGTCAAGAGCCGGATCATCAAGGAAAATCCCGGCCCCTTGCGCTATGCTGCCATCGTTCCGATTCCGGGAAAGCGCCAGCGACCATGTCAGACAGCGACAGCCAGGACAGCGTCATTACGACGGGCCTGACCGTCCGGCTTTACGATGCGCTTTCACAGGCCATCGTCGCCGGTGAACTTGCGCCCGGCGAGAAGCTGAGCGAACCCGTCATCGCGCGGCGCTACGGCGCCAGCCGGGCGCCTGTGCGCGAAGCGATCCGCCGCCTCCAGGAGCGCGGGCTCGTCACCTATGTCGCCAATCAAGGCGTGCGCGTCGCCGAGCCCAGCGCCGCGGAGTTCCTCGCGCTGCTCGATGTGCGCGAGGCCACCGAGGGTATGGCCGCCCGCCTCGCCGCCGAGAATATGAGCGATGCGGAGATCAGGGCACTCGAAGAACTCGTGGCCGGCCATCGCGACGAGATCGAGCGCAATCCGCTCGGCGCCTATCTGCAGGACGAGCCCGAGGCGGATTTCCATCGGCGCATAGCCAACGGCAGCGGCAATCCGATCCTCGCCGAATTGCTGTGCGAGCAGTTCTATCCGCGGCTGCGCCTGTGCCGGCGTCTGCATTCGACCGTTCGGGGGCGTGGGCGCGAGGCCTGGCGCGAACATGTGCGCATCACCGAAGCTATCAGCCATCGCGACGGCGAGCTGGCCGAGATCCTGATGCGGCGACACATCCGCGCCGCCAGGACTGCCCTGCAGGCGGCGCTGTCCGCGGCCGAGGCGATCCGGCCGGCAAAGCGCCGCGCCGGAGCCAGCGACTAGCGCTCAGCCGGTGGAAATCGCGGGCTCGGTCTTCGGCCGCGACCGAAGCCGGACCAGGATCGGCGGTACGACCAGCACGAGAAGCGCGATGGAGAGCAGCGTCGTGGCGATTGGCGTGCTGACCAGCACGCCCCAGTCACCTTGGCTGACCGCAAGCGCACGCCGCAGCTGGATTTCGGCCTGCGGCCCGAGGATCAGACCGATCAGCACGGGCGCGATCGGGAAATCATAGACCCGCGCCACATAACCGATGAGTCCGAGGCCGCACATCAGCAGCAGGTCCATCCAGGAGGTCGACAGCCCCCAGACGCCGACCAGCGCGAAGACGACGATGCCGCCATAGATATAGTGCCGTGGGATCAGCAGTAGGCGCACCCAGATGCCGACCAGCGGCAGGTTGAGCACGAGCAGGATCAGATTGCCGATATAGAGAGACGCAATCAGGCCCCAGAGCAGATCGGGATTGGTCGCAAACAGCATCGGTCCGGGCTGCAGCCCGTAGTTCTGGAAGGCGGCGAGCAGCACCGCGGCCGTCGCCGTCGAAGGCAGGCCGAGCGTCAGCAACGGCACGAGAATGCCGGCTGCGGCCGCATTATTGGCGGCTTCCGGGCCGGCGACACCCTCGATCGCACCATGTCCGAACTCCTTCGGATGCTTGCTCAGGCGGCGCTCCAGTGCATAGGACAGGAAGGTCGGGATCTCCGTGCCGCCTGCCGGCAATGCGCCGATCGGAAAGCCGATGACGCTGCCCCGCAGCCACGGTTTCCAGGAACGTGCCCAGTCCTGCCGGGTCATCCAGCTCCCGCCCGATAGCGGGTTGATCGCCTCCGGCACGGAGCCGCTGCGGCTAGCCACATAGAGCGCCTCGCCGATCGCAAAAAGCGACACGAGCACGACGGTGAAGGAGACGCCATCGAGCAGTTCGAGCGTTCCGAAGACCATGCGTGTCTGCCCGGTCTGGGTGTCGATGCCGATCGTGCCCAGCGCCAGGCCGAAGAACAGAGCGGTGAAGCCACGCACCATCGACCGGCCCATCACCACGGCCACCGAGGTGAAGGACAAGACCATCAGGGCGAAATAGTCCTCCGGCCCGAAGACGAAGGCGAGTTCCGCGATTGCCGGCGCAAGAAAGGTCAAGGCCAGCGTGCCGATCGTACCCGCGACGAAGGAGCCGATCGCCGCCGTCGCGAGCGCAGCTGCGCCGCGCCCATTGCGAGCCATGCGGTTGCCTTCGAGCGCAGTCATCACCGCCCCACTCTCGCCGGGCGTGTTGAGCAGGATCGAGGTCGTCGAACCACCATAGAGGGCGCCGTAGAGGATGCCGGCGAACATGATGAAGGCCGAGGCGGGCGCGACCTGCGTCGTGACCGGCATCAGCAGCGCGATGGTCAGCGCCGGCCCGATCCCGGGAAGCACGCCGACGGCGGTACCGAGCGCGCAACCGATCAGCGCCCAGAACAGGTTCATCGGCTGCAGCGCGACGGCAAATCCGCCGATCAGCTGGCTCAGGATTTCCATGACTTCACCCAAGCAATGGCAGGAAGGGGCCAAGGCTGATGCCGAGGCGGGAGAAGCCGAACCACGCGACGCTGCCGAGCGTCGCTCCGACCGCGAGGTCGAGCCCGGTCCGGCGCGAGCCGAAGGCATGGGTCACCAGGGTGAAGGCAAGCATCGCGGTCAACGGGAAGCCGAGCCAGCGGATCGTCAGGAGCGGGATGCTCACCCCTGCCAGCGCGAGCAGGAAGGCCGAACGCGAAGGGGGCGCCTCCTCCTCCCCGTCTGGCGACGCGACGAGATCCCCACGTCTCGCCTGGGCGATCAGGACCACGCCAAGGACGGTCAGCCCGATTCCGACCGCCAGGATGATGGCCGCCGGCCCGACTCCGATATAGTTCGTGGTCGAGGCAATGCCGCGTGCACCGTTGAGCCACAGTGCCCCCATCGCGAGCACGCAGAGCCCCAGCCACCATGGCCGCGGCTTGCGGGGCGCATCCTGTCTGCTTGGATTGACCGACATCGTTCGGGCTCCTCGAGAACACGCGTCGGGACCGGCGCGCAACCATCGGTCACGCGCCGGTCCGGCAGGCCGTCATTTCAGGATGCCGACTTCCTTGAGCGCGCTCGACCAGCTCGCATCCTCTGCCTTGAGGAAGGCAGCGAACTGGTCACCCGGGAGATAGGCGTCTTCCCAGCCCTGGGTCTTCAGGGTTTCCTTCCAGACCGGGGTCTGGTGCAGCTTGGCGAAGCGCTCGAGCCAGGTCTTCTTGGCTGCCTCGCTCATGCCCGGCGCGCCGACGAAACCACGCCAGTTGCCGATCTCGACCGGAATGCCGGATTCCTTCAGCGTCGGCGCATTGAGCCCGTCGACCCGCGTCGGGCCCGAGACCGCGATGATGCGGATACGACCGGTCTCCGCAAACTGACGGAATTCCGAGGCGCCGGAAATCGCTGCCTTGATCTTGCCGCCACCGAGAGCCGCCAGGATCTCTCCGCCCGAGAAGGATACGAAATTGATCTTCGCAACGGGAGCCCCGGCATGCTTGGCGAGCAGCGCCAGCATGACATGGTCCGCGCCACCGGCCGAACCGCCGCCGACCGAGAGCGCGCCGGGATCAGCCTTCATCGCGGCGATGAAATCCTGAGGCGTCTTGATCGGCGAATTCGCGGGGACGGCGATCGCGTTGTACTCATTGGTCAGGCGCAGCAGTGGAGTGGTGTCCTTCAGGGACACAGGCGTCTGATTGGTGATGACGCCGCCGACCATGATGACGCCCGTCACCAGGAGCGCGTTGTCGTCGCCCTTTGAGGTGCGGACGAATTCGGCAAGCCCGATCGTGCCGGCAGCGCCGCCCTTGTTGGTGAAGGACGCGCCATCGGTGAAGATCTTCGACTGCGCGAAAGCTGCCATCGTGTGGCGGCCGGCACCATCCCAGCCTCCACCCGGATTGGCCGGGATCATCACCTTGGCCGGCTCGGCAGTGGCCATGCCCGTGCTCAGGACCAGCGCCAGCGCGCCAGTCGTCATCAGACGCCTCAACATCTCGTTTCCTCCCGTGGGTTGCCGCCGCCTTGTCTGGCTGGTCGTGTCTTGCCGCGCGACGCGCGGAACTTGGTCGCCGGCCCCGCGCCGGCTCGCATGCTGGTCGTCAGGCGCTCCGCTCGTGCTGCGGCATGGCTTCCGGCGTGATGGTCGCCACGATCGAGGCATCCAGCGCCTCGTAGTCATGGAGCCCGATGGTCGCGTAGAGTTCGGCGCGGGTCTGCATCTGCTCGACCATGCCATGAGTGCCGCCATCGCGAGCCAGCGCGGCGTAGAGCCGCTCCTGCGCCTTGTTGGCGACCCGCAGCGAGGAGACGGGCCAGATCACCATGCGGTAGCCCATCGCCTCGAACTCGGAGGCGGTGAAGAACGGCGTGCGTCCGAACTCGGTCATGTTGGCGAGCAGCGGCACGCCCGGCACACGGCGCGCGAACTCCCTGAACATCTCGGCGGTGGTCAGCGCCTCCGGGAAAATCGCGTCGGCACCGGCCTCGAGATAGAGCTTTGCGCGTGCGACCGCGCCCTCCATGCCCTCGCTCGCCGCGGCATCGGTGCGGGCGATGACGTAAAGATGCCGGCGGGCCTTCACCGCAGCCGCGACCTTTGCCGCCATGTCATGGGCGTCGGCGAGCTTCTTGTCGTTGAGATGGCCGCATTTCTTCGGCAGTAACTGGTCTTCGATATGGACCGCGCCCGCGCCCGCGTCCTCGAAGGCGCGAACCATGTTCATGACGTTGAGGGCCTCGCCATAGCCGGTGTCGCCGTCGACCAGCACCGGCAAACCGCTGGCTCGCGCCACCTGCCGGATGAAGAAGGCAACCTCGTCGACGGTGATGATGCCGAGATCGGGCAGCCCCATCGAAGCCGTCATTGCCGCGCCCGAGAGATAGAGCGCCTCGAAACCGGCGGCCTTCGCCTGCAGGGCCGCCATGCCGTTATGGCTGCCCGGCAACCGGAGGATGCCACCCTGCCCGACCAGCGCGCGAAAGCGCTCGCCGGCCGGCTGCGAAGGACAATCGGAGGCAACGAGATAGGGCATGGGGCCTCAGTTCGCGTAGAGGTCGACGTAGTCGTGAACCGGCATGGCTTCGAGCCGCGCCTGATCGAGCGAGACATCGAGAATCTGGCGCTGGCGTTTCTCGACAAAGCGGCGTGCGAGATTGGTGCGGAACTTGGCCTCGAGCAGCGGGATGCCGTCGGAGCGGCGGCGCTTGTGGCCGATCGGGTATTCCACCACCAGTTCGGGCAACACCGTGCCGTCCTTCAGCGTGATGGTCATCGCGTTGGCGATCGAGCGCTTTTCCGGATCATGATAATCGCGGGTGAAAGCAGGATCCTCGACGCATTCGATCTTGTCCCGGAGCGCGTCGATGCGCGGATCGGCGGCAATATCGTCTTCGTAATCGCCTGCGGTGAGACGCCCGAAGATCAGCGGCACGGCGACCATGTATTGGAGAGTGTGGTCGCGGTCGGCCGGGTTATGCAGCGGCCCGCGTTTGTCGATGATCCGGATGCAGGCCTCGTGCGTGCGGACGCGGATCGAAGCGATGTCGTCGCTGCTGCGCCCGATCTTTTGGAGATGAGCCTGCAGCGTCATCGCCGCTTCGACTGCCGTCTGCGCATGAAACTCGGCCGGATAGGAAATCTTGAACAGCACATGCTCCATGACATAGGAGCCGTAAGGCCGCTGGAACTTGAATTCCTGGCCGCGGAACGAGGCGTCGTAGAAGCCCCAGGTCTTCGCCGTCAGGACCGAGGGATAGCCCATCTCGCCGGTCCGGGCGATCAGGGCGAGCCTCACTGCCCGGCTCGTCGCATCACCGGCCGCCCAGCTCTTGCGCGAGCCGGCATTCGGTGCGTGGCGATAAGTTCGCAGGGCCTGTCCATCGACGAAGGCAAGCGACAGCGCATTGACGATCTCGTCGCGGTTCAGGCGGAGCAGCCCTGCGACCACTGCCGTCGAAGCGACCTTGACCAGAATGACATGGTCGATCCCCACCTTGTTGAACGCATTTTCCAGCGCGAGACAGCCCTGGATCTCATGGGCCTTGATCATCKCGGTCAGCACGTCGCGCATGGTCAGCGGCGGCCGTCCGGAGGCAACCGCGGTCCGTGACAGCCAGTCGGCCACAGCCAGGATGCCGCCGAGATTATCCGACGGATGGCCCCATTCCGCCGCGAGCCAGCAATCATTGAAATCGAGCCAGCGGATCATCGTGCCGATATTGAACGCGGCCTGGACCGGATCGAGCTGATAGGGCGTGCCGGGCACGCGCGCGCCGTTCGGGACCACGGTCCCCGGCACGACCGGGCCGAGCAGCTTGGTGCAGGCAGGGTATTCCAAGGCCTCGAGCCCGCAGCCGAGCGTGTCGAGCAGGCAGTTGCGGGCGGTCTCGTATGCCAGCGAACTGTCGACACGATAGTTCAGGACGTAATCGGCGATATCGACGAGCACGCCATCCGGAGCGGGGCGTTCATTGTTGTTGAATCGAGCCATGGACGGGCATTTCCTCACGCCGATCCGGCTGGTCGCCTAGCGCCGCCGGAGAATTATTGTCGACATATGTTTCATGCAGTCGACTGGAAGGCAAGCTTCAGCCGCCAAATAATGAAATACTGTCGACAATAATCGAGCGAGCTCCCGTGGCTTCTCCGCTGGCGCTCTCCGTCTTGGCTGAGCGTTTCCTGGTCCGCGCCCATCTCCACATCACCAGGCGAGTGCTCCAAGTCGACATGAGGGAGCCGGCGTAAGATTCAGGGAAATCTGACGAATCAGAGCAGGATGAAGCCGCAGCGATTGCGGCTGCATCGAAGCCCTCAGGGCCGTTTCGGGATCTCGAGTCCGCGCTGAACGGCAGGGCGTGCGAGCCCACGCTCCAGCCAGGCCGGCACATGCTTCAGGCTGGAATAGTCGACGAGTTCGCCCGCACCATAGAATCCAACGAGGTTGCGGACCCACCCCAGCAGGGAGATGTCGGCGATGGTGTAGGCATCACCCATGATCCAGTCGCGACCGGCGAGACGCGTCTCGATCACGCCGAGCAAACGCTTGCTCTCGGCCGCGTAGCGGTCACGCGGACGCTTGTCCTCGTATTCGCGCCCGGCGAACTTATGGAAGAATCCGAGTTGACCGAACATCGGCCCGACCGCAGCCATCTGGAAGAACACCCACTGGATGGTCTCGTAGCGCTCCGCCAGATCGGACGGCAGGAACTTGCCTGCTTTCTCCGCGAGATAGATCAGGATCGCCCCTGACTCGAACAGGCCGATCGGCTTGCCGCCCGGGCCATTGGGATCGATGATCGCGGGGATCTTGCCATTCGGATTGAGGGACAGGAATTCCGCAGTCCAGGTCTCGTTCTGCCCGATATTGATCGTATGCGGCTCATAGGGCAGCCCGGTCTCCTCCAGCATGATCGACACCTTCACGCCATTCGGCGTCGGCAACGAATAGAGCTGGATGCGGTCGGGATGCTGGGCCGGCCAGCGCTGGGTTATCGGGAAGGCAGAAAGATCGGACATCCGGGGCTCCATAGGCTCGAATCAGGCGCCCGGTGAACGGATTCCCGCGGCACTGCGCGACCCTACCCAGATTCCCCTGGTGTCACTGCGACGATTTCGTGAGCTGTTACCAGGTCCGTCCCCGCATCCTGACCCGTTCGAGCGCAAAGCCCCGCTGCTCCATGGCCACCTGGTCCTGCGCCCAGACGGCAGAGGGCTCGAGTTCGAGCGCGATGGCCGGAAGATTGAGCTCTCCGGCGAGAGTATTGGCGAAACGCATCAGGGCATCGATCAGGACGGTCCCGGGCAGGCGCACCGAGGCCAGTTCGGAGACATTGAGCGTCGCCTCCCGGGAAAGCGGCTGGGCGATCTCATAAGCGAAGATCCCGTGGATGCAGCGACGCCGGTCATACAGAGCAATCAGGCCGCGCTCCTGGCCTGTCTCCTTGTCGTAGCGGCGTAAGTAAGCCGCCCAGTCACTGATACTGAGGCCCGGATTCGCCATCGCCATCAATGCATAGGCTGCCTGTGCCTGCTGCGATGTGACGCGTACCGCCTCGAAAATATCTTCCATTACGATTGCCGAACTGCTGAGCGGAGATATGTCAGCAGAGTTGAACACCCAATCGTCTGCATTGATGCAGATCAAGGAGCGCCCTCGCCGTCCCGGCTAGGGTTTGAATGACTGGGAACAAGGTGTGATGCTCCCTTGTTCACGGAGGTACGAACGCGTGGACTGCCAGCAGGCCGCTTGCGGCAACGATTCAAGACGGGACAGCGGATGCCTTGCCTGCAAGGTCCGCCTCGCGAGCGTGTGCGCGTCGCTATCCGTCGAGGAGCTCGAAGAGCTCAACGCTCTCTCCCATCACACCTCGTTCGATGCCAAGGAAACGGTCTTCGTTCAGGACCATCCCGCGCATTCGGTCTACAACATCGTCGAAGGCATGGTGCGGCTCTACAAGCTGCTGCCGGACGGACGCCGACAGATCATCGGCTTTGCGCTGCCGGGCGATTTCCTTGGATTGGCGATGCGCGATGCCTTCGGCTTTTCCGCCGATGCGGTCGACTCGGTCTCGGCCTGCGCCTTCTCGCGTTCGGCCTATGCCTCGCTGGTCAATGCCAAGCCGCATCTGCTGCGTCGCCTGCATGAGTTCGCCACCCATGAACTCACGCTGGCCCAGGAGCAGATGATGCTGCTCGGCCGCCGCAGCGCAGAAGAGCGGGTGATCTGCTTCCTGCTCACCATGCGCGACCGCTGGGCCAAGCTCGGCAAGCCGTCCGTGACCGTGCCGCTGCCGATGAGCCGCCAGGACATCGCTGATTTCCTCGGCCTGACGATCGAAACGGTGAGCCGCACCTTCACCAAGCTCGCCAAGGACAAGACGATCCTGATCGTGCCGGATGGCGTGCGCCTGCTCAACACCGACCATATGGAACTGGTCGCAGCGGCCTGATCGCAGTTCCCGCAGCTTGAAGGGCGCCGGTTGGACGGCGCCCTTGCTGATTCCGCAGCGCAACAAAGGAACCCTCCTCAGGTTGCGTTGATCTGCATCAAGGCCCGTCCCGCTCCGCTTCGCTAACGCTCTCGATTGGCAGCATTGATGCGCTGCAGCAAACGAGGGCTGGCCATGGCGGCGACAGGGTATCCGATCAGGCGCGCGACGACGGGAGAAATGGGAGGCCTCGTATTGGCGGCGGGCTGCGTGTTGCCGCTGCTCATCATCGCCGCCCTGACGCCCGATCCGGCCTATGCCTTCCATATCAGCCTTGCGGCGGTCGCCTCGCTCGTCGCGGTGTTCCTGATCGGCAATCGCTGCTTCAGTCCGGCGCCGAGCCCCGCGCCACAGGAGATCGACGGCAAGCCGAACTACAATATGGACCCGGTCAAGTTCGCGACCGTGGCCGCGATGGTCTGGGGCATCGCCGGGTTCACAGTCGGCCTGATCATCGCGCTTCAGCTCGCCTTCCCCGACCTGAATTTCGACCTGCCATGGACGAATTTCGGCCGGATGCGCCCGCTTCACACCTCGGCGGTGATCTTCGCCTTCGGCGGCAATGTGCTGATCGGCACGTCCTTCTATGTCGTGCAGCGCACCTCGCGTGCGCGTCTGGCCGGTGACATCGCGCCGTGGTTCGTCGTCCTCGGCTACAACTTCTTCATTGTGCTCGCCGGCACCGGCTATCTGCTCGGCATCACTCAGGGCAAGGAATACGCCGAGCCCGAATGGTATGCCGATCTCTGGCTGACCATCGTCTGGGTGGTCTATCTGCTGGTATTCCTCGCGACCTTGGCCAAACGCAAAGAGCCGCACATCTACGTGGCGAACTGGTTCTATCTTGGCTTCATCCTGACCATCGCCGTCCTGCATATCGGCAATAATCTGGCGCTGCCGGTCTCGATCCTCTCACCGAAATCCTATGTCGTCTGGTCCGGCGTCCAGGATGCGATGTTCCAGTGGTGGTACGGCCATAACGCGGTCGGCTTCTTCCTCACCGCCGGCTTCCTCGCGATCATGTACTATTTCGTGCCGAAGCGTGCCGGTCGCCCGGTCTACAGCTACCGTCTCTCGATCATCCATTTCTGGGCGCTGATCTTCCTCTACATCTGGGCCGGGCCGCACCACCTGCACTACACCGCCCTGCCCGACTGGGCGCAGACCCTCGGCATGACCTTCTCGATCATGCTCTGGATGCCCTCCTGGGGCGGCATGATCAACGGGCTGATGACGCTGTCAGGCGCCTGGGACAAGCTGCGCACCGACCCCGTGCTGCGCATGATGGTGGTCTCGCTCGCCTTCTACGGCATGTCGACCTTCGAAGGTCCGCTGATGTCGATCAAGGCAGTGAACTCGCTCTCGCACTACACCGACTGGACGATCGGGCATGTCCACTCCGGCGCGCTTGGCTGGGTCGCCTATATTTCCTTCGGCGCGATCTACTGCCTCGTGCCGTGGCTCTGGAACCGGCGTGAGCTGTATTCGCTGAAGCTCGTCAACTGGCACTTCTGGATCTCGACGCTAGGGATCGTCTTCTACATCTCGGCGATGTGGGTCTCCGGGATCATGCAGGGCCTGATGTGGCGCGCCTACACCTCGCTCGGCTTCCTCGAATACTCCTTCATCGAAACCGTGGCTGCGATGAAGCCCTACTACGTCATCAGGGCGCTCGGTGGCGGGCTCTTCCTGACCGGGGCGCTGATCATGGCCTTCAATCTCTGGATGACGGTCAGGCACGGCACGGTCGACGCCCCGAGCGATGACCATGCACTGCAGCCGCAGCTCGTCCCCGCGCAGTAAGGAACGCTCAGATGTCGAGCATTGAAAACCCGGCTCCGCGCAAGTCGCTCTGGCTCAAGCATAAGATCTTCGAGACCAACTCGATCATCCTGGTGATCGGCGTGCTGCTGGTCATCTCGGTCGGCGGTCTCGTCGAGATCGCGCCGCTCTTCTACCTCCGCAACACGATCGAGAAGGTCGAAGGCATGCGGCCCTATACGCCGCTGGAGCTCGCCGGCCGCGACATCTATGTCCGCGAGGGCTGCTACAACTGCCATAGCCAGATGATCCGGCCGCTGCGCGACGAGATCGAGCGCTATGGACCCTACTCGCTGGCAGCCGAGAGCATGTACGACAAGCCCTTCCAGTGGGGCTCGAAGCGGACCGGTCCGGATCTCGCCCGCGTCGGCGGCAAGTATTCCGACGAATGGCATCTCGGCCACCTCAACCAGCCGCGCGCGCTGGTGCCGCAGTCGATCATGCCGGGCTACCCCTTCCTGGCGAAAACCGAGCTTCGTTTCGGTGACATCGCCGATCACCTGCGCGCCAATCGCGGCGGCGGCGTGCCCTATACCGACGAGATGATCGCGCAAGCCGCGAGCGACCTCGAGGCCCAGGCCACGCCCGACCACCCCAAGGCGGCCGAACTCGAAGCGCGCTACCCCAAGGTCCAGATTCGCGATTTCGACGGCGATCCCAAGCGGGTCACCGAAGCCGATGCGCTGATTGCCTACCTGCAGGTCCTCGGCACGCTCGTCGACTTCAAGCTCTACGACACCAAGGCCAACATCCGTTGAGCGAGGGCACCATGGATTCGACCTACCATTGGCTCGCGGGCTTCGCCCAATCCGCCGGCCTACTCTACTTCGTCGGCACCTTTCTGGCCATTTGCCTCTACGCGCTCTGGCCGAGCAACCGCGCGCGCTTCGACGAGGCCGCCCGCACTCCCCTGCGGGAGGACTGAGCCATGAACAAGCATCACGACCCTGCCTCGGAATTCGATGCCGCCACCGGCCAGTCGACCACCGGTCACGAGTGGGACGGCATCCGCGAGCTCAACACCCCGCTGCCACGCTGGTGGCTCGGCATCTTCTACGCCACGATCATCTGGTCGGTCGGCTACTGGGTCATCTACCCGGCCTGGCCGCTGCTGACCGACGCGACCAGGGGCGTCATCGGCTACGCCTCGCGACAGGAGATCGAGGACGATCTCGCGGTCATGCGCAAGGATCGCGCCGCGCTGGCCAGCGGCCTCGCCGACGCCTCGCTCGAGCAGATCAAGGCCGACCCCGCCCTGTTTCGCGTCGCCATGGCACAGGGCAAGGCCGCCTTCGGCGACAATTGCGCCGCCTGCCACGGCGTCGGCGGCAGCGGCGCCAAGGGCTATCCCAACCTGAATGACGACGAGTGGCTCTGGGGCGGCTCGCTTGCCGCGATTCAGACCACGCTGCAGCACGGCATCCGCGTCGCCGGCAACAACGACACCCGCGTCAGCCAGATGCCGGCCTTCGGGCGCGACGGCATGCTGAAGAGGGACGAGATCAGCGCGGTCGCCAACCATGTGCGCGAACTGGCCGGACTGTCGACTGCCCCCAAGGCTGACCTCGCACTCGGCCGCAAGCTCTTCGCCGATAATTGCGCGGCCTGCCATGGGCCTGCCGGCAAGGGCAATCAAGAGCTCGGCGCGCCGAACCTGACCGACGCCATCTCGCTCTACGGCATGGATCTCGCGTCCCTGACCGAGACCATCACCAACAGCCGCAACGGCGTCATGCCCGCCTGGGGCCAGCGTCTCGACCCGACCACGATCAAGGCGCTGACCGTCTATGTCCACTCGCTCGGCGGAGGCCAATGACATGGCACTCGCGGAAAGCGAAGACGCTCCGCTCTTCGCGCCGTCGAAGAAAGTTTACCCACAGAGCGTGTCGGGCCCGTTCCGGCGCGCCAAGTGGCTCATCCTCGTCCTCTGCCTCGGCATCTACTATCTCCTGCCCTTCCTGCGTTGGGACCGCGGCCCCAACCTGCCGAACCAGGCAGTGCTCGCCGACATCGCCAATAACCGCTTCTATTTCTTCTTCATCGAGATCTGGCCGCAGGAGGTCTACTACTTCACCGGCCTGCTGATCCTGGCCGCCTTCATGCTGTTCCTGATGAATGCCGTCGCTGGCCGGGTCTGGTGCGGCTATCTCTGCCCGCAGACCGTCTGGACCGACCTCTTCCTCGCCGTCGAGCGCGCCTTCGAGGGCGACCGGCGCGAGCGGATGAAGCGCGACGAGGGGCCCTGGACCGCCGACAAACTCGCCCGGAAGACCGGCAAGCACCTGGTCTGGCTCGTGATCGCCTGGTGGACCGGCGGCGCCTGGGTGCTCTATTTCGCGGATGCGCCAACCCTGGTGCGGGAACTCGCGACCTTCACGGCTCCGCTCTCGGCCTATGTCTGGATCGGCATCCTGACCTTCACCACCTATGCGCTCGCCGGGATCATGCGCGAGCAGGTCTGCACCTTCATGTGTCCCTGGCCGCGCATCCAGGCAGCGCTGACCGACGACGACGCCCTCAACGTCACCTATCGCTACGATCGCGGCGATCCGCGCGTCTCGGTCAAGCAGGCCACGCGCCTGCGTGCCGCCAACGAGCCGGCTGGCGATTGCATCGACTGCTACCAGTGCGTCGCGGTCTGCCCGACGGGTATCGACATCCGCGATGGCTCGCAGATGGACTGCATCCAGTGCGGCCTGTGCATGGATGCCTGCGATACGGTCATGCTCAAGATCAACCGCCCGGCCGGGTTGATCGCCTATGACACCGACGACAACGTCAAGCGGCGTATCGCTGGCCAGAAGCCGGTCTATCGCCTGATCCGCGCCCGCACCCTGATCTACACCGCGCTGATCGGGCTCGTCGGCGGAGCCATGATCTACCAGCTCGCAACCCGCAGCACGGCGGGAATCTCCGTGCTGCACGAGCGCACCCCGCTCTTCGTGACGCTCAGCGACGGCTCGATCCGCAACGCCTACACCATCCGCCTGCTGAACAAACGCCCGGATTCCCGTCCCTTCGCGCTCACCGTCTCCGGCCTGCCCGGTATCCGGGTCGAGACCGTCGGAACCCAGGCGACGGCCGATCTTCGCCCGATCATCACGGTCGACCCCGATTCCTCGCGCGAGATCCGCGCGCTGGTGACAGTGCCGGCCGGCATTCCTCTCGACAAATCCCAGACGATCACCTTCACCGCATCCGACCTGTTCGCCGGAGAGGTCGTGACCGCCGGGGATCATTTCATCGCTCCCTAGAGAACGCATCATGACCTGTTGCGGAGGCTTCATCATGCCGATCGATTTTCCAGCCCCACCGGCGCCAACTCGGCGCCGGCCCTTCGAGCTCAGCGGGCGTGCCGTGCTCTTCGGCATGATCGGCTTCTTCATCGTGGTCGCGGGCGTCAATGGCGTGATGATGGTCTCGGCCATCCGGACGATGCCCGGCGCCGATGTGAAGAGCGCCTACGAGACCAGCCAGCGCTTCAACGGCGAGATCGCGCGCATGCAGGCCCAGGCCGCACGCGGCTGGCTGGCCCAGAGCGAGGTCGTGCGTGCCGGCGCCGACGCGGTCGTTTCGCTCTTGCTGAAGGACAAGGCGGGCGCAGCTGTCACAGGGCTCGCAGTCGAGGCGAAGCTCCAGCACCCGGCGACGCGGCAGCAGGACCGCGAGGTGACGCTGACCGAAACTGCCCCGGGCCACTATTCCGCGACGGTGCCGGGGCTGCATGCCGGCGCCTGGACCCTGGTGGTCGAGGCAAAGCGCGATCGGGACCCGGCCTTCTCCTCCCGCAGCCGCATGATGCTGAAGGAGTGAGGCTCATGGCCGCGCAGCAGGATCTCTCCGTCTTCATCCGCCATCGCGAAAGCGGCGTCGCGGGCATGGAACTCGCGGTGGAGAACATCCGCTGCGCCGGCTGCATGCACGCGATCGAGAACGGCCTTGCCCATGAGACCGGTATCCTCAGCGCCCGGGTCAATCTCGCGCTGAAGCGCGTCACGGTGGAATGGACGGAAGGCGTACTGCGCCCAGAGGCCGTGATCGAGCGCCTCTCCCGGCTCGGCTTCAAGGCCTACCCTTTCCTGCCCGCCTCCGGCCGTGAGGACGACACAAGCGAGGAAAGGCGGCTGCTGCGCTATCTCGGCGTCGCCGGCTTCGCCTCGATGAACATCATGCTGCTCTCCGTCTCGGTCTGGTCGGGCAATAGCAGCGACATCAATCCGGTCACGCGCGACTTCTTTCACTGGCTCTCGGCGCTGATTGCCCTGCCAACCGCCGCCTATGCCGGCCGCCCCTTCTTCGAGAGTGCGCTCCGGGCTCTGCGCGCCCGCGCCGTCAACATGGACGTGCCGATCACGCTCGGCATCGTGCTCGCGCTCGGCATGTCGGTGGTGGTGACCTGGAACCACGCCGAGCATGCCTATTTCGACGGCGCGGTGATGCTGATCTTCTTCCTGCTGATCGGGCGCTATCTCGACCAGCTGATGCGCCGCCGCACGCGCGACCTCGCTGGCAATCTTGCCGCGTTGAAGGCCGAAACCGCGACCCGGCTGATGCCGAATGGCGAGGCGATGGTGACGCCGATCGCGGCCATCGTGCCCGGCGACCGCGTCCTGATCCAGCCGGGCGAGCGCGTCAGTGTCGATGGCATCATCGAGACCGGCTCCTCCGAAATCGACCAGAGCCTCGTCACCGGTGAAACCCTGCCGCATGCCGTCATGGCCGGCGCGCAGGTCTATGCCGGCACCGTGAACCTCTCCGGGGCCCTGACCGTCAAGGTCGAAGCCGCAGCCAGCGGCACCCTGCTCGACGAGATCGATGCCCTGATGGCGCGCGCGGTCGAAAGCCGCTCCCGCTATGTCAAGCTTTCCGATCGGGCGGCAAGGGTCTACGCCCCTCTCGTCCACGCCACGGCGCTCGCGACCCTGCTGGGCTGGATGGCCTTCGGCCTGCCCTGGCCCGAAGCACTGATCATCGCCATCACCGTCCTGATCATCACCTGCCCCTGCGCGCTGGGGCTGGCGATTCCGGCCGTGCAGGTCGTTGCTGCGTCTGCCCTGTTCAAGCGCAAGGTCATGCTGAAACAGGGCGATGCGCTGGAGCGCCTGGCCGAAGCCGATGTCGCTGTCTTCGACAAGACCGGCACCCTCACCCTGCCGGACCCCGATCTGGTCAATGGCGCTGAGATCGATACCGCAACCTTGCAGGCGGCGGGCAGGCTGGCAGCCGCGAGCCGCCACCCTCTCGCCCGCGCCATCGCCCGTGCCGCCGGCCATCCTGCTCCTGCGAGCGATGTCAGCGAAAATCACGGCGCAGGCCTGAGCGCGATTGTGGATGGGATCGAGACCCGTCTCGGCAGCGTCGCTTATTGCGAGGCCGGGGCGGAAGCCGCCATCGTCGCCGCGCGCCATCCCTCAGCCTCCCTGATCGCCTGGCGCCATGGCACTGAATGCGCCATCTTCGCGGTCGATCAGAAGATCCGGCCGGAGGCGCGCGACTGTATCGCCGCGCTACGCGGTCTCGGCCTCGAGATCCGCATTCTCTCCGGCGACCGAAGCGAAGCTGTCGCGCCGGTCGCCTCGGCCCTCGGTATCACGGAGGCCGAAGCCGGCCTGCGTCCCGACGAGAAGCTCAAGGCGCTCGACCGGCTCAGCGCCAAGGGGCGCAAGGTGCTGATGATCGGCGACGGGCTCAACGACGCTCCGGCCCTTGCCAAGGCCCATGTTTCGATCTCGCCGATCAGCGCGACCGACCTGGCGCAGGCCTCGGCCGACATTGTCTTCATCGGCGACAGCTTGATGCCGGTCGCCGACAGCCTGCGCATCGCCCGCAGGGCGCGCAACCTCATGCTGGAAAACCTCTGGTTTGCGGTGCTGTACAATGCCGTCGCGGTGCCGATTGCCGTCGCGGGCTTCGCGACGCCGCTCGTCGCAGCCGTCGCGATGTCGGGCTCGTCACTGGTGGTCACGCTCAACGCGCTGCGCGCGGGACGCGGCCTGCCGCGGCAGAATACGGGAGTGGCGTCATGAATATCCTGGTGATCCTGTTCCCCCTGGCACTCGGTCTCGGACTGCTGGGGTTGGCGGCCTTCTTCTGGTGCATGCGCACCGGCCAGTTCAGCGATCTCGAGGGACCGAGCTGGCGCATTTTGAGGGATGACGACCTGCGTTCGCCTGGGGACACCCGCACCAACGATCATTGACGCAGCGGCCGTTCCGGCCTTACCTCGCCAGCGACGGTTCCCTTAGGGGATCAAAAGGGAATGCGGTGCGGATGGTTCGCCATTCAATGCCGTGGCTGCCCCCGCAACTGTAAGCGGCGAGCCTTTCGCCACACGCCACTGGGGCCCTCGGACCTGGGAAGGCGGCGACAAGGCACCGACCCGCGAGCCAGGAGACCTGCCGTCAGCCGTGGTCACACGCGAACACGTTCGGACGGGGTGTTTCGATCGCTTGTTGAACTGCACGCTGGCTAAGGGCAGCGGACGGGGCCTCGCGTTCGCGGTGACGTGCCACAGACGTCAACGCCCGAGGTTCCATCGTGATCCGTCCTCCCAAGGTTGCCCGGCGCAGCCGGCTGCTCATCACCCTGTCGCTCCTTGTCTCCGCCGGCTCCCTCCCCGCCAACCAGGCATCCGCCCAGTCAGCCACCGAATCGATTGCCCTCGACGAAATCGTCGTCAGCGCGACGACGCGACCCACGCCAGCGCGCGAGATCGCCAATTCCGTGACCGTCATCACTGCCGGTGATATCGAGCGCGAGCAGCGCCGGACCCTGCCGCAGGCGCTCGCCGCCGTTCCCGGCCTCAATATCGTGCAGACCGGCGGGCCGGGCGGGCTGACCTCGGTCTTCATCCGCGGCACCAACTCCAACCACGTCAAGGTATTGATCGACGGCATCGAGGCCAACGACCCGTCGACCCCGAACCGCTCCTTCGATTTCGGCTCGATGCTGACCGACGACATCGAGCGCATCGAAGTGCTACGCGGACCGCAAAGCGGCCTCTACGGCGCCAACGCGCTGGGCGGCGTCATCTCGATCACCACCAAGCGTGGCGAGGGTCCGCCGAAGCTCACGGCCCGAGCCGAGGCCGGCTCATACGGCACCTTCAACCAGTCGGTCGGCCTCAGCGGCGGCGATGACCGCTTCAACTACGCCCTCAGCATCGCCCATTTCAAATCGGATTCGACCCCGGTGACGCCTCCCGGGCTCGTGCCGTCGGGGCGCCGCGTCAACCCGAATTCCTACGACAATTGGACCTATTCGGCCCGGTTCGGCGTCGCGCTGTCCGATACGCTGTCGCTGAACTGGGTCGGCCGCTACACTGACGGCTACCTGCTCTTCACCGGCGATTCCGGCTTTCCGAGCACGCCCAGCAGCTTCCGCAGCAGCCAGGACTACAAGCAGGCCTTCACCCGCGGAGAGGTCGTCTGGGATCCGCTTGGTGGGCGCTTCGTCAATCGCTTCGGCCTGTCCTACAGCAATCAGGACCGCACCGGCCGCACGCCGAATGCGATTGGTATCCTCGGCCTGCCGACGGAGAATCTCGGCGAGCGCACCAAGGTCGACTGGCGCGGCGACCTTGAGCTGATGAAGGGGCAGACCCTGGTGATGGGTCTGCAATACGAGCGCGAACGGCTGGAAACCCGCGCGCTCACGGCATCCAACGGCAATACGGGCGCCTTTGCCGAACTCCAGTCGAATTTCGGCGACCGGCTCTTCATGGTCTCGAACATCCGCTACGACGATGACGAGACCTTTGGCGGCCACACGACCTACCGCTTCGCGCCAGCCTATATCGTGCCGGAAATCGAAACCAAGCTGAAGGGGAGCTATGGCACGGGGTTCAAGGCCCCGACCCTGAGCGAGCGTTTCAGCGATTCTCGCCCGGCCTTCAACTTCTTCGGCAATCCCAACCTGAAGCCGGAAGAAAGCCGCGGCTGGGATCTTGGCTTCGAGCAGCCTCTCCTCGATGACAAGGTCCGGTTCGGCGCCACCTATTTCCACAACGACATCGAGAACCTGATCGTCACCAACGTGGCGCGGAACTCCTATGCCAATATCGGCAAGGCCACGACCAAGGGGGTGGAGGCCTTTACCGCGCTCGAAATCTCGCCGCAGTTCAAGGTGCGGGCCGACTACACCTTCACCATCGCCAAGGACGACATCGCCCGGCAGGAACTGCTGCGCCGTCCCCGTCACAAGGCCAGCGTGACGGCGAGCTGGACCCCGGTTGACAAGCTCACCCTTTCGGCGACGCTGATCTATGTGGGTGAGCGCGTCGACGGAAACCGTGACTTCTCGATCTCGCGCATGCGGGCGCCGGGTGCGGCCATCGTCAATCTCGCCGCCGAGTACAAGGCGACGGACAGGCTCAGTGTCTTCGGCCGCATCGATAACCTGCTGGACAAGCGCTACGAGAACCCCGTCGGCTTCCTGGTGCCGGGTCTGAGCGCCTATGGCGGCCTGAAGGTAACGCTGTGAAGCCTTGGGCGGCCCGCGCGATGACTCGCGGCGCCGTTCTGGCGCTTGGCCTCTTGCTCGGTTTCGGCGGCCTGACGGCCGCCGAAACGCCGGCCAAGCCATCCCGCATCGTCTCGCTCAACATGTGCTCGGACGAACTGGTGCTGCGGCTCGCCGAGCGCGAGCGCATCGCCTCGGTCACCTGGCTCTCGCAGGACCCGCGCAACGCCAACATGGCCGAGATTGCCAAGACCATCCCGGCCAATCACGGTCTGGTGGAGGAGGTGCTGAGTTACAAGCCCGATCTGATCATCGCTGGCGCCTACACGACGCGCAGCACGGTCGCGCTGCTGAAGAAGGCCGGTGTTCCCGTCCGCGAATTCGGGGTGCCGCGCAATCTCGCTGAAATGCGTGCCCAGATCGCCGAGATGGCGGCCCTGCTCGGCGAGCCAGAACGCGGCGCGGCCCTGATCGCAGCGATCGACCGGCGCCTCGACACGCTCGCCGCCAACCAAAGCGCGGGCCATCCCAGGGCGCTGGTCCTGCGGCCGAACGGGTTCACGGTCGGGCGCGGCTCGCTGGTGGACGAGATCCTGACCCGCGCCGGCCTGACCAATCTCGCCGCCGAACTCGGCATCGACAATTACGGCCAGATCGCGCTGGAGACCGTCGCGCTCGGACAGGCCGACATGCTGATCCTCAACACCACGCCGGGCGGGCCGCCCTCGCTCGCCCATGAGATCCTTCATCATCCGCTCCTGACGAAGCTCGGCGAGCGGGTCAGGCTCGTCGCCCTCCCCTCGAAACTCTGGACCTGCGCCGGACCGGCCGTGCTCGATGCGATCGAGCTGCTTGCCGCCTCCCGTACGCAAGGATCGCGCTCATGACATTGGCGGTTCAGGAAACGGTACGAGCGACGACGCCGAAGCTGGCGCGGCTCATTGTCATGCTGGCCCTATTGATGCTGGCCATGATGCTCGTTTCCATGGCGGTGGGGTATGCCCCACTCGACATCAAGGCGGCCCTCGCCGACGCCCTCGCCGGACGGAAGACCCTGCCGGCGCTCGTCCTTGTCGAGCTGCGCTTGCCGCGCGCGCTGCTGGGCGCGCTCGTCGGTTTCAGTCTCGGGCTTGCCGGCGCCGCCATGCAGGGCCTGCTGCGCAATACGCTTGCCGAACCCGGAATCCTCGGAATTTCAAGCGCCGCCGCCTTCGGCGCGGTCGTGGTCTTCTACAGCGGCTTGTCGGCGACGATGGCGCTCGCCCTCCCCTTGGGCGGCATGGCCGGCGCCGCACTGGCAACGCTTCTGCTCTACGCCTTCATGGGGCGCGGCGCCGGAACGATGACGTTGATCCTCGCGGGCGTTGCGATCAACAGCTTCGCCGGTGCGATGACCGCGCTTGCGCTCAACCTCGCGCCAAATCCCTACGCCGCGCTGGAAATCGTATTCTGGCTGATGGGTTCGCTCGCGGATCGCAGCCTGCTCCATGTCTGGCTCGTGCTGCCGCCGATGCTCCTCGGCTGGCTGCTGCTGCTTTCGACCGCACCTGCCCTCGACGCTCTCACCCTGGGCGAGGACACGGCCAAGAGTCTCGGCTTCGACCTGACCTGGCTGCGCGCCCGACTAATCGGCGGAGCTGCACTCGCCGTCGGCAGCGCGGTCGCGGTCACCGGCGCGATCGGCTTCGTCGGCCTCGTCGTGCCGCATCTGTTGCGCCCGCTGGTCGGCAACCGACCGGGCCGGCTGCTGCTCGTCAGCGGTTTTGGCGGAGCGATCCTGACGCTCGCAGCCGATACCGCTCTGCGCCTCGCCCCGATCCGGCCCGAGCTGAAGCTCGGTGTGGTCACGGCGCTGATCGGAGCCCCCTTCCTGTTCCACCTGATCCATCGCCTGCGGCGGGAGGTCTGATGAAGATCGAAGCCTCGGGAGTTTCGCTCACGCTCGGCGGGAAGCCGATCCTGCGCGACATCGATATCGCGCTTTCGGCAGGCGAAATGGTCGGGCTGATCGGCCCCAACGGTGCTGGCAAGACGACCTTGCTGCGCGTGCTCTCCGACCTGGTCACGCCCGATTCCGGCCAGGTGCGCTACGACGGGCTGACCGCCAAGTCGCTCGGGCGCAAGGAATTGGCGCGGCGCATCGCCTTCCTTGCGCAGGGCGGCGCGGTACACTGGTCGATGCGCGCGGAGGCCCTCGTTGGGCTTGGGCGGCTGCCGCATCGCCAGCCCTTTGCCGGCGAGAACGAGGCCGATCGCGCCGCAATCACGCGCGCCATCGCAGCGGCCGACGCCACGGCGTTCGCCGACAGGACAGTCGAGACGCTCTCGGGCGGCGAGCGCATGCGCGTGCTGCTGGCGCGTGCGCTCGCCGTCGAGGCGCCGATCCTGCTCGCCGACGAACCTCTCGCGGCGCTCGACCCGCTACACCAGCTCGAGGTCATGGAGCTTCTGCACCGGACGGCTGCCGGCGGCACCGGGGTAGCGGTCATCCTGCATGATCTGACGCTGGCCGCGCGTTTCTGCGATCGCCTGATCCTGCTCGATCGCGGCAGGCTCATTGCCGATGGCTCGCCCGGAATCGTCCTCAACGACGCCAACCTTGCTGCCGTCTTCGGCATTACCGCGGCCCGCGGTTCGGAAGCCGGCGCACCCTACCTGCTGCCTTGGCGGCGCCTTACATCGGAACAGTCGTGACATGACAGCCCCTGACGACATTCGTGCGCTCCTGCGCGCTCATCTCGCCGATCCAGCCTCGCAATGGAATCTCGGCACCTTTGGCGCCATCGCCGAGTTCATGCGCGATTCGAACGAACCCGTTCAGCTGACTGATAAGACTCATCTCCTTGCGGCCACGACTGCGCGCGGCGGCATTGGCTTTCGCAATCTGACCGGCGTGACGCCCTTCGCATCGGAATCCGCGACCGGCCAGGGCTGGAGCCACCGCCTCGCGCTCTGCCTGCCCGAGACCGCCTGCGCGATGAGCCGGCGCACGGTTCTGACCGAGCTCGGCCCCGACGGCGACGCGCTGCGCGAGCAGGATCGCGAGGGCCTTCTCTTCGACATGGGCCTCGATACCCTGCAGGTCGACATCTGCATCCGAACCAGCACCCCGGGGCTGATCGCAGCCTTGCGCGCCGCATGCGGCCGCCCGCTTTTCGAGGCCGGCAACACCACCATGGCCGCCATCGTCGCAGCCGGGCCGCATCGCGTCTTCATCACCCGTTTCGGCCGTTGTGAAGTCTACCAGCCAATCCCCCCGGCAGACGGCAAGAGCCCCGAGGGGCCGCATACCCATGTCCTGCCCAAGCTGATGCGCTCCGGCCGGACGCATGCCGCCACCGAGCTCGTACCGGCAGGCCTCGTGCCCTGTGCTCATCTCGTGCCGGCGCATCCGGTCAAGGATGCGATGGGCCGGCCGACACCGTTCTATGCGACGGCCCAGAAGCAGTTCCAGGACCTGCTGATGCGCTATGGCGATGTCGAACTGGTCCGGTTGAAGGAGAGCGTGCTCGCGGCCATTGCCGCAGGAGCCGCCCCCTCCACCGTTCCCGCCCCACAGGATCGGTTTGCGCGTCACGCCGTGCGGGCGACATTGCGCCAACTCGCGGCGTCCGGCGAGCGCCTGCCCGGGCTCTCCGCCTGGATCTCCGCTCATGATGAGCGGCGTGTGGATGATGCTGGGGCGGATGATCCTGGCGCGGACGACGCCGCCGATGCCTATGGCCATGCGAACTGAGGGGCCGAAGCATCCCTCAGCCGGGCGCCCCCTCGGCCCCAATCTCCTGGTCGCTCCGGTGCGGGAGGAGAGTGAGACGGAGCGCGAACTCTAGCTGCCCGCTCATCCCGGTGGCTGGGATGACCGGCACGACGGCAAGCATGTCGAAGGGGCCGGGCGCCTCGCTTCGATGCGCTTCGGACAGGAGCGGAACGTGCTCCCGCCCCCGAGGTCAGCCTCGCGCGCCGGAGAGGATGATGCGCGATCCCTCGCGGTCGACGCGTTCGAGGCGCTGACGGAACCCGCCGGTGCCGGTCTCGAACGAACGGGTCCGCTGCTCCGTCGCCGGCTGCGCCAGATTCCGGCCCAGCATCGTCTGAGCCGGTGAAAGGCCGAGCAGGCCGAGCACGGTGGGGCCGATATCGATGATGCCGCAGGCGCGGTCATCCTTCGTCCCGGACTCAAAGCCGCCACCGCGGACGGCCAGGACGGTGTTGAGTTCGTGCCGGTTGAGCCCGCCATGCATGCCGCCGCCAACCGGCACATCGAACTTGGTCAGGAGCCCGAGCCCGGGATTGCCATAGCTGTCGGGCTCGTCGCCGGAGCGCAGGACATAGATGAGATCGGGCTGGCGCGCGTGATCGAGATCGACCAGCGAGAGCGCAAAACTTCCCTCGACCTCGCCCTCGACCTCGTTGCGGGCCTTCGCGAAGAGCATGCCCAGGAAGTCCTGCTCCCGGAGCCAGGCGGCAATCGCGTCGCGCCGGGCCGCTCCTCCCTCGAGGATGCGGATTTCCCCCATATTGCCGCCCGTCATCGAGAAGCAGGCGCCGGCCAGCGTGCGCTCGGCGGCACGGCGACCGGCATGGCCTTGCCCACGCAGCAACTCGGAGAGAGCGAGCTCGCCCTTGGTCGAGATCTGGCCGTGATCCGAGGCCGCGACGACGGCATAGCGCTCGGCATCGGGCTGCCCCTCGATCCATTCAAGCAGCCTGCCGAAGGCGGCATCGACATGTCTGAGTACCGCAAGCGTCTCGGGCGAGCCGAGAAAGCGGTAATGGAAGGAGGTGTCGGGCTCATTGAACCAGATCAGCGCGACGTCGGGCTTCATCTCGGCCAGCACATGCTCGCGCAGCACCCGTTCCGCGTAATCGATTTCCTCGAAGCGGGGCAGGCTGCGCGGCGGCAGCGCCCCGAAGCGCGCGACGACTTCGTCCACCGCGTCCGGCGTCTGGCTGTGCTCGCGCCCGAGGATCGAGAAGGTCCAGTGGCCGTTGGCCCTGGCACGCGGATTGATCAGATAGGCAGAGCCGGCCGAACCGGTATGGACCACGGCGAGCCGTTTGCCGGCCTTCGCCAGCACATCGCCGAAGCTCTCGGCCTCGACCAGGCCTCCACCGGTCGCAGCCTCCGCCAGTGCGATATCGTCGGCGCGGCTCATGTCGAGCGCGTGCTCGCGGGTCACCTCAGGGAACAGGAAGGCGTTGCCGACGACGCCGTGCACCTTTGGCGGCGCACCCGTTGCGATCGACGTGGTGGCCACGCGCGTCATCGACGGAAAGACGCTGCGCGCCTCGCGGAACCAGGTGCCCTGCCCTGTGAAACGCGCCAGGTTCGGCATCAGCTCGGGCGTGATGAAGTCCGGGCGCAGGCCATCGAAGACGCCGATGACGACGCGGGCGGCTGCAGCCTTGGCGGGTTTGCTCATGCGCTCTTCCTCAGGCCGCTGGTCAGCGCCTGCATCGCAAGCGCCCGTGTTGCAGCCACGCACTCATCGGCGGCGTACCAGAAACGCGGATTGAGCTCGATGTTGAAGAGGACACCGTCCGGGAAGACACAGGCCTCCATGAGCTCCTGCCAGGGAATGTCGCCCCAGCCGACCGGCAGATGCAGGTCGCCGTGTCCGAAGGCAAGCTTCTCGCTCAGGCTGTAGGTCTCGATCGCATCAGCCCGGCCGAAGGAATCGTGCACATGCAGATGCTTGGCGAGAGGGGCAAGCGCCTTGATCTCGCTGAGATAGTCGCCGCCGAAATAGCCTGTGCGCAGGTAGGAATGGCTGAAATCGAGCGTCGCCCAGACATGGGAGTGGCCGATCTCGACGAGTTCCTCGGCGAGCCGCGACGGCATCGAGGCGTGCATCCTGCCGTGGTGGCCACCGAACATGGTCTCGACGCAAAGCAGGAGCTCGAGCTCGCGCGCCACATCCCCGGCCCTCGACAGCCATTCGCGCTGGCGGTCATAGGCAGCCTCGACCACCTCGCCGGGCTGGGCCGGCATGACCCCGGAATGCATGACGTAATGCACGGCGCCGACCTCGGCCGCGATCTCCAGCGAGGCTTTCAGCACCTCGAAATGGCGCGGCAGGCGGGCCGGATCATCGAAGAAATTGATCGCCAGCGGACCATGCGCGGAATAGGCGAGCTTGCGCCCGGCACAGGCTCGCTTGAGCAGATCGAGATGCGGACGGCGGATGCGCCCCCCGATGATCAGGTCCATGTCGAAGATCGGCAATTCCGTGGACTCGACCCCGAGCGTCTCGACCTTGTCGAGGATCGCCGCGAAATCGGAGAGGTCGCTCTTGGGGCGCGGAGCCGTGATGCCGAAACCGCGGACGCCATTGGGATGCATGTTGTCTCTCCAGGATCAGCGCAGGGTCGGATCGAGCCGGTCGCGCAGCCAGTCGCCGACGAGACTCACCGCCAGCGTCGTCAGCACGATGGTGCAGGCTGGCGCGAGCATGATCCAGGGGGCACGGGTCAGATATTCGCGACCATAGCCGACCATATTGCCGAGGCTGGTCATCGGAGGCTGCACGCCGAGCCCTAGGAAGGAGAGCCCGCTCTCGAGCAGGATGACTTCAGGAAAGGTCAGCGTCATCGAGACGATCAGCGTCGAGGCGATATTCGGCAGGATATGGCGCAGGTAGACGCGTGCCGGGCTTGCCCCGATCTGGCGCACAGCCCCGGCATAGCCCTGCGCCCCTGCCGAGATCGCCAGGCCGCGCGAGATGCGGGCATAGCGCTCCCAGCCGTAGAGCCCCATCAGCCCGATGAAGAGCGGCAGCGCATTGCCGAAAAAGGCAAGCACCGACAACGCAAGGATCAGGAAGGGCATCGCCGCCTGGAAATCGGCCAGCATCAGCACGAACTGCTCGACCCAGCCGCGGAAATGCGCGGCGAGAAAGCCCATCACCGTGCCGAACACCGCCGAGATCACGGTCGCCCCGAAGGCGACCAGCAGCGAGATGCGGATCGAAATGATCAGGCGCGAGAGCACGTCGCGGCCGAGTTCGTCCGTGCCGAGCCAGTGCAGCACATGGCCGGGCGGCGAAAGCCGATTGCGCAGATCGTAGGCCGTGAAACGATAGGGCGTGATCCAGTCCGCCGTCAGCGCCACGATCAGGATGAAGCCGATCCAGATCAGCCCGAACCAGACCAGCAGCGGGATGCGGTTCTTCGGTTGCGGGGCAGTCTTGTCGACGGAGGTAGGGGTGGCGCCGGTGGCTGTGATATCGGCCATCTCAATGCCCTCCCGCCTTGGCGCCGCTGCGCAGGCGTGGATCGAGCACACCGTAGAGCAGATCGACGATCAGATTGGCGCTGACCATGGTGATCGCGACCAGCAGGAGGATGCACTGCACGATGGCAAGATCGCGGTTGGCGACCGACACCACCAGCAGCCGCCCGACGCCCGGCCATGAGAACACGCTCTCGACCACCACTGCGCCGGCGATCAGGCTGCCGACCATGAAGCCGACGATGGTGACGGTCGGGACTGCGGCGTTGGGCAGCGCGTGGCCGCGCACTACGGCAGGCCACGGCACGCCCTTGGCGCTGGCCGTGCGGATATAGGACTGGCCGAGCACCTCGAGCATGGCGCTGCGGGTGAAGCGGGCAAGCACTGCGGCGCCGCCAATGCCGAGCGTCAACACCGGCAGGATGGCGTGGCGCCAGCTCTCCTGGCCGCCGGAGGGCAGCCATCCGAGCTGGACCGAGAAGATCAGCACCAGAACCAGGCCGAGCACGAAGCTCGGCACCGTGAAGCCCGCGACCGCCGTGACCATGACGATGCGGTCGATCAGGCTGTCGCGATGCAGGGAGGCATAGATGCCGGCGGGGATGCCGATGCCGAGCTTGAGCGCAAGCGCCGGCAGGGTCAGCGCCAGCGTGGCCGGAATGCGCTCGGCGACGAGTTCGAGAGCCGGCCGGCCGTCGCGCATCGACTGGCCAAGCTCACCCTGCCCAATCGCCGAGAAATAGCGCAGATATTGCAGCCAGATCGGATCATCGAGGCCCCAGGCCTTGCGGAAGGCGGCAATGGCCTCGGGCGGCGCATCCACGCTCATGATGATCAGCGCCGGATCGCCCGAAAGCCTGAGCACGACAAAGGCGAAAGTAACGACGAGGGCAACGGTCAGCGCCGCGCGCCCGAGACGCAGAAAGAAGAAACGCAGCATCAGCTCGCCGCCTTCAGGAAGTTGGCCTGGTCATGCGCGACATGGCAGGCAGCAAGCCGGCCGTCCGGCATCGGCTTCAGCAACGGGCTCTCGACCTTGCAGCGCTCGCGCGCCGCATGGCAGCGTGGGTGGAAGGCGCATCCCGAGGGGCGCGCCGCAGGATTCGGCGGGTCGCCCTGCAGCACGATTCGGGGGCGCGTGCGGCGGCCGGGCACCGGCGCGGCCGAGACCAGGGCCTCGGTATAGGGATGTGCCGGATTGGAGAGCAGCAGATCGGCCTCGCCCTCTTCGACGATCCGGCCGAGATACATCACCGCGACGCGATGGCTGACCTGCCTGACCACTTTGAGATCGTGACTGATGAAGAGCAGACCGAGGCCGAGTTCCTGCTGGATATCGACCAGGAGATTGATCACCTGGGCCTGGATGGAGACGTCGAGCGCCGAGACCGGCTCGTCGCAGACCAGGAGGTCCGGCTTGGTGGCAAGCGCGCGGGCGATGACAGCGCGCTGGCGCTGCCCTCCGGAGAGTTCATGCGGGTAGCGCCGGCCCTGGTCGGCGCGCAGGCCGACCGATTGCAGCAACGCGAAGGCCAGCGCCTCACGCTCCTTCGGCTCGCCGAGCCCATGCACGTCGAAGGGCTCGCGCACCTGTTCGACGATCTGGAGACGCCGGTCGAGCGCGCCCAGCGGGTCCTGGTAGATCATCTGCATGCGCGCGCGCATCTGGCGCCAGGCCAAGGTGTCCGTGGCCGGCATCGGAGCGCCGTTGAACAGAACATCCCCCGCGTCGGGCTTCTCGAGCCCGAGCGCGAGCCGGCCCGTGGTCGATTTGCCGGAGCCGGATTCACCGACGAGGCCAAGCGTCCGGCCACGCTCGACCGTCAGCGAGACGCCGTCGACGGCGCGCACCTCGATAGATCGGCCCAGCAGGCCTTTGCGCATGCCGTAGCAGCGCGCGACATTTCTCGTCTGAAGCAAGGGAGCGCTCATGCGTAGACCGGCTTCCGCGGACGGACAGGTTCCGCTTGAAGCGCCTTGATGCAGGCCGCAAAGCGTCCCGGCGCCTTCCAGGCCAGCGGTGGCACGCCTGCGTCGCAGGCCTCGCCCCGCCGTGGGCAACGTGGCGCGAAGGCGCAGCCGGGTGGCAGGTTCCAAGGCTCGGGCACATTGCCCTCGATCGGGTCGAGCCTGCGGCGCACGCCTTCCAGCGGCGGCAGCGCCGCGATCAAGCCCTGCGTGTAGGGATGCAGCGGCTCGTCGAACAGCGACTGAGCCTCGGCGGTCTCGATGATCCGCCCGGCATACATCACGCAGACCCGGTCGCAGGTCTGCGATATCACGCCGAGATCATGGCTGATCAGCACGAGCGCCATGTCGGTCTCGCGCCGGATCTTGGTCAACAGCTCGAGGATCTGCGCCTGGATGGTGGCATCGAGCGCCGTGGTCGGTTCGTCGGCCACGAGCAGGTCGGGTTTGCCGGCGAGCGCCATGGCGATCATTACGCGCTGGTTCTGGCCACCCGAGAGCTCATGCGGGAACGCGTCGAGGCGGCGCGCCGCGTCTGGAATCCCGACGAGATCGAACAGGCGTTTCGCCTCCGCCCTGATCGCCGCACCCGAGAGGCCGCCATGCAGCGCCAGGGCCTCGCCCACCTGCTTGCCGAGGCGAAGGACCGGGTTGAGCGCGCTCGCCGGATCCTGGAAGATCATGGCAATGCGCCCACCACGCACCGTGTCCAGCACGTCCGGTTCGGCGTCGATCAGTTCCGTGCTGCCCAGCCTGACATTGCCGGAGACGCTCGCCTTCTTCGGCAGCAGGCCGAGGGCTGCCAGCCAGGTCACCGATTTGCCGCAGCCGGACTCGCCGACCAGGCCGACCGCCTCGCCGCGTGCGACCGAGAGATCGATGCCGTGCAACACCTTCACGCCGTCGAAGGCGACCGTCAGTCCATTGATCTCGACCAGCGGGTCAGCGACGCTGCCGAACCTGTCCAACATCGTGCTCACGAGCGGATCCCGCCCCAATTGCGCGCCCTGAAATCCATGACGAAGGCCTGTGCCGCCTTCCACTGGATATCCCGGCGCTTCGCCGTGAAATTCGCTGTCTGGTGCAGCACGGTATAGGCGGGGTCCTCACGCTCGCAGATTTCCAGGATGCGGCGGAACATCGCCTTGCGCCTGGCACGGTCGGTCGAAGTTTCAAGCTCGTCGGACAGCTTGCCCATCTCGTCGTTGCGCCATTCGCCAATCTGCCATTGCTGGCCGGTCGGGCCGTGCTGGGCGGTGATCGAGGCGACAGGATCGTTGAAGGCGGCGCTGTTCGACCAGTCGCGTACCGCCCGCGTCGGCCCCTTTGCCAGAACCTGCGGGAAGTTCTCCTTGCTTTCGATTTCGACGTTCAGGCCGATCTCGCGCCAGCTCTCGATCAGCACCTGCGCCGTTGAAACCTGGCCGGTATAGTAATTGTTGAGCAGCCGGTAAGGAATCGTGTCGCCCTTGTAGCCCGACTGCTTCACCAGTTCGCGGGCGAGTTTGGGATCGAAGGCCGGGACCGCCCAATCGGCGATGAACATGTCGCCGTAGAACTCCCATTGCAGGCCCTTGGGCACGCGGGTGCGCCCGCCCCAGAGCGCATCGACGATGGTCTGGCGGTCGATGGCATGGGTCATGGCCCGACGCACCAGCGGGTTCTCGAGCTGCGGGTGCGTCTTGTCGAAGGTCGTCAGGCGGTGATTGGCGATCAGGCCGCCGAGCACCTCATGACGCGGGTTCTTCTCGATCTCGCTGATCTGGTCAGGCGGGATATCGCAGGCAAAGTCATACTCGCCCGAACGCAGACCGTTGATGCGGGACGCCGTTTCCGGCACCTCGACAAACCGGATCTGCCTAAGCGGCGGCCGGCCGCCCCAGTAGGCGTCATGCGCGACGAGCGTCAGCGACTGGTCCGGCTTGAACTCGGCGATCCCATAGGGCCCTGTGCCGACGGGCTTGCGCGCCCAGTCGAGCCAGCTTCCAGCCTCGGCAAAGGCCTTGCGCGAGACGATGATGCCGACATTGCGCGAGATACGGCCTTCGAGCGTCACGTCGGGTGTCTTGTTGACGAAGCGAACGGTCTGCGGATCGACGATCTCGATTTTCTCGAAGCCCGGGAAGGCTCGCCTCGCCACCGCCACCACCTCGGCGGGCGGCTGCTTGCCGGCGGCGCCGGCAGTCACCGAACCGAATAGCCCGGCCGAGCCCGCCTGCCCCGCTCCGCCCCACATCCGTTCGGAGCCGAAGGAGAAGGCGACGTCCTCGGCAGTCATGGTCTCGCCATTATGAAACGTCACGCCCTGGCGTAGCGTCAGCTCGACGGTGCGGTCGTCGATGCGGCGCCAGGCCGTGGCGAGGCCCGGCCGGAGCGACAGGTCGCCGGCCCAGTCGGTATCGATCAGGCTCTCGGCATAGCTGTAGAAGGTGCGAGTGCCGACATTGGACTGCTCGCGCAGCGTTTCCAACGTGTTGGAATTGGCGATCTTCTGGACCGCGATGGTGATCGAGGGCCGGTTATCGGCCTGCGCGATCGCGAAGCGCGGCAGGATCAGGGCACCAGTCGAGGCCGCGCCGAGGCCAAGCGCATGGCGGCGTGTCAGATGGGTCAAGGAACCCTCCAGAAGTCATCGGAAACAGAAAACGGCGCGCCCTTTCGGGGCGCGCCGCGATAAGACTGCGTTCAGCTCCGGCCGCCCCAGTTCTCGGCGCGGAAATCCATGGCGAAGGCCGGCGAGGCCTTCCAGGCCAGTGCCTTGGGCTTGGCCGTGAAGGTCGCGTTCTGGTGCAGCACCGTATAGGCCGGGTCCTCGCGCTCCGCGATTTCCAGCATGCGGCGGAACGCAGCCTTGCGGCGGGCGCGGTCGGTCGAGGTTTCGAGTTCGACCGAGAGCGTGTTCATCTCGTCATTGCGCCATTCGCCGGCCTGCTGCTGCTGGCCGTTTGGACCGTGCTGGGCGACGATCGAGGAGACGGGATCGTTGAAGGGCGCCGAATTCGACCAGTCGCGTACCGCCCGGGTCGGCGTGCGCTCGAGAATCTGCTGCCAGTTCTCCTTGACCTGGATTTCGACGTTGAGCCCCGCCTCTTTCCACATCTCGACCAGGACCTGCGCCGTGGCAGTCTGGTTGGTGTAGTAGTTGTTGAGCAGCCGATAGGGGATCGGATCGCCCTTGTAGCCGGACTGCTTGACCAGCTCGCGCGCCAGCTTCAGATCGAAGGCCGGCACCGCCCAATCGGCGTGGTACATCTCGCCATAATAGGGCCATTGCAGCCCCTTCGGCACGACGGTACGGCCGGCCCAAAGCGATTCGACGATCGCCTGCCGGTCGATCGAATGTGTCATGGCGCGGCGAACCAGCGGATTTTGCAGCTGCGCATGGTTCTTGTCGAACACCGTCAGGCGGTGATTGAGGATGGTCCCGCCCTGTACCTCGAAGGCGGGATTCTTCTCGATCTGCGAGATCTGGTCCGGCGGGATATCGCAGGCGAACTGGTACTGGCCGGAGAGCAGCCCGTTGATGCGGGACGCCGTCTCCGGCACCTCGACAAAACGGATCGACTTCAGCGGCGGGCGGCCACCCCAGTACTCGTCATGGGCCTCGAGCAACAGCGAGACGTCCGGGCGATACTCGGCGATCCGGTAGGGGCCTGTCGTGACCGGCCTGGTCGCCCAGTCGCTATAGGTCTTCGCCTCTTCGAAGGCGCGACGATTCATGATCTCGCTGCCATAGCGCGAGATGCGGCCCTCCATCGTCACGTCGGGCGTGCCGTTGACGAAGCGCACCGTGTATTTGTCGACGATCTCGATGCCGAGCAGAGCCGGCCAGGAGCGGCGCGCCACCGCCGGCACTTCCGCCGGCAGTTCCTTGTTGGCGCGGCCACCACCCACGACGAAGTCGACCGAGATCGTCTTGCCTTGCGACGGCTGCGTGTCGCCGAACATGCGCTGTTTGCTGAAGGAGAACGCGACGTCCTCCGCCGTCAGCTCATCGCCGTTATGGAACTTCACGCCGCGGCGCAGCTTGAGCTCGACGGTCTTGTCGTCGATGCGCTTCCACTCGGTGGCAAGACCGGGAACCGTCTCGAGATTGCCGAGCCAGTTGCGGCCGATCAGCCCCTCCCAGATCGACGAGAAGAAGACACGCTCACCGACATTGGACTGCTCGCGCAGCACGTCGAGCGTGTTGGAATTGGCGATCTTCTGCACTGCGATGGTGATCGAGGGCCGGTTATCGGCCTGCGCGATCGCAAAGCGCGGCAGAATGAGGGCCGAGCCGCCGAGCGCTATTGCGCCGCGACGCGTGAAGGAACCGACCATTGTTCATCTCCTGAGGGGGTGGCGTTGGGAGCGCGCTCCTCGAGCCCGCGCGGGCCGGAGCGGAAATGGGTCAGGGTCCGGTCGGCATGGATCAGCCGCCAGGACAGCGCCTTCTGGGCATAGTCGCGCACCAGGGCGTCATAGGCCGGGTCCTCGGCCAGATTGACGAACTGGTGCGGATCCTTGGCGAGGTCGAAGAAGAGCGGCGGCAGCGCGGCGAAATGGACGTATTTGTAGTGCTCGTCCTGGATCACGCAGAGGCTGGACTGATCCATGTGGAGGCCCAGCACCTGCTCCGGCTGGGAGTAGTGCACGTCGCGGAAATCGTATTCGTAGTGCAGCTCGCTGCGCCAATCCGCCGGCCGTCCCTCGCTGAGGAACGGCATCACCGAGCGCCCGTCGCAGGCGCGCGGCGCCTCGCCGCCGAGCCAGTCGAGAATGGTCGGCATCACGTCGACACTCTCGGTGAAGGAGGCCTCGATCGCACCGCGACGCTCATCCGCTCCGCGCGGGTCCTTCACCACCAACGGAATGCGGAAGCTCTCGTCGTTGAAGCCGATCTTGCCGAGCAGGTGGTGGTCGCCGAGCTGCTCGCCATGATCGCTGGTGAAGACGATGAACGTGTCGTCCCACTGCCCGGTCTCGTCGAGATAGGCGAAAACCCGGCCGAGGCAGTCGTCGATCTCGGTGATCAGGCCGCAATAGGTCGCCCGCATCTGGCGGATTTCAGCCTCGTCCAAGGTCGCGCCCGAGCCTTCTGCGCCGTGGAAGAAGGAGCCGCGCTTGATCGAGTCGATGTAGAACTTGGTCAGCGGATGCTGAGCCGCCTCGGCTTCCGGTGATTCCGCCCGCACCAACCCGGGCATATCCTCCGGGCGGTACATCGCGTGATAGGGCGCCGGCGCAACGAAGGGCGGATGCGGACGATAATAGCCGAGATGCAGGAAGAACGGCCGGCCGGCGCGCCCCTTCAGATAGGTCAGCGCGCGTTCGGTGAAGAAGGTCGAGTCGGAGAATTCCTTGGGGATGCGCGACGGCTTGTCGGTCGCGCCCGGCACCGAGTCCTCGCCCTCCGGCAGCCAGATATCCTCGCGCTTTTCCGGCAGTTCGAAGCCGTTCTGCGCCACCCAGCCGAAATAGCCGTCCATATTGGGCTCGAAGGCGCCGACCGAACGGAAACCGTCCATCAGGTCGCCGAGCACGAGGAAGCGCGGGTCGTTCTTCGAGGTCGCACGCGGGTCGGGCGTCGTCGTGGTGTAGCCGATCAGCGCAGGATCATAGCCGATGGCGCGCAGCGCCTTGCCGAGATTGAAATGGCGCTGGTCGAGCGGCACCGTGTTCTGCACGGCGCGGTGGTTCATCAGGTAGAGGCCGGTGAGCAGGCTGGCCCGGGCCGGACCGCAAGGCACGCAGGCCGTGACATGGTTGCGGAAGGTCACGCCCTCCGCGCAAAGGCGATCGAGATTCGGCGTCTTCAGGAAGGGATCGCGCCCCTCGGCCCGCATCAGATGCGGTATGAAATCGGCGCGCCATTGGTCGACGACGATCAGGAGAACATTCTGGCGTTTCATTCTCGGCAATCCAGCTGTGAGGCCGCCTGCCTAGGTCGCCTGGATGACGCCGGGATGACTGTTGGATGAAAGCCAGGGCAGCCATCTTGCGAGTGTTCGCCAAGCTGGAATGGTGACCTTGCGTCTCTGCCCAGCGCGCTGCCGGTGCGCCAGCAATGTCGGAGTTGCGCGCTGACGAAGGCGGGATGCCCCGCAGGTCACGTACGTCCAGCGCATGAGGCAAAGCCTTTCGAGCACCTCGCCGTCCAGAGGCGTTTATCCCGGTTCGAGAGCGATCTTTGAAAAGACGTTTCATTGACCGAAGCAACCTGATGCAGAATGATCATAGTATCGACGGTGTCGATCGCGGGATTTGCTGGAGCAGCTTGCACCGCGTCACCAAAGCTAAAAGCACCACGAATGCATTCGTGGGCTCCCGATTGCTGGAGACACGTTCATGACTGAATCAACATCGAAGAGAATTCCACTTTATATTCATAAAACTGCGTCTGATCGGGCGCATCGATGTTGAACGCTCCTGCGTGCCGGGCCTGAACGGCACCGCGCCCCGCTCCTCCTGATCCCGCGTGGGTAACGCCGCTCAGCTCGGCCGGGGCGGAGCCATGCCGAACACCGTCGACGCCTCGGATTTGGGTCAGACAGTGTTCTGGCCCGCTCGGAACGTCCCACCACCCCTCTTTTCGGCTCGGCCGCTGGCCGGCTCGGTCGGCGAACGCACGGCTTGATCGACAGCCGTTGCGAGATCGCTGCGTCCAAACCCGCCCGCATGGCTTGAAGGATTCCCCATGAGCATCGTCACGCGCTTGCCAACAGCTTCGCCCACGATTCGCGACGAAGCAGCAGCATTCCGTGCCGCTTTCCGCCACCTCGCTGGCGGGGTCAGTGTCATCACGACCGGCGCAGGCGAGGATCGGACCGGCCTCACGGCGACCTCGGTCGCCTCGCTCTCGGCCGAGCCTCCGACCGTCATGTTCGGACTCAACCGCACATCGTCGAGCTATCCGACCCTGCAGCGGTATCGCACCTTCGGCATCAACTTCCTGAATGCGGCGCAGAAGCAGATCGCGTATCGCTTCGCCGGACGGAACGGCGAGAAGGGCGTCGAGCGCTTCCGGCACGCCGAATGGACCACCGCCGCAACCGGCGCCCCACTCCTGGTGGGCACGCTCGCCTCCCTCGACTGCGAAGTCGAGGAACTGATCGAGCGCCATTCCCACAGCATCGTCATCGGCCGCGTGCGGGCCGTCAGATTCGGCGCCGACGAAGCGGCCCTCGTCTACTGGCGGGGCGACTACGAGCGCCTCGGCTGGATGGCGGACGAGGCCGCGGCGGCGCTCGGCCTGCGGGCGCTCTGATTCCACCCGCCCCAAACCCGCACGCAGACCTGCATTCACGAAGGCCGCTCCAATGACCTATCGCCTCAGCCTGCTCGAAAAGAGCCCCGTCTTCGACGACGAGACCGGCAGCATCGCCCTCGCCCGCTCGGTCGCACTTGCTCAGAATGCGGAGCGCTGGGGCTATCACCGTTTCTGGCTCGCCGAGCATCATGGCATGGCGGGCGTCGCCAGTTCCTCTCCGGAAGTGCTGGCGGCCTATATCCTGGCCAGCACCTCGCGCATTCGGGTCGGGTCGGGCGGCGTCCTTCTCCAGCATTACAGCCCCTACAAGGTGGCGGAGAACTTCCACGTCCTCGCCTCACTCGCACCGGGCCGGGTCGATCTCGGCATCGGCAAGGCGCCGGGCGGACTGCCACTGGCCACGCGCGCGCTGCAATGGGGACATGATCCCGCCGTCCGGCGCGAGTTCGGCACGCAGTTGCGCCAACTCGGCGCCTATCTCGATCACGGAACGGACGCTGGCCAGGCCCTCGACCGGCCCCTTGTAGCGCCAATCCCGCCCGAGGTGCCGCAGCGCTTCCTGCTCGGCGGCAGCCCGGAAAGCGCGCGACTTGCCGCCGAACAGGGCTGGCAGTTCGTCTTTGCCGGTCAGCTCAATGGCGATCACGCAGCGATCGAGGCAAGCATCGAGGCCTTCGCCAATGCAGGAGGCCCTGGCACGCCGCTCCTCGCGGTGACCGCGCTGGCCGCCGAGAGCAACGTGGAAGCCGAACGGATCGCGGACGGGCTGCAGATCGTGCGTCTCTACCTCAACGATGGTCAGGCTCTCAATGTCGGCAGCGAAGCGCAGGCCGCGGAATACGCCCGGCAAGCGGGCGTGACCTCCTACCGCACGGAGTTGCGCCGCCCGAGCATCGTCGCCGGCACGCCGGGCCGGGTCCGGCGCGAGCTCGATGCGCTGCACCGGCGCTTCGGCATCGCTGAATTCATCCTCGATACGCCGGCAGCCGCCCGGCAGCAGCGGCTCGCGTCGATCGCGCTGCTCGCCGACGAAGTCCTGACGGCCGCGGCCTGACCACTTTCTCCACCGGAGCACGTTCCATGAGCAAGAAACCCATCACTTTCGGCATCATGCTGCAGGGCCCGGGCAGCCATATGAACTCCTGGCGCCATCCCAGCAGCCCTGCCGATGCCAGCGTCAATTTCGACTTCTTCGTCCGCACCGCGCGCAAGGCGGAGAGTGCCGGCATCGCCTTCGCCTTTGTCGCCGACGGGCTCTACATCAACGACAAGTCGATCCCGCATTTCCTGAACCGCTTCGAGCCGCTGACGATCCTGTCGGCGCTGGCTGCTTCGACCAGCAAGCTCGGCCTCGTCGGCACCGTCTCGACCTCCTACAGCGATCCCTTCACCATCGCGCGCCAGTTCGCCTCGCTTGATCTGATCTCGGGCGGGCGCGCCGGCTGGAATGCGGTGACCTCGCCGCTCGAAGGCTCGGGCCGCAACTATAGCCGGCCGCATCCGGAGCATGCCCTCCGCTATGAGATCGCCACCGAATATCTCGATGTCATCAAGGGCCTTTGGGATTCCTGGGACGACGATGCCTTCCCGCGGGACCGCGAGAACGGCGTCTTCTTCGACAAGGCCAAGCTCCACACGCTGGGGCACAAGGGCCGCTTCTTCCAGGTCGAGGGGCCGCTGAACATTTCCCGCTCCGCGCAAGGGCAGCCGGTCGTCTTCCAGGCAGGCGCCTCCGACGCTGGGATCGGGCTTGCCGGCAAGCACGCGGATGCCGTCTTCAGCAACAATGTCGCACTCGAGGAGGCCCAGGGCTTCTATCGCAGCATCAAGAACAGCGCCATCGCCCATGGCCGCAGCGCGAGCGACATCAAGGTCTTCCCGGGCATCGGCCCGATCGTGGGAGCGACCGAGCGGGAAGCCGAGGAGAAATACCGCGCCATCCGCGACCTCGTCTCGATCGACGAGGCCCTGCTCTATCTTGGCCGCTTCTTCGACCATCACGATTTCAGCACCTACCCGCTCGATCAGCCATTCCCCGAGCTGGGCGAGATCGGCAAGAACAGCTTCCGCTCGACCACGGACCGCATCAAGCGCAATGCGGCCCTGAAGGGCCTGAGCCTGCGCGAGGTCGCTCTCGAAGCCACCACACCGCGGACCGATTTCATCGGCACCGCCGGGGCCGTCGCCGAACGGATCATCGACCGCGTCGAACAGCAGGCGGCAGATGGCTTCATCCTGGGCTTTCCCGTGATTGCCGAGGGTTTCGACGACTTCGCCCGACTCGTCATCCCGGTGCTCGAAGAGCGCGGCGTCTATGACCGCAGCCTGCCCGGCACCACGCTACGCGACCATCTCGGTCTGCCGCGCCGGGAAAGCCGCCAAGTTGGCGAACCTGCGCCACAGCAGGCCGCGCTGGCGCGCTCGGCCGGCTGAGCCGGGGCAAGGACATGACCTTTCACACACCCGGCATCGGCCAGCAAGAGCGCGAAGACGCGGCCCGAGGCGTCGCAGCCTTCGCCGACGCGTTCATCGCATTGCGCCGCGATCTTCATCGCCACCCCGAGCTCGCCTTCGCGGAAAAGCGGACCAGCGCACTCGTCGCGGAGCACCTCGCCGGATGGGGCTACGAGGTCACGACAGGGCTCGCCGGCACCGGCATCGTGGCGACGCTCCGGCGCGGCAACGGCGAGCGTCGACTGGGCATCCGTGCCGATATGGATGCTCTGCCGATCCAGGAAGCAACGGGCCTGGCCCATGCCAGCATCCATGCCGGCGCGATGCATGCCTGCGGCCATGACGGGCATACGGCGATCCTGCTTGCGGCAGCGCGCTATCTCGCAGAAAGCGGGCGCTTCTCAGGCACACTGACCCTGATCTTCCAGCCCGCCGAGGAGATCGGCGCCGGCGCCCGCAAGCTCATCGAGGAGGGGCTGTTCGAGCGTTTCCCCTGCGACGCCGTCTTCGGCCTGCACAATTGGCCGGGCGTTCCGGCCGGACAATTCGGCTTCATTGCCGGTCCGGCGATGGCCTCGGTCGATCAGGCCCATATCACTGTGCTCGGCAAGGGGGGACACGGAGCCGCTCCCCATGAGACGGTCGACCCGGTCGTTGCCGCCGCCGCGGTGATCACGACGCTGCAGAGCGTGGTCTCCCGCAACATCGACCCGCTGGAGGCCGCCGTCGTCACAGTCGGCTCGATCCATGGCGGCACCGCCTCGAATGTCATCCCCGACAGCGTCGAGCTCAGGCTGACGATCCGCTCCTTCAGCAGCACGGTCCGCGAGCAGTTGCAGCAGCGCATTCCGGCGCTGGTGCGTGCCCAGGCCGAGAGTTTTGGTGCAAGGGCCGAGGTCCGCTACCGGCTCGGCTTCCCCGCGCTGGTCAACCACGATGCGGAAACCGCCTTCGCACGCGAGGTTGCGGTGGCGGCCTTCGGCGAAGAACGGATCGAACGGAATTTCAGGCCACGCACTGCCAGCGAGGATTTCGCCTTCATCTCGKAGGCTCGCCCCGGCAGCTACCTCTTCGTCGGCAACGGCGACAGCGCACCCCTGCACAGCCCTCACTACGACTTCAACGACGCCACCCTGGCGCCCGCGGCGACCTACTGGGTCGCGCTGGCGCAGGCCTACCTCTCCTGAACCCGCCGGAAAGGCAGCCCATCATGGCCGACAGCTTCATTTACACCACGCCGCTCGACGCGCGCTCGCAGCCCCTGATCGAAGCGCTGACCTGGGAATACGCGACCCGTTATGGCAGCATTTTCGGAGAGCCGCCTGGTGCCGAGATGAGCCGCTATCCGGCCGAGCTGTTTGCGCCGCCGGATGGCAATTTCGTCCTGCTCGTTCGCGATGGGCGCACGATCGGCGGCGGGGCCTTCATGCGCCACGACCGGCACACGGCCGAGCTGAAGCGGATCTGGACCCACGCCGATTTCCGTCGCCAGGGCTTGGCCCGCAAGGTGGTCGAGGAACTTGAAGCGCAGGCCCAGCGCCAGGGCTACAGCAGGATCTACCTGACGACCGGCTTCCGGCAGCCCGAAGCCAAGGAACTCTACCTGCAGACCGGCTATCGCCCACTCTTCGACATCACGGTCGATCCCGAGGTCCATCTTAAGCTCCCCTTTGAAAAGGAGCTCGGCCCGCTCGCCGGGCATCTGCCGCATGCGTCGGCCAGCGAACGGCCGGGTGCCGCCAGCGCGGCCTGAGCGCCTCCAATCCGACAGAGCGCGGGTCAGACCGCCCCCAGACTCCCGACGAGACCTGACATGACCCTGACCACTGATTTTCGCGCGCTTGATGCGCCGCCGCCGCAACCCGCGCGAAAGAGCGACAACGCGCATTATCGTATCGTGCCGGCGAAATACCCGGCGCGGACCGTCGGAACCGTCTTCTCGGTGATCGTGATCTTCGCGATCCTGAACTCGGTCCTCTCGAACCCACGTTGGGGCTGGGACGTTTTCGCCGAATGGTTCTTTGCCGAGCCGGTCCTGGCCGGCCTCGGACGCACCCTGCTGCTGACCTTGCTCGGCGCCACTTTTGGCTTCCTGCTCGGCACGGCGCTGGCGCTGGCGCGGGTCTCCGGTTCGCCCCTGCTGGGCTCGCTCTCCTGGGGTTATGTCTGGCTCTTCCGCTCGATCCCGCTCATCGTGCTGCTGCTGGTGCTGAACAATCTGGGCTATCTCTACGAGACGATCACGCTCGGCGTACCGTTCACCGAGATTTCCTTCTTCAGCTACCAGACCACCCAGTTGCTTACGCCATTCGCGGCAGCGGTGCTCGGGCTGGCGCTCAACCAGGCGGCCTTCTGCTCCGAGATCATTCGCGGCGGAATTCTCTCCGTCGATCAGGGTCAGTTGGAAGCCGCAGCCGCACTCGGCCTGCCGCGCTCACGCCAGGCCTCGCGCATCATCCTGCCGCAGGCGATGCGCACCATCCTGCCGACCGGCTTCAACGAGATCATCGGTTTGGCCAAGKGCACCTCGATGGTCTACATCCTGGCGCTGCCGGAGCTGTTCTACACGATCCAGATCATCTATCGCCGCAATCTGGAGGTGATCCCGCTGCTGATGGTCGCGACCGTCTGGTATCTGGTTATCCTCAGCGTCCTGTCCTTCATCCAGCATCATATCGAGCGCTATTACTCGAAGGGCGCGCTGCGCAATCCGCCGCCCTCCCTGATCGGCAATGCCCTTGCAAAACTGCGTCGCTCGGCAAGCCCGGCCGTGGCGCAGGTGCCGGTCGCGACATCGGCCCCGCTCCTTCTGCGAGAAGCGGGCACGCCGGTGAGTTGGGCCTCATTCGCCCGCAGCGGCGGCGAGGTTCGCATCCAGGCCGTCAGCAAGAGTTTTGGCCCGCTCAAGGTGCTGGACGATGTCAGCCTGACCATCCCGCGCGGCAGCGTCACCGTCATCCTCGGCCAGTCCGGCTCGGGCAAGTCGACCCTCCTGCGTGCGATCAACCATCTCGAGCGCGTCGATGATGGCTTCATCTCGATCGACGGCGAGCTGATCGGTTACCGCCAGGATGGCGACACGCTCTATGAGCTCAAGGAAAAGGATATCCTGAAGCGCCGCGTCGATGTCGGCATGGTGTTCCAGAATTTCAACCTCTTCCCGCATCTGACCGCGCTCGAGAACGTCATCGAGGCACCGATCACGGTGCGGAACATCGGCCGTGACGAGGCTGTCGCCCAGGCGCGCGAACTGCTGGCCCGCGTCGGCCTCTCCGAGAAGGCCGAAGCCTATCCGCGCCAGCTTTCCGGCGGTCAGCAGCAGCGCGTGGCTATTGCCCGCGCCCTCGCACTTCGGCCGAAGGTCCTGCTCTTCGACGAGCCGACCTCGGCGCTCGATCCAGAACTGGTCGGCGAGGTGCTCGACGTCATCAAGGAACTCGCCAGCTCCGGCACCACGCTGATCGTGGTCACGCATGAGATCGGCTTCGCCCGGGAGGTCGCCGACCGGGTCGTCTTCATGGAGCAGGGCCGCATTCTCGAAACCGGCTCGCCCGAGAAGGTTTTTGGGGCTCCCGACCACCCGCGGACCCGCGAGTTCCTCGCCAAGGTTCTCTAGCGCCTGGCCAGAACCGGCGAGCGCAGCGGGACCTGCGCTTCCCCCGATGATCCGAGCCTGTCCCGATCCCTCGCATGGAGTTTTCAGCATGGCCGCAAGGACCAGATCCCTTTCGCTCGGCTTCGGCGCGCTCGCCGCAGCAGCCGCCTTCCTCACCGTCCCTGCCATAGCCCAGCAGGTCTTCGATCTCAGCCCGGAACAACCCGGCCGCCCCCGTGCGGAGAGGAACGAGGAGGCACTCAAGCTGGTCGCCAAGGACGCCAAATTCGCCAGGGATGGCGTCTTCACCGTCGCCATCGCCTCGCAGCGCCTTCCCTTCGGCGCCTATGGCACCGACACAAGGACGCTGGTCGGCTCCGAGCCCGACATCGCCCAGCTCGTCGCCGACAGTCTTGGCCGGAAGCTCGAGATCGTCAGCGTCGCCTGGGCCGACTGGCCGCTTGGTGTCGCCTCCGGCAAATACGACGCCGCAATCAGCAATGTGACCGTCACCGAACAGCGCAAGGAGAAGTTCGACTTCTCCACCTATCGCAAGGACCTGCTCGGCTTCTACGTCAAAGCCAGCAACCCGATCACCATCACGGAGCCCAAGGATGTTGCCGGACTCAAGGTCATCGTCGGTTCCGGCACCAACCAGGAGCAAATCCTGCTGCGCTGGAACGAGCAGAACCTCAAACAAGGCCTGAAACCGGTCGAGGTGCAGTATTACGACGACGACGTCGTGCTCTATCTCGCACTCGAGACAGGCCGGGCCGACGTCTATCTCGGCCCCAACGCCCTGCTCAGCTTCAAGGCCGCCCGCGAAGGCAAGACCAGACTCGCGGGCAATTTCAGCGGCGGCTGGCCGCTGCTGGCCGAGATCGCGGTGACGACCCGCAAGGGGAACGGGCTGGCGGAAGCGATCACCCATGCCCTCAACACCCAGATCGCAAACGGCAATTACGGCAAGGCGCTGACCCGCTGGAATCTCGGCCCAGAGGCGGTCGAGAAATCCACCACCAACCCGCCCGGCCTGCCCAAGAGCTGAGGCCCTTGCGCCGCCGCGCGACAGCGGCGGCGCTGACGTCCTTTAGCGAAGCGGCCAATTCTGGAACTGGAAGGACGATCATGATCGGGCGACGAGCCATTCTCTCGCTGCTGCTTGGGGCGGCGACCACCTACTGGAATTCTGCCCCCGCCCTCGCGCAGCCCTTCGATCTCGGCCCGGAGCAGCCGGGCAGGCTTCGCGCCGAACGGAACCCCGAGGCAATCAAGGCCATCCCCAAGGGCTTTGTCTTCGTCGAGCCGGGCTCGCTCACCGTCGCGATAAGCCCGAGCGGCCCGCCGCTCGCCACCTATGCGACCGACGCCAGGACCGTCGTCGGTGCCGATCCAGACTTTGCCCAGCTCATCGCCGACAGCCTCGGCCTGAAGCTCAATCTTCTGCCGATCGCCTGGGCCGACTGGCCGCTCGGCCTGGCCTCGGGCAAATACGATGCGGTGATCTCGAATGTCGGCGTCACCGAGCAGCGCAAGGAGAAATTCGACTTCTCCACCTATCGGCAAGGCCTGCACGGCTTCTATGTGAAGGCCGAGAGCCCGGTGACGTCCATTAGGGAACCCAAGGACGCGGCAGGCCTGCGCATCATCGTCGGCGCCGGCACTAACCAGGAGCGCATCCTGCTCGCATGGAGCAAGTTGAATGTCGCAGCCGGGCTCAAGCCACTCGACCTGCACTATTACGACGACGAGCCGACCAAACTGATCGCACTGCTCGCCGGCCGCGCCGACGTCATCGTCCAGCCGCATGCTCAACTGGTCTTCATCGCCGCACGCGACCGCAACATCCGGCGAGCCGGCACTCTCAGCGCCGGCTGGCCTCTCAAATCGGATGTCGCGATTACGACGCCCAAAGGCAGCGGTCTCGTCGACGCGCTGACTGCCGCCACCAATGGCCTGATCGCCACCGACAAGTACCGCCAGGCGCTCGCGCGCTGGGGACTTGAGGAAGAGGCTCTGGAGCGCTCCGAGACCAATCCGCCAGGCTTGCCCAAGTCCTGAAGCCGACGCCCCCAATGCCTTGTGAGTTCATCATGCCCGCCACTCCGCTCACGATTAGCCGGATCGGCTTCCTGACGCCCGGCAATTACCGCGACGACGCTCCACTGGTTGGATTGGAGGACACCCTCCAGCTCTTCGAATTCGGCGAACGGCTCGGCTTCGACAGCGCCTGGGTGCGCCAACGCCATCTCGAACCCGGCGTCTCCTCGGCCAGTGTCTTTCTGGCCGCTGCAAGCCAGCGGACTCGACGCATCGAGATCGGCTCCGCCGTGATCCAGATCGGTTACGAGAACCCGTTCCGGCTGGCCGAGGACCTGTCGCTTGTCGACGTACTCGCACATGGGCGCCTCAATGTCGGCCTCAGCGCCGGGCCACCGTCGTATGCCGAGCTGTTGGGTCAGCGCTTCCTCGACGGAGACCGGACAGATTCAGACTATTCGCATCAGCGTGTCGCCCGCCTCGCAGCCAATCTCGACGGCGCCTATCTCGGCGACGACGAGACTTTCATCACATCGGCGGCAGGGCGGTTGCGGCCGCGTATCCAACCGCACGCACCGGGGCTGCGTGAACGGCTTTGGTATGGCGGAGGATCGCTGCGTTCAGCCCGTTGGGCCGGGGAGAACGGCTTCAACCTTCTCGTCGGCAACATCAATATCGGCGAGGAGACCGACAATTTCTTCGAGGCCCAACTGCGTCAGCTCGCTCTCTATCGCAGCAGCTGGCAGGCCCAGCATCAGCCACGCATTGCCGTTGGCCGTGTTATCGTCCCGCTCGACGGGGCCGATGCAAAGACCCGCAGTCGCTATCGCGATTACGCCGCCAGCCGGCATGAGCGCACCCTGAAACCGCAGGGCGAACGCCGAACCCAGTTCGCTCCGGATCTCATCGGCACATCGGAGCAGATCCTGATCGCATTGTTGCAAGACCCAGTGCTGCGCGMGGTCGACGAGTTGCGTCTTGAGTTGCCCTATAATTTCGAAGCGGAGGATTATGAGCAGATCATCGACGACTTCATTCGCCTGATCGCGCCGAACCTTGGTTGGCTCAGAGGGCGGGCAGGCAAGCCGGACCTCGCCAGGCTGCCGGCCTGATGACAGCCGCTGACTGCCTCAGGCTCCACTACCAGCGCACGAATCGCGGAAAAGCGAGGGCTCCGACGACAGCCATCAGGCCCATCGCCAGCGGATACCAGCTTGCGATGAAGGGGATCGTATCCTCAGGGCAATGCACGCTGTAGGCGATGGTCGCCAAGGCCGCGGATGCAACTCCGGCGGCAGCGCCAGTGAGGCGCAAATCGACCGGCGCGCCGCGCCGGGCGACCGCGATCATGGCAGCGAACGGGATCAGCCCGTAGAGCACAACGGAGATCAGGCAGGCCTGCCAGCTCCTGCCAAAGGTCAAATTGGCCCATTCTCCGGCAGGCGCCCGAGCCAGAACGACGAGAGCCCACAGCATCACGGCGGTGATCGGGAGCAGGATGAAGGACAGATGTCCTCGCGGACTGAGACCGGGCCGCAGGCTGCGCTGGAAAACCGCCACGGCGATCCCGGCCACACTCGCTCCGAGCAGGACCTTGCCCAGCACCGGCGCGCTGGCCCAGGCCCCCGCCAGGTCCCGGCGCGCGCCGAGCGTCAGGAGCACGGCAAGCGTCGCCCCGATCATGGCGAGGAACGCAGCAAGCCAGGTGATACGGCGCAGCCACCCGGTATCAACCGGCTGGCTGCTCGTGGCCATGAGGGAAATCAGCTCGTCTGTCTGCATGTCGGATCGGTCATTGTACTGTGATGGACGGGATTTCGCAGCAAACAGGCGAAAGGTTACAGCGTCGGGTGCGCTCACGCTGCCGCAGCACGCGCATCGCGGTCACGGTGCCCTGCGCATGGTCAGGAGGCGCGCCATGGCCCGCAGGCCGCGATGGATTGCGACCTTCGCTGCCGTCTCGGTCATGCCGGCAGCGCTTGCGGCTTCAGCGACCGAACAGCCCTGGACCTTGACCTGGTCGATCAGCGTTCGCGTCCGTTCAGGCAAGGATTGCAGGGCTCGCGTCAAGTCCAACCGGGCATCGGAGGCAGGCGTGTCTGGCGCCGCCAATTGATAGGCCTCGTCATCGATCGGCAGGTTGGACGCGTGCCGCCCGGAGCGGCGCAAATGATCAACGAGTTTATAGCGCGCGATCGCATGGGCCCAGGCGGTTACGGGGCTCGCCGGATCATAGCTGTGCCGGGAGAGATGCAGGGCGAGCAAGGTCTCCTGCAAGACATCCTCCGTCTCGCTCGGCTCGCTGCGCCCCGCTCGCGCCAGATGGTGACGCAAATAGCCGCGCAGGCGCACGCTGATCGCCTCGAGGAACGTGCGATAGGCCGACGCATCGCCGGCAAGTGCGGAGAGAAAGACGGGACGCAGCTGCGTTTCAAGATCGGCGAGAGACACGGGAAGCGGCGATTCTCCGGGGCCGTGCAGGCGGGTGTCCAATCCGTCGCATGATGATGCAGGGCTCACAAGCCCGTGACTGGCAGATGCTGACCTCGCCCCGCCCCGATACGCTCGCATACGCGCAGAGCGCGGCCTTCCGGGCCTTTCGCGGGAAAGCGACGAACATGGCGACAGAAGCGCGCTTCGGCCTGGCGATCATAGCGCTCGCAATGGCGCTGACCACGACGCTGACATCCGCCGCCATCGCACAGGAACACGCCAGGACGGAAGCGCGCCTCACGCCTTGCCCGGCCGAGGGAGGCTGCCCGGTCGAGGGCGGATTCTATCGCATCCTGCTGCCTGCGCAGGCCGCGATCGGGCATCTGCGCGGCGCGATCATGTACTTTCACGGCTGGCAAGGCTCGGCCGAGGAGATCATGGCCGATCAGGGTCTCGTCGCGGTTGCGCAACGCCTCGGCGTTGCGCTGATCGCCCCTGACGGGATGGGGCGGACCTGGTCCTATCCCGGTTCTCCCGGACACCATCGCGACGAATTCGCCTTCATCGGCCATGTTCTCGACGACGTCGCGCAACGCTTCCCCGTCGATCCCCGCAGGATTCTGGCCAGCGGTTTCTCGCAAGGCGCGTCCATGGTCTGGAATCTGGCCTGCCGAATGCCATCGCGCTTTGCCGCCTTTGCGCCAATCGCCGGTGCGTTCTGGGAGCCATTTCCGCAGGACTGCGTCGCCCCCCGGCCCAATCTGATCCATGTCCATGGCACGAGCGACACAACCGTGCCGATGGCGGGGCGCCCACTCCGGTCCGGGTACAGGCAGGGTGATCTCTTCAGGAGCCTCGCCGTCCTGGCACCCGGCTGCACCTCATCCTGGGCGGATGAGGTCCGGAAGGCGCCGCAGCCGGAGGTCCTGACCTGTCGGCTGGGAACAGACTGTCCCGGGCCTGCGCGGCTGGAACTGTGCCTCCATGGCGGCGGTCATATGGCCGACCCGGCCTGGGTCGAGCGGGCCTGGCAACTTGCGATGCCTCCCAAGATGCCGACAGCCGCGGCGGGCGCCAGGCTCACTTTTCCGTGAGGCCGTAACCAGCAGCTCGCCTCGCGCGATCTCTCCTGCCGATACCGAGGGAGACACCATGCGCCAGGATACAAGCCTAACCGAGATGACGCCGAAAGCGGCAGAAGCAGCATGCGTCCGAGGCGCCGATCTGATGGCGCAGCAGCTGGCTGCCGCCGGCGCGACACATGCCTTTGGCATTCCCGGCGGCGAGGTCCTGGCGCTGGTCGATGCGCTTGAACGTGCCGGCATCCGCTTCCTCCTCGCCAAGCACGAGAATGCGGCGGGTTTCATGGCCGAAGGGCTGTGGCATGCGACAGGCGGCTTGCCGGTTCTGGTCGCGACACTCGGGCCCGGCGTCGCCAATGCGGTCAATGTCGTTGCCAATGCCCGGCAGGATCGCGTCCCTCTGATCTTCATCACCGGCTGCGTCGATCAGGCCCTGGCTGAAAGCTACACGCATCAGATCTTCGACCATCAGGCAGTGCTGCGGCCGCTGGTGAAGGCAAGTTTTCGCGCCGCGCAGGGCACCGAGGATCTGGTGGTGCAGAAGGCTCTCGCCATTGCCGGGAGTGGCCGGCCCGGCCCGGTCCATATCGATCTGCCGATCGCGGTCGCCGAGGCGAAGACTGTCCAGCGCGCGGTCCAGATCGTGAAGCCTCCCGACAACAGCGCCCCCACCGATCTCAGTTTCGCACGCGAGATGATCGCGACTGCGAAGCGGCCGCTGGTCATTGCCGGGCTCGACCTGGTGAATGAGGGCTCCGCCGCCGCACTCGACCTATTCCTCACCCGGACCGGTGCCCCGCTGCTCACCACCTACAAGGCCAAGGGCCTGGTGCCGGAAAGCGATCCGCGCGTGATCGGCGGAGTCGGATTGTCGCCGAGGGCCGATGCGCTGGTACGGCCGCTGCTGGACGAGGCCGACCTCGTCGTGCTCGCCGGCTACGACCCGATCGAGATGCGCCAGGGCTGGCGCAATCCCTGGCCGACGGGCAAACGCGTAATCGACATCGTCGCCGAGGATGTCCACCACGGCATGCATAGCGCGACGCTGCTTCTCGAAGGTCATGTCGGCACCATCCTGTCGCGGCTCGGCGAAGAAGCAATGCTGGACGGCACCTGGCCGGACGGGCGCCCCGCCGCCATTCGCGCGGCGCTCAGCGAGGCCTTCGCTCCGCCATCGGACTGGGGTCCCCATGCCGTCATCGACATCCTGCGCGAGGTCGCGCCGGTGAAAACCATCGTCACGGCCGATTCCGGAGCGCACCGGATTCTGCTCAGCCAGATGTGGAGGAGCGACGGGCCGCGCCGCCTGCTGCAGTCGACCGGGCTCTGCACGATGGGTTGCGCACTCCCACTGGCGACTGGCGCGGCGCTCGGCACGGGGCAGCCCACACTCTGCTTCGTCGGCGATGCCGGCCTCGAAATGGTCCTGGGCGAGCTCGCGACCCTGCGCGATCTGGCGCTGCCGGTTGTCCTCGTCGTATTTGTCGATGAGAGCCTTGGCCTGATCGCACTGAAGCAGCGCCAGCTTGGCCTAGCCCGCGCAGCAGTCGATTTTGGCGGCACCGATTTCGCGGCGATTGCCGGCGCGATGGGCGGCCACGGCAGCACGATCTCAAACCCGGACAGCCTCAGGCGCGAGGCACGCGCCGCATTCCAACGCAGTGGTTTCACGGTGCTCGCCTGCAGGATCGATGCAGGCAGCTACGAAGGAGCCTTCTGATGCGCACGCTTCAACAGAAGGCAGGCAAGCGCCCGCGCGATGAACGGCTCGACTTCTTCCGCGGCCTGACGATGCTGATCATCTTCGTCGCGCATTGGCCGCAGAACAGCTGGAACGCCTTCATCCCTGCTCGCTTCGGCTTCTCGTCAGGCGCCGAACTCTTCGTCTTTTGTTCCGGCATTGCCAGCGCACTCGCCTTCGGCAGCGTCTTTGTTCGCCGCGGCCTGTGGCTTGGAACCGCGCGCATCATGCTGCGCATCTGGCAGGTCTATTGGGCGCAACTCGGACTCGTTCTGGCGCTGATCGCGCTCGCCGCGCTGCTCGATCACAGTTTCGGCCTTGGCATGCTCGCGTCCCAGTTCGCGCCGCTCCTGAGCTCCCCGGACACCGCACTGCTCGGCCTCGCGACGCTGACCTGGCAGCCGGATTATCTCGATATCCTGCCGATGTATCTGGTGATCCTGGCCCTGGTTCCGGTGGCCATGGCGCTGCACCGGATCAATGCTGGGTTGCCCTTCCTGATGGTGGCGCTGCTCTATGGGCTTGCCTGGGCTGTCGACCTCAATCTCCCCGGAAATCCCTGGAACGGCGCCGGCTGGTTCCTGAACCCCTTCGCTTGGCAGCTCATCTTCTTCATCGGGTTCTTCATCGGTATGAAATGGTTGCCGGTACCGCGGCTTGGCGAGCACAGGCTGATGCTTGCTGCCGGCGTCTTCCTGCTCCTTTCCGTACCGTTCTCCTTCTGGGGTTTCCTGGAGCACTGGCCGGCGGCGCAGGCGCTACGCGACCTGATCCTGCCCGCCAGCGAGAAGAGCAATCTGCACATCCTGCGCGTGCTGCATTTCCTGGCATTGGCCTATCTCGTTCTCAGCCTGGTCGAGCCCTGGCGCCGGAATCTGGATCAGGGCGTTGGCCACTTGCTCATCTTGATCGGACGGCAATCGCTCGCCGCATTTCTTGCCAGCGTCGTGCTGGCACGGCTCGCCACCACCGCAGCCGATATGCTGGGCCGGACCGAGTTGAGCATGGCGCTGCTCAATCTCGTCGGCTTTGCAGCGATCCTCGGCGTCGCGGTCGTGGTCGGCTGGTTCAAGAGCGCACCCTGGGCTGGTCATGCCGCGCCAGCGAAGGCTGAACCGCAACGCATGGATGAGACGGAAGCGCCCAAGCACGGCCTGTCAACACGGGTCCGTGAAGCGAGTTGATCGCCGCTTGATCGGCCGCCAGCGAACTCCCCGAGAGACGCCCCTTCAAGGGCTCGAACGGAGTAGCCTCATGTATCACGATCTCTCAGGCGAGCGCGTCACTGTCGCGAACGACGCTGCACGCCTCGCCTGGAACGACACGCTCGAAGCCGTGCTGGCCCATGCTGCCGCGACACCTGAGCATCTCGCCCGCGTGCTGGCAGCGGATCCGGATTTCGCACTGGTTCATGCGGCCAAAGGCCTGATGCTTCTTTCGCTTGCCAGGTCAGAATTGCTCGGAGCGGCGCGCGACTGCCTCGTCAAGGCCAAGGCGGCCATCGCGTTGCGTCCCGTCACACAGCGTGAGCGCATGCTGGTCGAGGCATTGGCGTTCTGGCTGGCCGATGCACCGCGACTGGCCGCCGGGCGCCTGGAAGCGATTCTGGAGGCCCACCCCCTCGACGTGCTGGCGCTAAAACTCTCTCACGGCCTGCGCTTCATGCTCGGTGATCAGGACGAGATGCTGGCCTGCCTGCGCCGCACCGCGCCGGCTTTCGGCGAAAGCCATCCGCTTGCCGGATATGTCCATGGCTGCCACGCTTTCGCGCTCGAAGAACAGGGTTTCTATGCCGAGGCCGAGCGAGCGGGCCGCCGCGCCGTCGTCCTTGCGCCACGCGATGCCTGGGGCCGCCACGCCGTCGCGCATGTGCTGGAAATGACCGGCCGCGCCGACGAGGGGATCACCTGGCTCGGGAATGCCCGGAACTGGTCCCATGCCAATAACCTGCGCTTCCACATCGTCTGGCACCTCGCCCTGTTCCGGCTCGAGCACGGAGAGACCGCGGAGGTGCTGCGCCTCTATGACAACGATATCCGGGGCGAGCCCACCGACGATTATCGCGACATAGCCAATGGCGCCTCGCTGCTTGCCCGGCTCGAATATGCCGGCGTCGATGTCGGGACGCGCTGGGAGGAACTGGCCGCACTCGCCGAGGGCCGGATCGATGATGGCCGCCTGGTCTTTGCCGACCTGCACTATGCTCTCTCATTGCTCGGCGCCGGGCATTCAAGCGGCGCGGAGGCGATCGCCCGCACGCTCGTTGGGGATAGCCGGGCGCATCGCAGCAGCGAGCGCAGGCAGGCGGCCCATCATGGTGCGCTCGCGGCCTTCGGCCTGCTCGCCTTCCATGAAGGCGACTACAGCGAGGCGGCGAGGCTGCTGGGCGCCGCGCGCGACGGACTGGTCGCGATCGGTGGCAGCCACGCTCAACGCGACCTCTTCGAGCAGGCCTATATCGAAAGCCTGATCCGCTCGGGCAACCATGAGCGCGCGGCCCCGCTTCTTAGCGAACGCATCACGAAACGCGGCGGCTCCAACCTCTTCGCCGCGCGCCGGCTGGCGTTGCTGCGCAACCGGCCGGCCGCACACACCGCCGCGTTGGCCGTCGCGGCGACCCCGCTCGCGCTCGCCCACTAAACGCCACCACAGGAATAACAGCCATGATCACCACCACCCTGCCCTGGACCACCCCCCTTCTATCAGCACGCACCATCGCGAACCTGGCCCTTGGCGGCTTTGCCGGGCTTGGCTTCTGGGAACTGTTCTCGGCCGTCCCGACCGCGTGGTTCGCGGAATTCCCCCTGGAGCCGCCCGAGTTGGTGAAGTCGCTGTTTTCCCACCAGCTCGGCCTGACGCTTTCGACGCCGGTCGCGAAGCTGCTGCATTTCCTCACAGGCTTCCTGTTCTACCCGCTCGGCTATTACGCGCTGACGCGTTTCGTGAAGAGTTTCGGCATGCCCGCCGATGGTTGGATCTGGGGGGTGATCACCTACTTCATCGCGCTCGGCTTCTTCGCGCCCCTGGCCGGTCAGGCCTTCCTTCTCACCGACGTGCCGCGCCTCTCCCTCATGAGCCTGATTGGCCACGCGATCTATGGCTACCTTGCGGCCTTCGTCTTCGAGCAACTCGAAGCGTCTTCTGCGCCGGTTCGTCCCCGCTGAGGATCCGACCGGGCTCTTGTCGATGACCGGGCACATAGCGCGGTTTCAACGCCCTGTGCCCGGCTCTCCCTCACCTGGATTCGCAGCAAGCTCGACGGCCAGTCGCGCCGCGACTGCCGGCACATCGGGGCTGGCATCGGCCAAAAGCACGGGTGGCGCGACGGAGGCTGCGAAGCTTTCGGCAATGGCTGGCGAGAGCGTGATCGCACGGCCGGCCAGGGCCACCGGCTTGAGGCCGACACGCCCACGCAGTGCCAGAGCGAGGCGGGCGAGTTCCCGTCCTGCCCCCACAAAAATCCGTCTCGCTTCGGGATCCCCGGCCTCATCGGCAGCGCTTACGGCACGGGCCAAAAGCCCCAGGCTGCCGCGGTCGCCGCCATAGATATAGACGCGGGCCGCATCCCAGGAGCTGCCGCCAACAGCTGCGGAGAGCGCCCGGCCAATCACTGTGCTCCAGCCGGAACCCGGCGCTTCATCTTCTCGCCGCAGGACGAACCGCAACGCCTCGGTCGCGATCCAGGTCGCCGCCCCGCCATCGTCGACCAGCACGCCATAGCCGCCGGCTCGGATGATCTCGCCGCCTGCCGCGAGGTGGTAGCCGATGGAGCCGGTACCGGCATAGACGACGATGCCCTCGCCGGGCGCAAAGCGGGCGCGATAACCGAGCCACATGTCGTCCACGACGAGCACGGATGTCTCGGCGCATTGGAAGGCACCCGCGAGCATCCGTGCAAAGAGGGCCGTCGTCGGCGAAGCCGATCCAACGCCCGTGACGCCGGCCACGATGGCGCTGGGCCGGCTATGGCCTGCGAGTTCCGACGCGAGCCCCGCAAAGATGCCTCGCACGCGCTCATGGTCCGCCTCGCTGAAGACATGGCCCGTCATCGGTGCCACGTCGCCTCGTGCCATGACCTCGCCAGCTGCGGAGACGAGACACCAGCGCGACGCCGTCCCGCCCGTCTCGATGCCCAGGCCCAGCGGGTGCTCAAGCCCGGGCATGCGCGACGAAACGGCGGGTGATCTCGCGGGGATTGGTGATGGCCGTGCCAACGACCACGGCGTGCGCACCGGCTGCGAAGGCCGCATCAAGCTGCTCCGGCCGCTCGAAACGCCCCTCCGCCACGATCGGCGTCGATATGGCGCCAGCGAGGGCAGCGATCAGCGCGATATCCGGCCCCGCCGCCTTCAACGCAGCGGTCTCATCGGTGTAGCCGGACAAGGTCGTGGCAATGTAGTCGGCGCCAAGCCTGGCCGCACGGACACCGTCCTCGAACGTCGCGCAATCCGCGAAGACGGGCTTGCCCAGTTCACCGCGGATGCGCGCGATCAGAACCCCGAGTGGTTCGCCATCGCGGGGCCTGGCGGTTGCATCGAGCGCAATGATGTCGGCGCCCGCGGCAGCAATCAGCGCAGCCGCGGCGAAATCGGGCGTGATATAGACCGGAAAGTGATCGTCCCAGCGTTTGAGGATGCCGATGATCGGCAGCGTGCTGACCGCGCGGATCGCAGCGATATCGGCAGGCCCATTGGCACGCAGGGCGAGCGCCCCGCCATGCTCCGCCGCCTGGGCCATCGCCGCCATGAACACCGGCCCATGCAACGGGTTGTCCGCCCGCGCCTGGCAGGACACGGCGAGGCTGCCCGGCGGTATCAGGTTCTGATTGTCTAGAAGTGTCACTTTACCGCCCCTGCGGTCATGCCCCGGATGAACTGGCGCGACATCACGATGTAGATGATGGTCAGTGGCAGGGCTGCGATGGTGAGGCCGGCAAAGAGCATGCCCCAGTCGGTGGTATATTCGCCCATGAACACCGAAAGGCCCTGAGGCAGGGTCTTGCGCACATCGGTCTGGATGAAGACGAGCGGGAAGAAGAAATCATTCCAGGTCGGCACGGCATTCTGAATCGCGGAAATGACCATCGGTGGCACGGATAGCGGCAGCATGATGGACAGCATGATCCGGGGCTCGGACGCCCCGTCGATGCGCGCGGCCTCCTCGAGTTCCGTCGGCAACGTCCGCAAGAACCCGGTCATGATGAAGATCGTCGAGGGCAGGCCCATCGCCGTATAGATCAGGATGAGGCCGAAACGGGTGTCGAGCAGGCCGAAATCGCGCATCTGGAGAAAGAGTGGGATCACCGCGAGTTTCAAGGGCAGCATCAGGCCGGCCAGGAAGAACATGAAGATGGCCGAATTGCCCGGGAACTCGTAACGCGCGAGCGCATAGGCCCCCATCGTGCCGAGCAGCAGGATAAGCGCGATGGACGAGCCGGTGATGATCACCGAGTTGATGAAGTAGCCCGGCAGGCTTGTCTCGCCCCAGATCCGGGTGAAGTTCGCGACATAGGTGAAATCAGGAACGGAAAACGGTGCGTCGAAGATCTCCCCGGTCGTCTTGAAGGCCGAGAAGACCATGATGACGATCGGGTAGAGCATCAGAACGGAGTTGCCGACGAGCAGCGCGGCGGCGATCAGGCTGCCGGGGCTGCTGCGCGGAAACAATGGGTCCGGGCTTTGGGCCTTTGCCGTCACAGCGCGATCTCCCGGCGGCGCAGATACTGCGTAATGAGCGTCGCGACGACCGCGATGAACATGAACATCAAGACGGCAAGCGCATTGCCGTGCCCGAAATCCTGAAGGCCTGCGCTCTGGTTGCCGAAGGCAGTGCGGTAGAAATAGAGCCCCAGCACGTCCGTCGACCCGTAGGGCGAGCCGTCCAGCCCCGCCATGATGTAGGGCAGCTCGAACCAGTTGAAGGCGCCGATGAAGAGCAGCGTCAATGTGATGGTCGTGGAGGGCGCCACCAGTGGCCAGACGACACGGGTCAGCATCTGCCAGCTGCTGCAGCCGTCGAGCTTGGCCGCTTCCAGGATTTCGCGGGGGATGCGCTGCATTCCGGCCAGATAGACCAGGGCGGGAAACCCGACCCAGTGCCAGGCATTGGCCATGACCAGCGCGGGCAGCGCCGTCGTCTCCTGACCGAGCCAGGGCTGGCGCAGCGCGCCGAGGCCGATCATGTCGAGAAGCTGATTGATGAGGCCGAAATTGGGGTCGAGGAAGAGCTTCCACAGGAACCCGACCAGGACGGTGGACAGGATCACCGGCATGAAAATCGCGATCCGGTGAAAGCGAAAGCCGAACGGCTCCCGATAGATGAACCAGGCAAGCAGAAATCCGGCGGTGTTCTGCACCACGAAAAGCGCGAAGAAGACGAAGAGATTGTGCCGGAAGGCGCGCCAGGTCAGCGCCGCGAAATKATCACCGAACAGGACATCGCTGAAATTCTGCAGGCCGACGAATTCTCCCTGGGCCATCCCCTCCCAGCGATAGAAGGCAGAGCTGAGCGCCACCAGCAGCGGCCAGACGACGAAGGTCAGCATCATCGCCATCGGCGGCACGATGAGAAATGCGATCCAGGCCGCGCGCTTGCGCCTTTCGCGGCGTCGGTAATCCGTCTTCATGAGACCTGGCCTGTTGAAGCAGCACTCAGGGGGAGAGCCCGGCGCGCGCCTGTCCAAGCGCATGGTCGGGTTCTGCCGGCCATGCGCATCATGGGAGCTTCAGCCCCGGAGCTTACTTCTTGAAGGGTGCGTAATAGGTCCCGATGCCCTTCGTGACCTCGGCACCGACCTCGGCCGGAGTCGCCTTGCCCGCCAGCATCTTCTGCACGCCGGACTGCAGCAGCACCGAGCCCGTCGGCTCCTGATAGCGGAAATTGACCAGCATGATGTAGGACATGGCCCGCTCGTTGAGCGCCGCGACCTCCTTCAACAACGGATTCTCGAACTTCACGCCCTTGATTGGCGAGATGTTCTGCAGATCGTTCGAGAAGGCCGTGCCGAACTCAGGCGTACCGAGGAAGCGCAGGAACTTGAGCGCTGCGTCCTTCTTCTTCGACGCGGCGTTGATCGCGTAGCCGCCATCGTAATAGAGCGCGACAAGCCGCTCATCCCCGGCCTTGGCAACCGGCGAGGCGAACATCCCCAGTTTCAGCTTCGGGTTCTGGCGCAGGAAGTTGGCGAGCTCGAAGGAGCCACCGGCAAACATGGCTGCGCGCCCGGCCGCGAAGAACTGCTGCGACGCGGCATAATCCACGCCCGAGAAATTCGGGGCGAAGTACTCCTTCAGCTCGTTCAGCTTGGCGAGAGCGCCAACGAAGCGCGGATCGGTGAAGTCGGCCTTGCCGGCGAGCACGTCCTGCTCGAACTGCTTGCCGATCTGGGAGGAGAGCAAGGCGCCGACGATGGTCTCGTTCTGCCAGGAGGTGGCGGTGCCGTTACCGAAGGGGGTGATGCCCTTCTCCTTCAGCGTCTTCGAAACGGCGACGAGCTCGTCCCATGTCGCAGGCGGCGTGACGCCGGCCTTCTCGAACAGATCCTTGTTGTAGATGATCAGCATCGTCTGCGAGGCGAAGGGCACCGCATAGAGCTTGCCATCGGACCGCATGGTCTCTGCCGCCACCGCCGACGCGGGGAAATTGTCGAATTCCGGCACCATCGTCTTGTCGAGCGGCACGAGATAGTCCGGCTTGCCGACGCCAAGCGTGCCGTAGGCGCGCACCTGCACGATGTCCGGCCCGGTGCCGCCAGCAAGTGCGGTCGACAGGACTGTGGGATAGTTCGCGGCCTCGAAAGCCTCGAACTTCACATTGATGTCCGGATGTTTCTTGCGGAACGCCTCGATGAATTTGGCGTAGGCTGCCTTATCTTCCTGGCGCCAGCTCCAGAGGGTGAGATCTTCCGCCTGCACCGGAGCCGCAAGGACTGTCGCGGCGGCGAAAGCCGTCAGGGCGAGCTTGCCAAGCGCGCGTCTCAAGATGGATCTGGTCAGAATCCCGGCCAACATGTTTGCTCTCCCTCGTTGAACGTAACGTTTGTTATTGTTGGATGAATTCGACGGCCGGCAAGTTCGGCGTCACGACGAGCGCGGTCGCGTCATCGTGGATCTTGACGCGGTTGAACCGTTCCGTGCGAGGATCTCCGTTCTCGAGCCGGCGCAGTTCGGCAACGAGTGCAGTCGCACCGTCGCGCACCACAGCCTGCATGAGACCAGCCTCGTCGTAGCGTTTCAAGACATCGACAAGGCGCATGAACCCGTCGGAAGCGAGCAGGACCGTCGCCGTCGGGGACACGGTCGCGGAGAAGGAACGCAAGCCCGCTTGCCACGGAAGCCCGGGATGAACAGCCCAATAGCCATCCGGCTGGTTCAGGAAACGGCGATTCTCGTGAATCTGCGCCAGAGCAGGCGCCGAAATCGGCTCGCCGTCACGCCGCAGGCCGGTTCCGGCCGCTGCGATTGTCCGGGCCTCGAACGGGCCCGCCGAAGCGTCCGTCCAGCGCTCCATATGTTCGCCATCGAGAATAATGATCGACACGTCGCCGATCACCACCCCCTCGATACGACAGGATTCCCCCATGGCTGAAAGGCGCACGAGGCCGAGGACGGCCGAAGGCCCCTCTCCTCCGATACGCTCAGGCTGACCGTCACCCAGCACGGCGTAATCCCGAGCGGCAGCCACCTCGAGAGTTGCCGCGATCTCGGAAAGCGGGGCTTCATCGCGCGCCGTGGAACGCAGGATCTCATCGACCCGCTGCGCGAGCCACGCCCCTTCCGATTGCTGCTCCGTTCTGGAAGCGCCTGAGAAGAAGGCGGACCCGTCGATGATCCATGCATGCGAGCCGGAAGATCCCGCCATGTCCTCGTTGAAGGGCGCACTGCCCTTGACGCTGACCTGCGACAGGATGCGCCAGCCGGCCGATTCCTTCGGAACAGCAGAGACAGCGGGACGTTCTGCGGACCCTGAAAGAGACCCTTCGCCTTCCACTGTTCCGCGTGCTCCCGCTTCGCGCGCTCAGCGCGATCAACACCCTCTGGTACGATACCAATATAGAACCAGTTAACGCTGTTCAAGCCGGAAAATGCTCGCCCCTGCGCCGCCGGGCGAAGGGTTACGACGCGTGTCTGAGGGGTCAGCCCTCCTGCCGCTCGGCCACCCGCTCCAGCCCGAACTCGCGTCCGGGAATCGAGGCGAGCAGCGCTTGGGTATAGGGGTGTTGCGGATTGCCGAAGACAGAGCCGATCGGCCCGGCCTCCACCACCTCCCCGCTCTTCATGACAGCGACAAGATCGCAGACCTGAGCCGCCACGCGCAGATCATGGGTGATGAAGACGATCGACAGGCCAAGACGCTGGCGCAGTTCCGCCAACAGCTTCAGCACCTGCGCCTGGACCGATACGTCGAGCGCGGAGACAGGCTCGTCCGCCACCAGCACATCCGGCTCCAGAGCCAATGCGCGGGCAAGTCCGATCCGCTGGCGCTGGCCGCCCGAGAACTCATGCGGGTAGCGTTCGGTCGCGGCGGGATCGAGACCGACCAGCCCAAAGAGTTCCTTGGCGCGCGCCAATGCCTGCGCACGCGGCATGCCGTGAACGACGAGGCCTTGCGCAACCGCCTCGCCCGCCTTGCGGCGCGGGTTGAGCGAGGCGAATGGATCCTGGAACACCATCTGGATATGGCGCGTCTCCGCCCGCATCTGCTCGCGGGTCAGACAGGCGAGGTCGCGGCCGTTCAGGCGGATCTCGCCGCTCTCGGGATCGATCAGGCGCACGAGGCAGCGCGCCAATGTCGACTTGCCGGAACCGGACTCGCCGACGATGCCGAGCGTGCCGCCCTTCGGCAGCACCAGCGAAACATCCTTGACCGCGTGGGTGATGCGCTGGCCGCGACCGAAGAAGCCACCGGTGCGATACGTCTTCGAGACGTGCTCTATGGTCAGGATCGGATCGCTCGACAGCGGACGCGGAGGCGGAGCCTTCAGTGGCGGCACTGCGGCGATCAGCTGCTTCGTGTACGCGTGCCGGGGATTGTCCAGCACCGCACTGGCCGTGCCCTCTTCGACGACGCGGCCCTGGCTCATCACCGCGACACGGTCGGCGATTTCGGCAACGACACCGAAATCATGGGTGATGAACAGAACGGCCGTGCCCTTGCGCCGCTGCAGGTCGCGAATGAGTTCGAGGATCTGCGCCTGGGTGGTGACGTCGAGCGCAGTCGTCGGCTCGTCGGCGATCAGCACCCTGGGATCGAGTGCGAGCGCCATGGCGATCATGGCGCGCTGGCGCTGACCGCCCGAGAGTTCATGCGGATAAGCCTTGAGCGTCGAAGCCGGATCGGGAATCCGCACTTCATCGAGCAGGGCGAGGACCCGCGTCCTGATCTCGCCAGCCGGCAGATCGGTATGGATCTCGAACATCTCGCCGATCTGGTCGCCAATGCTGCGCAAGGGATTCAGCGCGGTCATCGGCTCCTGGAAGATCATCGCGATACCGGCGCCGCGCACCTTGCGCATCTCGGCCTCGCTCACATCGGCAAGGTTGCGGCCCTCGAAGAGGATGCGCCCGCCGTCGATCGCGACCCCGCCCGGCAGCAGCCGCATGATGGCATTGGCCGTCATCGACTTGCCGGAGCCGGATTCGCCGACCACGCAGAGGATCTCATTGGCCGCCAGGGAGAGCGACACATTCGCCATGGCGTGCGACCGGTCGGCGCCGGCCGGCAGCTTCACGCTGACATCGTCGAGAACAAGAATCGGGGTCATCGGCTCTTCAGCCTCGGATTGAGAGCGTCATTGAGCCCCTGCCCGACCAGCGAGACGGCGAGCACGGTGACGAGAATGGCAATGCCGGGAATGGCCGAGACATACCACTGCACGCGCAGCACATCGCGCCCTGCGCCGATCAGGTTGCCCCAGGAGGCAACATTCGGATCGGAGAGCTTCAGGAAGGCGAGCGCGCTCTCGAGCAGGATCGCGACCGCCATCACGACGCTGGCATAGACGATCACCGGCGGTAATGCGTTCGGCAGGATCTCGCCAAAGATCAGCTTGATGTCCTTCAGTCCCAGTGTGCGTCCCGCCTGCACGAACTCGCGGTTGCGCAGCGAAAGGAACTCGGCGCGCGTCAGTCGCGCCGAAGCCGGCCATGAGACGATGCCGATGGCGACCGTCACCGTGGTGATGGTCGAGCCGAACACCGCGACGAGCACGAGCAGCAACAGGAAGTTCGGCAATGTCTGGAAGGCCTCGGTCACGCGCATCAGTACGGTGTCGACCCAGCTGCCGTAATAGCCGGCGAAGGCGCCGATCGTGATGCCGATCATGACCGAGATGAAGGTCGCGACCAGACCGATCAGCAGCGAAATGCGTGCGCCATGGAAGATCTGCGCGGCGATGTCGCGGCCGGAATTGTCGGTCCCGAGCAGGAAGCGCGGGTTGCTGAAAGGCCAGATCAGCGGCCGCCCGGCAAGCGCCAGCGGATCGCGCGGATAGAGCCAGTCGGCCGTCCCCGCCATGGCCAGAACGAGGATGAGCAGCAGCAGGCCGATGACGGCCGAGGGACTGCGGAAATAGAGCTTTGCGAACTCCATGGCTCAGGCTCCCGCCGTGATGCGCGGATCGAGCCGGGCATAGAGCAGGTCGACGATGAAATTGACCGCGATCACCAGCAGCGCCGAGACGAAGATGATGCCGAGCAAGGTGTTGAGATCGCGCTGCACGACCGATTCATAGGCCAGCCGCCCCAGCCCCGGCAGCGAGAACACGCTCTCGACCACCACAGAACCGCCCAGCATCGTGCCAGCCTGCAGGCCGATCAGCGTCACCATCGGCAGCAGCGCATTACGTAGGACGTGCCGCACCACCACCCGCGTCTCATCCATGCCCTTGGCCCGCGCCGTGCGGACGAAGTCGAGATTGAGCACCTCGAGCATCGAGCCGCGCATGATGCGCAGATAGATCGCCATGTAGAACAGGCCAAGCGTCAGGGTCGGCAGGATGAGGTGCTTGGCGATGTCGAGCGTCCGGGCCAACCCCGTAAGGCTGACTGTGATATCCTCGAAACCACCGGCTGGCAGCCATTGCAGGTAGATCGAGAACACGACGATCGCCATCAGCCCGAACCAGAAGGTCGGCATGGCGTAGAAGATCAGCCCCAGTGTCGAGATCAGGGTATCGGGCCATCTGTTGACGCCGCGCGCCGCGATCACACCGAAGATCAGCCCGAAGAAAAAGGCAAAGGACAGCGAGGCGCTCATCAGCAGGATCGTCGCCGGCAGCCGCTCCGCAATCACGGTCACGACCGGCTTGCCGTAGATCGCCGAGAAGCCAAGATCGAGCCTGACCAGTCGCCAGAGATAATTGCCGAGCTGGGCCCAGACCGAGAGATCGAGCCCGTAGAACTCGCGCAGATGGCGGGCGGTGGCGGCATCGCCACCGCCCATTTGCGCCATCATCGCATCGACCGTATCGCCCGGCGCGAATTGCAGCAGCAGAAACACCCCGATCAGGATCAGGATCAGGGTCGGGATCGAGGCGGCAAGACGCCGCCCCGCAAGAGCTAATACGCGCATGGGAACTGGCCGGTTTCGACTGCGGAGGCTGGTGGACGTGTCACTCCGCCAACCAAAGATCGTGCCAGGAACTCGAGCCCCAGCGCGGCGTGTTGGAGTGGTTGCGGGCCTTGGCGTTGATCACCGTCAGGAAGATCTGCTCGATCGGCGTCCAGATCGGCAGCTCTGTGTTGGCGCGCCGTACGAAGTCGCCATAGAGCGCCTTGCGCTTCGTCGGATCCACCTCGGTCGCCGCGTCGTCGATGATCTTGTCGATCGTCGGATCGGTCCAGTCCCATTGATTGGTCCATGGCGCACCCTTGGGCTGCCCAGAGCGATACCACACCGTCGTCGAGACCGCAGGATCATTGCGGTACTGATGCCAGCCCGTAGCCAAGTCGAAGGCGTGATCGTCATAGACCTGCTTCAGGTAGCCGCCACCATCGTTGCGCACGATCTCGACCTTGATGCCGACATTGGCGAGCGACTGCTGGATGAAGGTGGCAAAGAGCGTGATGTCCTCGCCCCATGGAGCCGGCAGCAGGCGCACCGAGAAGCGCGTTCCGCCAGCGCCGGCCTTGAACCCGGCTTCGTCGAGCAGCTTCGCGGCGAGTGCCTTGTCGAAGGGATATTGCGGGCCGTTATCGGCCGGATAGAAATCGGTCGAGACGGAGGGGACCGGACCTGTGCCGAGCTTGGCGAAATCGCCGAGGAAATTCTCGATGAAGAACGGGATGTCGAGCGCATGCGCGATCGCGCGCCTGACCCGGATATCCGCGAGTTCCTTGCGGCGGAAATTGAACTCGATCGTGTTCGTGCGGGCGTTGCCCTCGTTGCCCTTGGTCGAAACGATGAAGCGCGGATCCTTGCCGAGACGGGCGGAATCCGAGATCGTCAGGCCCGAGAACGGGCTGTAGTGGATCTGTCCGGCTTCCATCTGGGCGGCGGCGGCAGCGCGATCGGTGACCACGCGCCAGACGATCCGGTCGAGATAGGGGGCGTTGGCGCGCCAGTAGTTCGGGTTGCGGTCGGCAATGATGTGCTGGCCCCGCTCGTACTGCGCGAACTTGAACGGCCCCGTGCCCACCGGTGCCAGATTGACCGGGTTCTGGCGGATGTCGCCTTTGCCTTCGTAGAGATGGCGCGGCGAGATGTAGCCGAGATCGGGCAGTGCGCGCAGCAACAGGTTGAGCGGCATCGGGCGCTCGTAGCGGAACACTGCCGTCAGCGGGTCGGGCGTATCGACGGCGGTGAGGAAGAGCTGCAGCGTGGTGCCGTAGTTGAGGATCTTCTTCCACATCTCCATCGCGGTGAACTGCACGTCGGCGGAGGTGAAGGGCTTGCCGTCATGCCAGGTCACGCCCGGCCGCAGCTTGAACGTGATCGTCTTGCCGTCGGGTGCAGCCTCCCAGCTCTCGGCGAGCACGCCGACCGGCTGGCCGCTGGCATCGAGATCCACCAACTGCTCCTGGATCTTGCCGCCGATGATGTAGACGCCGGTCGAGGCCTGCAGGCTCGGGTTCAGCTGGCGCTGCTCGGCACCGTAATGGACGGTGAAGACTCCGCCCTTGCGCGGTGTTTCCTGGGCGAAGGAGCGCATCGGGAACAGCACATTCGAAGCGATGGCGGCGCTTGTCAGCAGCGCGGCGCGGCGGGTCATGTCCATGGAGACCTCCTGGGTCCGGTGTTCGATAAGGGCAGAGCCGGAATTCACGATGATCCGGCCATCAGGCTGTTCTCAAAGGGGAGCCAAGGCTCGCGTCACGGTACGAAGCTGACGATCACGCCATTGGCGGAGTCGGCCGGTACGCTGACGGCACCACCATGGCGCACCGCGAGCGGGCCGAGCGCCTTGGCAGCGCCTTCGAGATCGGCACTCGCCAGAACGATCGCGGTTGCGCCGGCGGGAGCCGCACCGATCCGCACCGCATCAGGATAGCGCCCCGCAAAACCGGCCGCATCATAGAACAGGAAATCGGCGCGCTTGCCGCCCGACGGCACCAGCCAGCCGTCATCCTGCGGACGCGCAGGCTCGTCGATCAAACGGCTGAGATGCCCGGCGGCCGCCTTCGGATCTGCAGCGAGGACCTCGACCCGAACGATGCGGCTCGCGCCGTTCGCATGTTTCTGGAGCTCAGGAATCCAGACCGTCTCGCGCGTCAGATGCTGGCAGGCAAAGATGCGCAGTCCGCCGGGACTCTCGTTCAGAGGCCAGCGGAAGACATTGAACTTCGCTTCGCCCGTCCCGCCATTCGGCAGATCCACCGGGCGGCCGAAATGCACGGGACCCAGGGCTTCGAGGCCACGGGTCTTGAGTTCAGCTGCGCCTGCAGCGGCATCATCCGTGGTGAAGGCAGCGCGCTCCAGCCCTTCCCGGTTCTTCAGATAGTCGCGGGTCGGCTTGTTCTGATCCGTCTCGGTCAGCACGCCGAGCAGCTCGAGATAGTCGTCTCCGAACATGATCGTGTAGTTGCCGGTTCCCAGGATCGGCGAATGGGTGCCGCGCGGGGAGACCGTGAAACCGAGGCGCTCCCATTGCCGGGCAGAAGCATCGAGATCGCGGACGGTCACGACGACATGATCGAGACCGAGAATGTGCTTGAGCGACATGACGCCCCCTTTGACCAAGAACCCAACGGAAGCAGAGTTCATCCGAACCAACAGAGGGGCGCAACCACTTCGAGGTGACGTTTCCAGCAGCCCCCGCTGCGCGGCACACATAGCGTCCGGAGAATAGTATTTTCAACAACCCGAGCGAGAAAGCCTAAATTTGGTAGATTTCATTCGTCTTTGGCGAGAAAAATAGAAAACTGTTCTCCGCCGGGCAAATCGCCGGAACCAACCTACTTGCGAGCGGGCGGTCATGGCGGCAAGTATGCGCAAGCTCCTGCCAAACGGGTTTTGACCAGCCCGCCTTGCGAAAGATCGCCGCCGATGACTGCTCCGCCCTCCGTCGCCTGGCCTCCCTCTCTCTGGGCCGCCACCGCCCAGCCTGGGCCTGTGCTCAGCGCGCTCCAAGGGGATGTCCAGACCGATGTCGTGGTGATTGGTGCCGGCTTTACCGGCCTCTCGACCGCGATCCATCTCCGCGAGAGCGGCGTCGACGTCACGATCGTGGAGGCAGCCGAGCCCGGCTGGGGCGCCTCGGGGCGCAACAATGGCCAGGTCATCCCGACGCTTGCCGGCCACGATCCCTCCGCGATGGTGAAACGCCATGGCGAAGCCGGCGAACGCTTCAACGCGGTGCTGCGCGACAGCGCTCAGTATCTGTTCGACCTCGTGCGGAAATACGATATCCCGGCAGAGGCTGAACAAGCTGGCTGGATCCAGCCCGTCCATTCGCCTGGTCGCTTCAAGCTCGCCGAAAAGCGCGTGCGCGAATGGTCGGCAATCGGGGCACCGGTCGAACTGCTCGATCGCGCCGCTGCGGCGGAGATGCTCGGGTCGGATGCCTGGTTCGGCGGCTTCTGGAATCGCACGGGCGGTCATATCAATCCGCTCGCGCTGACACGCGGACTGGCCGAGGTCGCGCTGAAGCTTGGCACAACCATCTATGCACGGTCTCCCGCCACCTCGATGAGCCATGCCAATGGCCGCTGGACGGTGAAGACCGCGCGCGGCTCGGTCACCGCTCGCGCGCTCGTGCTGGCGACCAATGCGTATACCGGCGAGTTCGAGCGCGATCTCGCCCCCGAGATCGCCAGCGAGGTCATCCCTGTTCTGTCCTGGCAGATGGCGACAAAGCCGGTCAGCGACAATATCGCCAAGACCGTCATCCCGGGCCGCCAGGCGATGTCGGACACGCATCGCGAACTCTATTTCGCCCGCTGGGACGCCCGCAACCGCCTTGTCACCGGAGGAGCGGCCGTGCTGCCGGGCGATGGCGGGGTCAATCTGCGGCCGCAGATCGCGGCACGGCTGAAAACACTCTGGCCGCAGCTCGGCGATGTCGAGTTCGACTATGTCTGGTCGGGCTATGTCGGGATGACCCCCGACAATCTGCTCCAGCCGCAGGTGCCGGGCTATCCGCGCATCCACCGTCTCGGGCCGGACGGCTTTGCCTGGGTCGGCTGCAATGGCCGGGCCGTTGCGCTGTCCATCTCGCTTGGTCGCGAGCTTGCCAGGGCGACGCAAGGCACGGCGATCGAGACGCTCGGCCTGCCCTTGTCCGAGCCAAAACCCCAGCCGTTCCGCGCGGTCGTGCGCCGGATCGCGCCGCTGGCGCTACCGCTCTATCGGCGGCTGGACGCGGCAGAGATCTAAGCACTCCTCGCACGAGGCTGGTGCGTGCGGCAGCACCCGCACCGATCGATCCGGAGCGCCGGCGCCATTTCGAACATCATCGCCCGGACGATGGCTCCGGGCGATCCTTGCTGAGCCAAAACGGCTCGTGGCCGATGCCCGCTCAATGAGCCGCCATGTCGAGCGGCGGTTCGATATCGTCGGTAATCGGGTTCTGGAACGGGTTCTCGGCGCGGAACGCAGCGAAATCAGCCTTGGCCGCCTTGAGCAGCGCCGGCTGGGACAGGACATCGACCGCGACGCCGGCCATGGCCTTGGCCGCAAGCGAGAGCCCCTTATGCGCCGCCGGCGCGAGGCCCTGGGCGACCAGCTGCCAGGAATGTCCGGGCGTGCCCACGGCATAGCAGGCGACGCGGCATTGCACGGTTGGAACGACCCAGCTCACAGTTCCAACATCGGTGGACCCCACGGAGAGGGCGGCGACATAGTCCAGCGGATAGATGTCGTCGCTGAGCGATTCCCCCTCCCGCACCGACAGACCGAAGCGGCCATAGGAGGCGCGGATATCCTCCTTCGAGAAGGTCTTCTGGAACTCTGCGGCGAAGGCGCGGTCAGCGGCATCGAAACCCGGCCCGCCGAGCCGGATGAGATTGGCGTGCATCGCCTCCTCGAGCGGACGGTTGCCCACGAGGTTGGCATCGCCCGACAATTGCTGCGCAACGACGGAAGTCTCCGTCATCAGAGCGGCGCCATCGGCGATCGCCTTGACCCGCCGCACCAGGTCCCACATCTCGCTGAGCGTCCGGGCGCGGATCAAATGACGCACGGTCGCCTGCGCCTGCACGACATTCGGCGCGATGCCGCCGGCATCGATGATCGCGTAATGGACACGCGCATCGCTCGGCATGTGCTCGCGCATGTAGTTGACGCCGATATTCATCAATTCGACCGCATCGAGCGCACTGCGACCGAGATGCGGCGAGGCAGCTGCATGGGATGCACGGCCCCGGAAGGTAAACTCGACCTCGACACAGGCAAGTGAGATCGCCTTGCTGACGCCGGTGAATGAGGAGGGGTGCCAGCAGATGGCGACATCGACATCGTCAAACAGCCCGGAGCGCACCATGAAGCCCTTGGACGAGCCGCCCTCCTCGGCTGGGCAACCATAATAGCGCACGCGCCCCTTGATGCCCTTCGCAGCCAGCCAGTCCTTGACGGCAGTCGCGGCAAGCAAAGAGGCCGAACCGAGCATGTTGTGGCCGCAGCCGTGGCCATTTCCCCCCAACATGATCGGGCGTTGCTCGGCGACGCCGGCCTCCTGGCTCAGTCCGGGCAGCGCGTCATATTCGCCTAGGATCGCAATGACCGGACCGTCCTCGCCCGACTCGCCGATCAGTGCCGTCGGAATACCGGCGACGCCCTTCTCGACACGGAAGCCCTCCTTCCCGAGCATCGCGGCGTGTTCGGCGGCCGAACGCTCCTCCTGATAATTCAGTTCGGGCACGGCCCAGACGCGGTCGCTAAGCTCGAAGAAAGCCGGACTCTTGGCATCCGCCAACCGCCAGATCTCGGCGGTGTTCTGCTGATCGGTCATATCCTGCTCCTGGCTCTTTCCTGCCCATGCCGTCGCGCGGCCGATCGTCCGGATCGGTGTCGGCGCGAACCTGCGTCTCGCTGTTGCGACCAAACGCCCAGCGCGACAAGCCGGCAAGAAGCATGAGCACGATCGGGTCATGCAGCCAGCGCAGGATCCCGCACGGGCAGGAACGCGCCCGGGCCGCCGGGCGTCAGAAGAGGACGACGTTGCCCGTCTGGACGGCCGATCCTTATGCGGCGTGGCGCGTGGAGCCCTCGACGACAACATAGGGCTCGCCGCTAGACAGGCCTTCGACGCGCGCCCTGACGCCATAGACCTCGTCCAGCAGCGACGGCGTCACGATCTCGCGCGGCGCGCCGATCGCGACCAGGCGCGTCTTGGCCAGGACAAGGACCCTGTCGGCGACGCGCAACGCCTGATTAAGATCGTGGATCGAGATCAGGACGCACATGCCGCGGTCCCGCGCCAGTCGACGCACGAGCGACAGCACTTCGAACTGGCGATGCAGGTCGAGCGCGCTCGTCGGCTCGTCGAGCAGGAGGATGTCCGGTTCGCGCGCCAGCGTCTGGGCGATCGAAACCAACTGGCGCTGACCGCCGCTGAGTTCCCCAAGCCCCCTGAAGGCGAGATCCTCKATCTCGAGATCGCGCAGCACGCAATCGATCCGCTTGAGCTCGTCATCGCTGACCGACCATGTCCCGCCCTGCTTGAAGGCGAGCAGGATCGATTCGTAAACCGTGAGCACTGCGTTCACCGCCGTATCCTGCGGCAGGTAGCAGGACAACGGCGCGCGGCGCCCGGGCACGGAGCTCTCGCCGGAAATGCTGACCTCGCCCGCCCCTGGCACAAGGCCGGCAATCCGTCGGAAGAGGCTCGACTTGCCGGCCGCGTTCGGGCCGATCACGGCAACGACCTCCCCGCCGCTGAGCAGCGGTGTGGTCACTTCGCTCAGAACGACCTTGCGGCCGTAACGGACGCCGACCTCGCGAAGCTGCAGGCCAACTACCATGACCGCTTCCGATTGGTCAGGATCAAGCTGAAGAAGAACGGCACGCCGATGAGCGCCGTTACGATGCTGATCGGGAAGATGAGGCCCGGTATCAGCGACTTGCTGACGACCGAGGAGGCCGAGAGGATGGCGGCACCGGCGAGCGCAGATGCCGGCAGGAAGAAGCGCTGATCCTCGCCGATCACCATGCGCGCGATATGCGGGCCGACGAGGCCGATGAAGCCGATCGTGCCGACGAAGGACACGGGCACAGCCGCCAGCAGGCTGACCAGCAGCATGATCTCCAGCCGCAGCCGCCTGACATCGATGCCGAAGCTTGCCGCCTTCTCGTCACCGAGACGCAGCGTGGTAAGGGCCCAGGCGCGGCGCATGAAGAAGGGCACGCACAGGACAACCACGGCACTGGTGATCGCAAGCTTGTTCCAGCTTGCCTTCGTCAGGCTCCCCATCATCCAGAAGACCACAGCGCCGAGCGCCTGCTCCGAGGCGAAGAACTGCAGCAATGCGAGGAGGGCATTGAAGGTGAAGACCAGGGCGATGCCGAGCAAGATCACCGTCTCGGTCGTCACGCCGCGGGACTGGCTGAGCACATGGATCAGCATGGCCGCCCCCATCGCCGCGATGAAGGCGTTCAACGGCACGATATAATCGACGGCGAACGGCAGGATGGCGACGCCGAACACGAGCGCGAGCGCCGCGCCAAAACTGGCTGCAGCCGATATCCCAAGGGTAAACGGGCTGGCGAGCGGGTTATTCAGGATCGTCTGCATCTGGGCGCCCGCCATGGCCAGCGAGGCGCCCGTCACAACCGCCATCAACGCCACCGGCAGGCGGATGTCCCAGATCACGACGCGCACGGCAACCGGGACGCTGTCCGGCATCACGAGCGCACGCACGACATCGGACGCCGCATAGCGGGCCGGGCCGATCATCAGGTCGGCAATGAAGCTCAGCAGCAGCAGCAGAAAGAGCCCGGCGAGGATCATGCGCCGGCGCGCGTTCAGGGCGCGATAGCTCGCCCGCCCCCCGCCCTCGCGCACCGCCTCGGCAGCGGCGCCAGATATTCCGATCTCGCTCATCCCTTGGCCTCGACGGTCACCCAGTAGCCGGGCTGGTAAGGCAAGGGCAGAAAGCGCTCATGCAGGGCCTTCAGTGTGGCGTCAGCATCGACATCCCTGAACAGGTCGGGATGCAGCCATTTCGCGATCTCCTGGATCGCGACGAACTGGTAGGGGCTGTTGTAGAACTGGTGCCAGATGCCATGGACGCGGCCATTCCTGACGGCGGCCGTCTGCGCGAAGGCGGGGCGGCGCGACAGCGCAGCGAGCTTGCGGCGCGCCTCGATCAGGTCGACGCCGGGGCCAAGGCCGACCCAGGCCCCACCCGGGACATAGGCCTCCCAATTGCCGCCGGTGACGATGACGACATCAGGATTGGCGGCGACGACGGCCTCGGCATTGACCGTACCGAAGGTCCCGGGGATCAGGTCGCCCGCAAAATTCTTGCCCCCGGCGATCTCGACCATCTTGCCGAAATTCTCGTTGCCGAACGACATGCAGCAATCGTCGGAATAGCCCCCGGCGCGCTCGATCATCACGACCGGCCGCTTCAATGCCGTAGCCTTGGCAAGACGGTCCGTCACCAGCGAGATCTGCTCGGCCCGGAACGTGATGAAGTCCTCCGCAAGCGCCTCCTTGCCGAAGAGCTTGCCGATCAGCCGCATGGACGGTTCGGTGTTCTGGAAGGGCTTCTCGCGGAAATCGACATAGACGACGGGAATGCCGACGGAGGCGAGTTTCTCGACCAGCTTGGCCTCGTCGCTGGCGATCTTCGCCTCGACATTCAGGAAGAGAACGTCCGGCTTCAGCGCTATCGCCTGCTCGACGTCGAATGCGCCCTCCTTCATGCCACCGAAATTCGGCAGTTTGGCAATCGCGGGATAGCGGGCGAGATAGGCCTTGTAGCTGTCGGGGTCGGCTTTCGGCAGATCGTCCCGCCAGCCGACGACACGCTTGAACGGATCGTCCCTGTCGAGCGCGGCGACGAAGTACATCTGCCGCCCTTCGCCCAGGATCACGCGTTCGACTGGCGCGTTGACCTCGACCGCCCGGCCGAGAACATCCGTGACCCTGACCTTCTCCGCGAAAGCAGGCAACGTCGACGCGATGAGGCCAATGGTCAGAGTGGCTACTTGAATAACCCTGTGAAGCAATGCCATCACGCCACCACCTAAACCTCGTCTGAGCTGGGCGGCTCGTATGAAATGACACAAGGTCGGTCAAGGCATATCTTTTAGAATACATCCAATCTACTTGATTAAACGAATTCTAAAGTGAAGAACAGACCGCTCATTCACAAAACTTCTCGGCGCGAACCGAAGGAAAGACTTGTGAGACGCAGCGCAGCGTGGTGAAAGGTGCCGGAAACGGACCAAGACAAGGCGAATGATCGATGTCGACCACGATCGCAAATCGCAGCCTGAAGGATGAAATCCGGGACTATTGGTCCATCAGGTCAGAGACATTCGATACGACGCCAGGCCACGAGATCTTTTCCCTGGAAGAACGGCGCGCATGGCTCGCGCTTCTGTCGCGGCACCTTGGCACCGATCAGGGGCGCCGGGCGCTCGACCTGGCCTGCGGCACGGGGGTGATCTCGCTGCTGCTGTCGGAACTCGGCTTTTCGGTGACCGGCCTCGATCTCTCCGAGGCCATGCTGGCGCGTGCCCGCGCCAAGGTCTCGGGCAAGGGACCGATCAAGCTCTTCCTCGGCGATGCCGAGAATACGCTGGAGCCCTCGGATAGTTACGACGCAGTAGTCACCCGGCATCTTGTCTGGACCCTGCCCGACCCGCCGGCCGCCTTCGCCGAATGGCACAGGGTACTCAAGCCGGGCGGACGCGTCGCGATCATCGACGCGGACACCATCAACACCCCACCGGACAGGCGGTTGATCAAGTGGCTCGCACGACTTGTCAAACGCCTGAGCAGGAATGTGCCGCCTCCCCCACCTTATGCGGACACCCATGCAAGCATCCTGTCGCGCGTCTATTTTTMTGATGGGTGCCGCCCCGATGCCGTCGCCGAGTTGCTGAGGCAGGCAGGGTTCGAGGACGTCGTCGTCGACCGCGACCTTGGCCCGATCCACCGCGCCCAGGGTCGCTTCATGCCGCTCTTCCAGCGTCTCGAGCGCGCAGCGCAAAACCGCTTCCTGATCTCCGCACGCAAGCCGTCCTAAGGTGATTACCGCCTCCCCCGCACAGACGGACCTGGCAGGCGAAGGCGGCGGCATGCCCTGCGCCGCGTCCTGAGACGCGCCGCATTCGCCCCGACCCGGGCGAGCCAGCATCGTCCGAGCCCGCAACCTCAACATGAATGGCGGCTCGCCGCTCCGCGCCGCAGTCCGGCGAAAGGCTGGAACAGCGCCGCCTTGCGCAGTCGCTTGCCTCTCCGATCTGGCCGACGCCCGGTTGTGCGCAGCCTCGTCGTCGAACTCCCTTCCCTGGCATTCCTGGTCCTGTCGGCCTGACCGGGCTCGGCAAGGAAGCTTGACCTGCACCGGATCGAGCGCTGGGCGGGTCGGACTGCCTGCAGCTTCAACGGACGCACACAAGCCAATCAGGCAGGACCGCCGTTGATCCGGCACTCCAGGGCCATAGCGCCTCGTCCGAGCGCATTCCACCCTCAATCCTTAACGCTTGTTGACTCTTCGGTCAGGCGCGATATTGTTCCTGTTATTGCAACTCAAGTTCCATTTTATGGAACTTTTCTGGACTCACCCGGATGTCCATTCTGTCGGCGGCCGTCGATGTGCTCCGTTGCTTCTCCAGCACGCGTCACGATGTGACGGTGACGGATCTCGTTTCCTTGCTTGGAATGCCGAAGAGCAATGCGTCGCGACTGCTGCGGGCGATGCGCGACGAGGGGCTGCTGGAAACGGTCGGCGACAGCAAGCGCTACCGCCCCTCCCTGCTGCTCAATCAGGTCGGCCATATCTACCGCTTCGCCGCCTCGCTGATCGACCGGGCCGATTCCGTGATCGGGCGCATCTCGGACGAGGTCGGACATACCGGCTATATCAGCGTGCGGCGCGGCACCGACATCGTCGGCGTCACGGCCCATCCCGGACGGCACGCCCTGCGCGTCGTCACGTCGATTGGCGATCGAATTGCCGCCTTCGCGTCCAGCACCGGCCGCGCCCTGCTCGCCCGCCTTCCCGACGACGAGGTCCGCCGCCTCTATGCCGGCGGTTTCGAACCGCCGTCCGATACAGCCCCGCAGGGCCTCGACGAACTCCTGGCGCGGCTCGCCGTCACACGACGCGAGGGCTACGCCGAATCCCATGACGAGGCGGTCAGGGGCGTGCGCGCCATCTCGGTTTCGGTCGGCGATCCGAGCACCGGCGACGAAGTCGCGCTCTGCATTTCCTTCCCGGCAGCGACCGTCACGCCGGAGGAGCGCCTCGCCATTATCCGTTCTCTGGGAGAAGGCGCCGCCGAGATCGCGGCGCTGACCCGGGACCCGCTTTTCTTTCCCCTACATCCCTCAATCGCGGAGACAGCTCCATGAGCAATCGTTGGCGCATCGGCTTCGATATCGGCGGCACCTTCACCGATTTCATCCTTTATGACGGCCAGGAGCGCTCGGTCCTGCTGCACAAGCGCCTGACCACGCCGCATGATCCGTCCGAGGCTGCCCTGATCGGCCTTGGCGAACTGACCGAGATGGCCGGCATCACGCTGGCCGATATCGGCGACATCGTGCATGGCACAACGCTGGTGACCAACGCGGTGATCGAGCGCAAGGGCTCCAAGCTCGGCCTGATCACCACGCGCGGCTTCCGCGACATCCTCGAAATGGGCACCGAGCAGCGCTATGACATCTACGATCTGTTCCTGACCTTCCCGGAGCCGCTGGTCTCGCGCGAGCTTCGTCTCGAAGTCGCGGAGCGTATCGACCGCGACGGCAAGATCGTGACGGCGCTCGATGCAACCGCGGTGCGTGCAGCCGCCAGCGAGCTGGCCGCTGCCGGCTGCGAAGCGATCGCGATCTGCTTCCTGAACAGCTACCGCAACTCCGCCCATGAGCAGGAAGCCGGCCGGATCGTCCGGGACGCCTGCCCCGAACTCACGGTCTCCCTGTCGAGCGAGGTCGTCGCCGAAATCTGGGAGTATCAGCGCTTCGTCACCACCGCGGCGAACGCCTATGTCCAGCCACTGATGCGGCGCTATCTGGAACGGCTGGAGCGCGAACTCGCAGCCCGCTCGTTCACCGGCTCGCTGCGGTTGATGCATTCGGCTGGCGGCCTGGTCTCCCCCGAGACCGCTCGCACCTTCCCGATCCGCCTGCTCGAAAGCGGCCCTGCCGGCGGCGGCCTTGCGACAGCCTTGTTCGGCGAGCTCGCCGGCCACAAGGACGTCATCTCCTTCGACATGGGTGGCACCACCGCCAAGGCCTGCATGATCGAGGACGGCCGCGCTGAGATCGCACCGATGCTCGAAGCCGGTCGCGTCAACCGCTTCGCCAAGGGCTCCGGCCTGCCGATCAAGGCTCCCGTCATCGACATGATCGAGATCGGCGCCGGAGGCGGCTCGATCGCCGCCATCGACGAGGTCGGCCTGCTCAAGGTAGGCCCGCACTCGGCAGGCTCCGACCCCGGCCCGGCCTGCTACGGCATGGGCGGCACCAAGCCGACCGTCACCGACGCCAATCTGGTGCTCGGCTATTATGATCCGGGCTTCTTCCTCGGAGGACGCATGGCGCTCGATCTCGCGGCCGCGCGCAAGGCTGTTGCCTCGGTGGCGGAGCCGCTCGGCCTCTCCGTGGAAGAAGCAGCCTGGGGCATCCACAAGGTCGTCGTCGAAAGCATGGGCGCCGCGGCGCGTGTCCATCTCGTCGAGAAGGGCAAGGATCCGCGTCACTACGCCATGGTCGGCTTCGGTGGGGCGGGCCCGGCGCACGCCGTCGATGTCGCCCGCGTGCTCGGCGTCCGGCAGGTCATCATTCCGCCGGCCTCCGGCGCGGCTTCGGCGCTCGGCTTTCTCGCCGCGCCGCTCTCCTTCGACATGGTGCAGTCGCTGCCGGTCGAGTTCTCGGAGGGCTTTGACGCCCAGGCCGTCAACACCGTGCTCAGCGAGCTGGAGGCGCAGGGCCGCAAGCACCTGCTCGAGGCCGGCGTGAAGCCAGCCGACATCACGGTCGAGCGCTCGGCCGATATGCGCCTCGTCGGCCAGATGCACGATATCGCGGTGACGTTGCCGGCCGGCACGATCGATACATCGAGCCTGGACGCCATCCGCGCTGCCTTCGCCACCACCTATTCGGCGCGCTACACCTCGGTCTACGAGGGCGCCCGTCTCGAGGCGATCAACTTCCGCGTCCGCTGCGCCGGTCCGGTGCCGAGCCTCTCGCTCTCCGGCGCGGCCGGCGGCGGCGATGCCGGCACCAAGGTGAAGGGCACTCGCCAGGCCTGGTTCGAGAGCGGCTGGAGCGAGGCGACCGTCTATGATCGCTACGCGCTGCGGCCGGGCGACTCCATCAAGGGTCCCGCGATCATCGAGGAGCGCGAAGCGACGACCATCGTTCCTCCCGGGGATACGGTTGCGATCGACCAGGTACTTAACCTGCTGGTCAGCGTCGGGCGGGCCAGCGCCGCCGAGACCACGATCAGCGCCGACATGCCGCTGGCTGAGGCCGCGCGCCGGATCGAGGCCGACCCGATCTCGCTGGAGATCATGTGGAGCCGCCTCGTCAACGTCGTCGAGGAGATGTGGCTGACCGTCTGCCGCACGGCCTTCTCGCTGGTGATCTCCGAAGCGCAGGATTTTGCCTGCGAGCTGCTCGACCCCGAGGGCGAGACGCTGGCTCATTCGCCACGCGCCATGCCGGTGTTCAACCTGACCCTGCCGCGCGCCGTCAAGGCGCTGCTCGAGCGCTATCCGGCCGACACCCTGAAGCCCGGCGACGTTCTGATCACCAATGATCCCTGGCTCTGCGCCGGCCATCTCTTCGACATTGCCGCGGTCACGCCGGTGTTCCTGGGCGACCGCGTCGTCGGACTGATGGGCACTGTCGGCCATGTCTCCGATATCGGCGGCACCAAGGACAGCCTCAGGGCCCGCGAGATCTACGAGGAAGGTTTCCAGATCCCGCCGATGAAGCTCTACGAGGCTGGCCGGATCAACGAGACACTCGTCCGCCTGCTGGGCGAGAACGTCCGCAATTCCGAGCAGGTTCTCGGCGATCTGCACTCGTTCGTCGCGGCCAATGCGATCGGCGCCGAGCGCCTGCAGTCCTTCCTGAGCGATTACGGCATGCAGGATCTGCGCGCCCTCGCCTCGGTGGTGCAGGACCGTTCCGAGAAGGCCATGCGCGAGGCCATCGCCGCGTTGCCGGACGGGACCTATCACGGCACCGTCTCGAACAACCCGCTCGGCACGCCGATGACCTATCCGCTGGCGCTGACGGTCAAGGGCGACACGATCCATCTCGACTTTGACGGCGCCCCACCGCAGCTGCCGCAGGGCGGGCTCAACTGCACCCTGAACTACACAATGGCGCATGCGACCTACCCGCTGAAATGCATGCTGACGCCGAATGTCCGCGGCAATGCCGGCTGCTATCGCGCCTTCTCGATCGACGCGCCGAAGGGCTCGATCCTGAACTGCGACAAGCCGCTCGCGGTCAACCTGCGGACGCGCACCGGCTGGTACATCGCGCCGAACATCTTCCGCGCCCTGTCACAGGCCGCTCCGAACCAGGTCCAGGCCTTCACCGGACTACCGGTGGCGGCGAGCGTCTATGGCCGGGACCAGGCGGGTGATACCTATTCCGACATGCTTTTCGTCGGCGGCGGCCAGGGCGGCTCGGCCCATGGCGACGGCAAGTCCGGCCTTCTCTATCCGACCTCGGCCGCCAACACCTCGATCGAGACCTTCGAGGCGCGCGTGCCGGTGCTGGTCGTGGAGAAGACCTATCTCACCGACTCCGGCGGTGCCGGCGAGCATCGCGGCGGCCTCGGCCAGCGCGTCCGCCTGCGCAAGCTCTCCGATGACGGTCTCCCGACGCTGGTCTCGCTCTATCCGGAAGGCGTCAACAACCCGATCCCGGGCCTGTTCGGCGGCAAGGCCGGCGGCGGAGCATCAGGGCGGGTCATCGATGAGCAGGGCCATGTCCTGAAGGATGTCGGGACGGGCGACCTCGTCCAGGTCAAGCATCCCCATGAGATCGTGGAACTCGTGCTCGCCGGCGGCGCCGGCTACGGCGCGGCGGCGGAGCGCTCCCGCGACGCCATCGCCCGCGACATCGCACTCGGCCTCGTCTCACCGGAGGCCGCCAAGCGCGACTACGGGGTCCAGACCGGCCATGCGACGCACGACGTCGGCGAGGCCAAGGCCGGCATCCTTGTTGCCTGACGACTGACATCAACAAGCACATCTGCCCCTCCAGGGGCCAATAACGGGGACTGAGGCATGAAGGACCAACCGAAAGGAGTGCCTCAGCGGCACCCGAGCCTGTTTGAGCCCGGGACGCTGGTGCTGATCGCCATTCTTTGCGTCTTTGGCGCGATCATCGGCATGCAGCTTCTGGTCTCCCTGGGCATCACGGCAAACACATCGCTAATCGGGGCGCTCGCCGCCATGGCGCTTGCGCGCGTGCCGATAGCGATGTTCACGCGCTACCGCTCGATCCATGTTCAGAATCTGGCTCAGAGCGCGATCTCGTCCGCGACATTCGGGGCTGCCAACAGCCTGCTGCTGCCGATCGGCATTCCCTTCCTGCTTGGTCGCTCCGATCTGGTGCTGCCGATGCTGGCAGGCGCCTTCGCGGCGATGCTGCTCGACGCCTACCTGCTCTACCGGATGTTCGATTCCCGGGTGTTTCCGGCGACCGGTGCCTGGCCCCCGGGCGTTGCCGCCGCCGAAGCGATCAAGGCCGGCGACGAGGGCGGACGCAAGGCGGTGCTGATGGGGGTCGGCTTCGTCACCGGCATCCTGGCCTCCTTCGTCAAGGTGCCGCTCGCGGCCATCGGCTTTGTCGGCTCGACGGCGGTCTCCGGCATTCCGATGTCCGCCTTCGGCGTCGCCTTCATCGGCAATATCTGGGCGCTCTCGATGTTCGGCGTCGGCCTGCTGCTGCGCGGCTATTCCAGCCAGCTCTTCGGCGGCCCGCTCTTCGCCGAGATCATCCCGAAGGGCGATCTGATGGCGGCCTATATCCCGCACGGCTTCATGATCGGCGCAGGGCTGATTGCCCTGTTTCAGGTCGCGCAGCTCCTGTTCAGGCGCAGCGAAGCCCAGAAGCTGGCCGAGGCGGCCTCCGGCGTTTCCGATGCGGAAGTCAGGCGCGCGCTCGGTCTCGGCACCATTGCCTATCTCGTGATCGCGGTCTTCATCGCGCTGGTCGGCGGCCTGATGAGCGATATGTCGATCGGGATGTTGATCCTGTTCGTGCTCTATGCCGCCTTCGCGGCCTATGTGCATGAGCTCATCGTCGGCCTCGCCGCGATGCACTCTGGCTGGTTCCCGGCCTTCGCCGTCGCACTGATCACGCTGATCATCGGCATGCTGATCGGCTTCCCGATGCCGGCGCTTGCGTTGCTCGTTGGCTTCTCCGCCGCGACGGGGCCTGCCTTCGCCGACATGGGCTATGATCTGAAGGCCGGGTACATCCTGCGCGGCAACGGCGCCGATCCCGCCTTCGAGCGCGACGGCCGTCGGCAGCAGCTCTTTGCTGCGATGTTCGCCTTCGTCATCGCCGGTGCGGTGGTGCTGGTCTCCTACCAGTCCTATTTCGACCAGAACCTCGTCGCCCCCGTGAACAAGGTCTATGCCGCGACGATCAAGGCCGGCGTGGCGCCAGGCGTCGCCTGGCAGCTCTTCCTCTGGGCGATCCCGGGCGCGATCCTGCAGTTCATCGGCGGCCCGAAGCGCCAGATCGGCGTGCTCTTCGCCACCGGCCTGCTCATCAGCTTCCCGATGGCGGGGTGGGCCGTCCTGGCCGGCATCGTCTGCCGGCTTGTCTGGGAGAAGCTGCGCGGCAGCACAGGCGAAGGGGACATGGAGGTCTTCGCCGCCGGCATCATCGCCGGAGACGCGATCTTCAGCTTCTTCGACTCGGTGATCAAGAACTTCAGGCGCTAAAGCAACGGCCCGAAAACTGCTTTGCGGTTTTCGGGACGGCCGATGCGAACACAGAGCTGGATCATCGGACCGGAAACGAGATCCGATCGATGATCTCAGCGCCCGTGCCGGAAACGGCACGGGCGTCCCATTCGACAGAGGACGGCCTCGCATGCGCAAACTCGGAACCCTGACCATCGGCCAGGCGCCGCGCTCCGACATCACGCCCATTCTCGACGCGGTGATCGGCTCCGACCTGCCGCGCCGCCATGCGGGTGTGCTGGACGGGCGGAGCAAGGCCGAGATCGAGCGCGACTTCGGCCCTCGCGCCGGAGCTGCCGTGCTGATCACCAAGCTGCTGGACGGCAGCTCAGTCATCATCGACAGGAGCCGCACCGAAGCTGCGGCGCAGGCCAAGATCGCCATGCTGGAAGCCGAGGGCTGCAGCACGATCCTGATGCTCTGCACCGGCCATTTCGAGACCCTGGCGGCAGACAGGGCGCAACTGATCGAACCTGATCGGATCCTGCCGCCAACGGTCGCCGCCCTCACCCCGGGCGCGCAACTCGGCATCATCGTGCCGCTCGCCGAACAGATCGCAAGCGAGGCCGGGAAATGGGCCGGGCTTGATCGCAAACCGCTCTATGCTGCGGCCTCGCCCTATGGCGGGCCTGGTTCCAACCTGTCCGAGGCGGCCCGCGACCTCGCCAGGCGCGGTGCTAAGGTTCTGCTGATGGACTGCATGGGTTTCGTCGAGGCTCATCGCCGCGAGGCCGCGGAAGCCGCGAAGCTGCCTGTGATCCTCTCCAACAGCCTGATCGGCAAGCTCGTTTCCGAGATCGTCTGAGCACGCCCGTCACGCTCGGCCCCAATCTCGGGCAGATCGCCATGCAATGGAGTTCCGGGAGGACGCAGGGACTGGCCTGACATCGGCCACACCCGCCCTTGCGCCGGTGCTTCTGAACGGCAAACGGAAGACGGCGTCTGGCGCCTCGCCTTGAGCCGCTCCTCCGACCGGTCAGGGCTCGTTCGATTATTTCAGATTGCCGAAGTGGTTCTTCTGCGTGACGCCGGCCCGGATCCGATGCTCTTCGATCGCCCGCTCGTGGCCATCGGAGCCCCGCACCCGGTCTTGTCGGTGCCTGATTTCGCCCGCTGGCAGCACCCGAGGGATCTGGTAAGTTCCGAGACCGGATCTGTCGCGGAAGTCAAAATTCAGGCTGATCACATCAGCCTTCCCTTAGTTACCGGTCATGGAGCAACTCCTCGCTCTCGCAGCGCTCGTCGAGGAGGCTGCCCACGAAGGTAGCCCCGTCGCTGCAATGATCGGTGATCGCAAGGTTCACGACATGCCCGTCCTCGCAGAGCAGCCTGATCTCATAGGAGAGCAGCAAGGGTGCGACCTGACGTAGATCGAGGTCGAAATGCCCGCGGCATCTGCCGTTCGCGTTCCGGGATGTTTCGAAACTGTAAGATACAGGCTGGCGCGTACCATCGCGCCAGATGATCTGGCCCTTGCCCTGAAGCCAGGTGACCTGGCGTTCGCTTTGCACGACGAGCTTCCAGCCTTGACCGGCGCCAACCCGGCACCGCGGCCCGCTCTCGGTTCAGGTTGAACGGAAGCGGCGATGCAGTGAGCGCTCTTCCAGGGCACCAGGCAAGCAAAATCCGCGCGTCATCTCAGCACAGAGGCACGCCCAGGAACGCCTCTCGGAAAGGGTACAACCTAACAGAGAGGCACGTGCCACCGTCCCACACTCTGTGCAGCCCGCAGCAATGCCCCTCCCCCCTTTCGAGAAGGGCAGCACGCGACGTCACGGCAAGTCCATTCTGGGATCGAGCGCGTCGCGCAAACCGTCTCCAACGAAGTTGAAGCTCGTAACGGCGAGCGTGATCGCCGCCCCGGGCAGGATCGCAAGCCATGGCGCGCTGGTGAGATAGCTTTGGGCGTTCTCCAGCATATTGCCCCAGCTTGGAGTCGGCGGTTGGATGCCGTAGCCGAGGAAGCTGATATAGCTCTCGGCCAGGATCGCATGGGCGACGTTCAACGTCGCGGCAACGACGATCGGTGCGATCGCGTTCGGCAGCAGCTGACGAAACATGATGCGGCCGTTGCTGGCGCCCATCGCGACCGCTGCAACCACATAATCGCGGGTGCGGAGCGATTTTATCTGAGCCTCGACGACCCGCGCCACCTCCATCCACGAGGTCATAGCGATCAGCATGACGATCGAGGGCACCGACGGCAAGATCAGGGCCGAAACAGCAAGCAGCAGGAAGATCGAGGGGAAGCACAGCATCGCGTCGACGAAGCGCATCAGGGCAGCCCCGACCGCACCTTCGTAGAATCCGGCGATCATGCCGATGCAGATGCCGATCGCCATGCTGATCAGCATGGCGGAAAAGCCCACTGCGAGTGAAATCCGCCCGGCCATTAGCAGGCGGGCCAGGATATCGCGCCCGAGAGGATCGGTGCCGAGTACATGCGGGCCCGAGAAGGGTGGCGCGAAGCGCTGCCGGATGTCGATGAACGTGTCGCTATAGGGCAGCAGCATCGGCCCGAAGATGCAGGCGAGCGTCATCGCCACGATTGCCACCGCTCCGAAAACCGCCAGCCGGTGCCGGCGGAAACGGCGAAAGCCGGGGCTGTTCCAGACGAATGGCGAAGCTGCGATCCGGACTTCGGTGACGCCGGTGAGATCAGTGCTCATCAGCCATTCCTCGCAATCCGCGGATCGGCGAGACCATAGAGCAGGTCTGCGATCAGACTGCCGAGCAACACCAGGACGGCGGTGAACATCAGGATGCCCATCACGGTCGGATAGTCGCGATAGCTGATCGAGTCGAGGAAGAGCCTCCCCATGCCCGGCCAGGTGAAGACGGTCTCGGTCACCAGTGCGCCCGAAAGCAATGTCGGCACATGCAGGCCGGTGATGGTGATCATTGGCAGCAGCGCATTGCGAAGGGCGTGCCGCAGCAGGACCTGGCGCTCCGGCACGCCCTTGGCCCGGGCAGTGCGGATATAGTCCTGATTGACGACCTCAAGCATCGAGGAGCGCATGTAGCGGCTCCAGACCGCCGTCGAGACCAGCGCGAGCACGATGCAGGGCCCGATCAGATGATGGATCCGGTTGAGCACCGAACCATCGCCGATGGTGTAGCGGTTGCCGGCAGGTAGCCAGCCGAGCCCGACCGAGAAGACATAGATGATGACAAGGCCGAACCAAAAGGTCGGGATCGAGAGCGCGATCATGGCGCCGATCGTCGCGAGTGAATCGAACAACGAGTAGCGTCGGATCGCGCCAAGCATACCGACCCAGGCGCCGAGCAGCATGGCGAGCAGCGTCGAGCTCAGCATCAGTTCCATCGTCGGCCCGATATGGGAGGCGATGATCTGCAGCACCGGCTGATGGTCGCGATAGGACAGCCCCCAGTCGCCGCGCAGCATGCGCCAGAGCCATTCCGCATATTGCAGCGGCAGCGGGCGGTTGAGGCCGAGCTGTTCAGCGATGCGGTCGAGATCGGCCTGGGTCATGTCGCCGCCGGCGGCGAACTGCGAGAGCGGCCCGCCCGGAGCCAGGTGCAGGATCGCAAAGCCGATCATCGAGACGATGAGCAGCAGCACGAGCGCCTGCAGCAGCCGTCGCACGAGAAAGGTGCTCATGGCGCCGTGTTCCGGGAGGGTCCGTTCATGGTCTCAGCGCGCCCAGTACCAACTGCCCATGTTCCAGGTATTCTGGCGGGCATTGATATTGGGCTCGTAGCCGATGAGCCCTTCCTTGTAGCCCTCGACCGGAACATATTGGTAGATCGGCAGGATCGGCAGTTCCTCGCGGACGATTTCCTGCAATTTCCAGTAGACGGCCTTGCGCTTGGCCTGATCGAAGGTTTCCTGGCCCTCCTTCAGCAGCTTGTCGACTTCGGCATTCTGCCACTGCATCTGGTTGGCGCCGCTGCCGTTCTTGGCGGGTATAGCATCAGAGGCGAAGCGCGAGGCCGGATCGGGATCGATCACGGTGCGGAAGGCAGTGCCGACCAGCAGCGACTGGAACTTCGAGCGCGTATAGAACTCGCCCCAGATCACCGCGGCCGGCATGTTGTTGATCTTCATGGAAACGCCGACCTGCTGCCAGTCCTGCATCATCAGTTGCTGGCACTGCTCGCGTAGCGAGGCGCCGGTCGTCGTTGAGACCGCGAACTCAAGTGGCACGCCGTTCTTCATGCGAACGCCGCTGCCGCTGCGTTTCCAGCCAGCGTCGTCGAGCAACTTGTTAGCCTTGGCGAGGTCGTAGCTCTGCTGCGGCAGGTTGGGATTGTAGGCCCAGGATTCCTGAGGCGCGAAGGACTCCGTCGGCTTGTGCAGGCCATAGAAGATGACGTCGATGATCGCCTGCTTGTTGATCGAGGCGTAGAGCGCCTGGCGCACCGCCTTCTCGGACAAGGCCGGATGCTCGAGATTGGGCATCAGGATTTCGAGCGAGGCGTTCGGGATCTTCACGATCTTGCGGCCCGGCAGCTTCACGGCCTCGGCATAGAAATTCGCCGGGATGCCAGTGCCGATAATGAGGTCGACCTGTCCCGTGCGGAACTGTGCATAGAGAGCCGTCTGGTCCGGCACATATTTGAGGACAGCCTTCTCCAGATAGGGGCCCTTGCCGTGATAACGCTCATTGGCGACGAGCGTGATGTTGTCGCCCGGCGTGCGCTGCCCCCATTTGAAGGGCCCGGTACCGACCGGCGCGCCGTTGAAGGGTGCGGTATTCGGGTCGCTGGCTTTCTCAAGCAGATGCTTGGGCACGATGAAGGTGTTGGAGAGCAGCGCGAGATAGGGCGCGTAGGCCTTCTCCATGCGCCAGGAGATCTCATGCGGTCCCTTGACCACGATGTCCTTGACCAGCGCATGGCCGACCCGGGTGCGGCTCTTGAAGCCCGGCGCATTGATCAGCTCCAGCGTGTATTTCACGTCCTCGGCCGTGAAGGGCGTCCCGTCATGCCAGGTGATGCCCTCGCGCAGTTTGACTTTCCAGGCCAGGCCACCTTCCGAGATGCCCCCATTGGCCTCGCTCGGCACCTCGGTTGCGAGATCGGGCATCAGGTTGCCCTGAGGGTCGGCGAGCCACATCGTATTGAAGACCTGCATCCAGACGGTCTCGTCGACCTCGATGCCAGGCATGAGCGGGTTGAATGCTGTCGGCTCCTGCGACAGGCCAACGACGACCTGGCCGGTCGGTTTAGCGGGCGGTGGCGGAGCAGGCTTGGTCTGGGCGCCGGCTCCAACCCCCGAGGCGGCCAGCAGGCCGCCCGCTCCGAGCGCGAGAAACTGGCGGCGATGCAATGCCGGCATCGGGAAAGCCGAACGGGTCGTTCCGTCGGAGTGCTTTATCATCCGGTAACCCCTCTTTTGCTTGTTTTGCGGAAGTCCCGGGCGCCCCGGGCAATTCAGGCGGAAACGATCGCGCATCCACGCCGCCCGCTTCATCCGTCGGGTCGTTCGCGGGCGCGGCCGGTCCTTCAACCGCGTGCCTAGGTTAGGCCTGCACCCACCCGCCTCGTATGCCGATCACGGCGCCCGGCCGGGCATAATCTGCCGATTCAACCACCGCCTTTGGCATAGGGTTCTGCACCGGATCGGGTCTTATCGAGCCGATCAAATCGGATCGGCCGTGCGGATGGATTGGTCGTTGCCCGCGCGGAGCGGTCCCGCAGCGCAAGGAAAGCCAGCCTATGTCTCCTCCGGTCACCCGCGTCCGTAGCGACGAGTTTCTGCCGAAATCTGCCGATGTGGTGGTCATTGGCGGTGGCATCGCCGGCACGAGCGCGGCCTATGAGCTGGCAAAGAAGGGGCATTCGGTCGCACTGGTTGAGAAGGGGCACCTCGCCGGCGAACAGTCGAGCCGGAACTGGGGCTGGTGCCGCCAGCAGAATCGCGACCTGCGCGAATTGCCGCTGGCCCAGCGTGCCGTCGAGATGTGGAACGGGTTGAACGAAGAGCTCGGAGCCGAGACGGGCTTCCGCCGCACCGGGCTGCTCTATGTGACGACCAAACAATCCGATCTCGATCTATGGTCGAACTGGGCCGACCGCGCCCGCGAGTATCAGATGCATAGCCGGATGCTGACGGCTGCCGAGGCCAAGGCCATGTCTCCGGGCAGCACGGAGAACTGGATCGGCGGAGTGCATTCGCCGACCGACGGGCGGGCCGAGCCCGCGCTGGCGACCCCGGCCATCGCCGAAGGGGCGCGCAAGCGGGGGGCGACCATTCATCAGAGCTGCGCCGCACGCGGACTCGAGACCGAGGGCGGGAAGGTTTCGGCGGTCGTCACCGAAAAGGGCACGATCCGGACCAGCGCGGTGCTCTGCGCCGGCGGGGCCTGGAGCTCGATGTTCTGCCGCCACCACGGCCTCAAGCTGCCGCAGGCGGGCGTGCGCTCCACCTCCTTTTTCACGGAGGCCGCACCGCAGGTAATCGAGGGCGGGCTGTCCATGCCCGATCTCACCTTCCGCCGCCGGCTCGATGGCGGCTATACCGTCGGCATCAGCGGACGCGGCCTGCTCGAACTCACTCCGCAGGGCATGCTCTACGCCCAACAGTTCTGGCGGACCTTCAAGAAGCGGCGCTGGGGCCTGACCATCCGGGCTGGCCGGTCCTTCTTCGCCGGGCCGGAGGCGATCTCCCGCTGGAGCAACGATGGCATCTCGCCCTTCGAGCGGATCCGCACCTTCGATCCGCCGGCACAGGAGGAGCTGATCAGCTTTGCCCTGACACGGCTTGGGCAACTCTATCCGCAGCTCGCCAATGTGAAGATCGCGCATAAATATGGCGGGCTGGTCGATTTCACCCCGGATTGGATTCCGGTCATCTCCGGCGTCGCGACCCTGCCCGGCTTCTATATCTCGACGGGCTATAGCGGTCACGGCTTCGGCATCGGCCCGGCCGCCGGGCGCCTTGCCGCCGACATCGTCGCCAACGACACCCCCATCGTCGATCCACACCCCTATCGCTACAGCCGCATGATCGACGGGACCGATCTCGGCGAGCCCGGCATGATGTGACGCGCCCTTCAATGTCTTGAAGGCAAGCCACCGCATCGGGGTTGGGTCTTGCCATAGCTGCATCCGCCAATCGGCATCGAGACCGCGCTGCGGCATTGAGTCCGGCGCCGATGCAAAGATGATCCAATGCCGCCGGCAGCGCGGTCGCTAACGTCGCGACGAAACCCTGCCGGAGCTCCCCGCCTATGTCACCGACGCTTGAACGCATCGCCAGCAATGCGCGCCTGCCGGCCCAGGCCGATATCGTCGTGATCGGCGCCGGAATCGTCGGCAGCGCAGCAGCCTATTTCCTGGCGAAGCGTGGGCACAGCGTCGCACTCGTCGAGAAGGGCGTCGTCGGCGGCGAACAGTCGAGCCGGAACTGGGGCTGGTGCCGGCAGCAGAACCGTGACGCCCGCGAACTGCCCCTCGCCATGCGCGCCATGGAGCTCTGGGACGGGCTCAGCCGCGACATCGGCAGCGATATCGGCTTCAGGCGAAGCGGCCTGATCTATGCCAGCAATGACGCCAGCCAGATCGCGCAATGGGACAAATGGCGCGGAACCGCACAGCAATTCGGCATCGATACGCGCATGCTCTCCGGCAGCGAAGCAGCCGCCATGACGGCAGGCACCGGCCACTCCTGGCTCGGCGGGGTCCATTCGGTCAGCGACGGCAAGGCTGAGCCTGCCCGCGCCGCACCTGTCCTCGCAGAAGGCGCCCGTTCGCAGGGTGCGAGCATCCATCAGGATTGTGCTGCGCGCGGCCTCGACATCACGAATAGCGCGGTCTCCGGCGTGATCACCGAGAAGGGCCTGATCCGAACGCGCTCCGTCATCCTGTCCGGCGGTGCCTGGGCATCAGCCTTCTGCCGGCGCCATGGCATCCGGTTTCCGCAGGCGAGCATCCGCTCGACCATTCTGCGGACGGAAGTCGCGCCCAGATTACTCGATGCGCTCTACACCCCCGACTGCGCCCTGACGCGTCGGCTCGACGGCAGCTACACGATCGCGATCAGCGGCAAGGGCACACTTGAAGTCACGCCGCAGGGACTGCGCTATGCGCGCGAGTTCCTGCCGATGTTCATCAAGCGGCTGAAAGCGGTCGAGTTCGGCTTCGGCACCTCCTTCTTCAAGGGGCCGGAGGCGCTCGGAGGCTGGGCTTTCGACAGGGAGACTCCCTTCGAACGCATCCGCGTGCTCGATCCCGTGCCGAGCCGCAAGTCCGTTGCGCTGACGCTGGCAAGGGCACGGGCGCTCTACCCCGCACTTCAAGACGTCGCCGTCCGGGAGAGCTGGGGCAGCTATATCGATTCAACGCCGGATGCCGTGCCGGTGATCTCGCCCGTCGCGGATCTGCAGGGCTTCGTGCTGGCGGCCGGTTTCAGCGGGCATGGCTTCGGTCTCGGGCCCGCGGCCGGCCATCTGGCGGCCGATCTCGCCGTGGGGGACAAACCGATCGTCGACCCGCGTCCCTTCCGGCATTCGCGCCTGATCGATGGCTCGCGGGGCGAGATCGGCGAGTTCTGAACGTCGCCCGTCAGTGTCGGACAGCCCTTCATTCGGCCTTTCGCAGCCGGCGGCAATTCATGCTGAACCGGGGCAGATGATCGGCAGAATCTTTGCTCGGCGGGACGCAATTCCAAGTCCGCGCCTGCACACCGGCCCTAGTCTTGGATGCAACGCGGCAGATCGTGCTGGCGCGGCAACTTCTGATGGCGAGAGACGCGATGAGCACCCTGCGGCCGAAATTCGTGACCTTCGATTGCTATGGCACGCTGATCAATTTCGAAATGGGCCCGGCGGCGCGGCGCGTCTATGGCGCACGCCTGTCCCCCGAGGTCATGGACGGTTTCTGCGAGAGCTTCAGGGGGTTTCGCCTGGACGAGGTCCTTGGCGCCTGGAAACCCTTCATCGAAGTGGTCCATAACTCGGTGGAGCGCAGTTGCAGGGTCTGGAAGATCACGTTCGACCCGGCCGACGCCCAGGCCATCTACGACGAGATTCCGAGCTGGAACCCGCACCCGGATGTGCCGGCAGGCCTCGCCAAGGTCGCCAGGGAGATCCCCCTCGTCATCCTCTCGAATTCGATGAAGGAACTGATTCCGCACTCCGTCGTCAAACTCGGCGCGCCCTTCCATGCGGCCTATACCGCGGAGGAGGCGCAGGCCTACAAGCCGCGCCTACAGGCCTTCGAATACATGTTCGACATGCTGGGCTGCGGACCTGAAGACGTCGTGCATTGCTCGTCCAGTCTGCGCTACGACCTGATGAGCGCCTACGACCTGAAGATCGGTCAGCGGGTCTTCGTCAATCGCGGTCACGAGCCCGGCATTCCCGCTTACGGCTACCGCGAAATCAAGGACATCGGCGGCCTGCCAGGCCTGCTCGGGCTCTGACGCCGATGCGCGATTTCGACCCTGACGCCATCGCCTTCGCCACGGGCCATTTCATCGCCGGCAGCAACATCGATGGCCCCGGTGAAAGGATCAGCGTCACCCGACCATCCGACGCCAGAACCTATGCCGACCTGCCGGTCGCATCGGCGGAGCTCATTGATCGGGCTGTCGAGGACGCAACGCATACGGTCAAGCGCAGTGGCTGGGCGACGCAGCCCCCGCGCGACCGGGCGCGTGCCATGCGGCGCTGGGCCGAGCTGATCGAGGCGAAGAGCGAGGAACTCGGCCGGCTGGAGGCGCTGGGCTCGACACGCCCGATCGCCCAGGCCGTGACCGGCGACGTCGCCAGCACGGCCGAAGGCATCCGCTTCTTCGCCGAATGGGCGGACAAGCTCGGCGGCGACGTCGCCGCGACGCGGGCCGACCATTTCGGCATGATCGTCTCCGAGCCCTATGGTGTGGTGGGGGCGATCACGCCCTGGAACTTCCCGCTCAGCATGGCCAGCTGGAAGGTTGGCCCGGCGCTMGCCGCCGGCAACGCGATCGTCCTGAAACCGTCCGAACTGACGCCGTTCTCGACCGTGAGGCTGGCTGAGCTCGCCGTCGAGGCCGGAATTCCGCCCGGTATCTTCAATGTCGTACAGGGCACGGGCGCAGTGACGGGCGACGCACTCAGCCGTCATCCCGGCATTGCCAAACTCTCCTTCACCGGCTCCACCCGTACGGGCATCGCGGTGATGAAGGCCGCGGCCGAAACCGGCATTAAGCCGGTAACGCTGGAGCTCGGCGGCAAAAGCCCGCAGCTCGTCTTCGCTGACGCCGATCTCGACAAGGCAGCGGATTGCATAGCCAGCTCGCTCCTCGCCAATGCCGGCCAGGCCTGCGTGGCGGGTTCGCGGCTGATCGTTCAGCGGCAGGCCACTGATACCCTGGTCTCAGCTCTGCTGGCGCGCCTCTCGCGCATCGCGCCAGGTCCGACCTGGAAATCGTCGACGGGCTTTGCACCGATCATCTCGGAGATCCAGGCCCGGCGCATCGATGCGATCCTGGCCCGTAGCCGTGCCCAGGGCGCCGAGGTGCTGTTGGGAGGAGGAAGGATCGAGGGGCACGGCGGAGCCTTCTATCAGCCGACCTTGCTCGCAGGCGTCGATACGGACACCGCGGCGGTGCGTGAGGAGATCTTCGGCCCGGTGCTGACGATCCAGAGCTTCGACACCGAGGAGGAAGGCTTCGCCCTCGCCGACCACCCCGAGTATGGGCTCGCGGCCGGCGTCTACACCTCCGATCTCGGCCGCGGCCTACGGGCCGTACGCCAGATCAAGGCGGGCACGGTCTGGATCAACCGCTATAACCGCACGCTCGACTTCATCCTGCCGACCGGCGGGTACAAGAGCTCCGGCATCGGCAAGGATCTCGGCCGGCAAGCCGTCGAGGCCAATCTGCGGCACAAGACCGTGCTGATCGACATCGGTGCGTGAAGGCTTACGGCCACTCGCGCGCAGCCGGGCGCGATCGGGATGGAGCCGATCGATCGCCTCGATTCCGGTCCGCGCTGACGACGGCTTTCCCCCTGCTTCAGCGATGCTGAAGCAGGCAGGCTGAATCCACGAGCCTCATCGTCATTCCCGACAAGCCGCGAAGCGGAGGCCCGGGTGTTCGATGGGGCTCCTCTCGTTGACGCCTCCTCAGTGACGCCAGTCCTGGTAGCGGTAATAGGCGCCGACGAAGGGGAGGAACCAGGGCGGACCGAAATGGCCTGGCACTGCCGGCCAGGCGAGCCCCGCCAGTGGATTCGCATTCACGTCCCCGCCCATGACGCGGGCTATGATCTGGCCCATATGCACCGACATCTGGGTGCCATGGCCGCTGTAGCCCAGCGCATAGAACACGCCGTCACGCTCGCCGGCGCGCGGCAACCGGTCAGAGGTCATGTCGACCAGACCACCCCAGCAATAGTCGATGCGGACGCCGGAAAGCTGCGGAAAGAGTTCAAGCATCCGCGCCTGCAAGATCGCACCGCTCTTGGCATCGGATTTCGGGCTCGACAGTGCGAAGCGGGCGCGGCCGCCGAAGATCAGGCGATTATCCGGCGTGAGGCGGAAATAGTTGCCGATATTCTTCGTCGTCGTCGCGGTGCGCCGCATCGGAAGGATCGATGCAGCAAGTTCGGCCGAAAGCGGCGCGGTGGCGATGATGAAGCTGCCCACCGGCACGATGCGCCGCCTGAGCCAGGCGAACGGCCCCTGCCGGGAGGCCCCGGTCGCAAGCAGCACCTGCCCGGCTTCGATCTCGCCGCGGCTCGTCACGACCCTGTGCGCACGCGCCTTGAGGCGGTGAAGCTCCGTCACCGCAGCATTCTCATAGATGCTAGCGCCACGCCGCGCAGCGGCATCGGCCAGCCCGACACCGAAACGGCCCATATGCATGTGGGCACTGCGCGGGAAGACCAGTCCGCCATGGAATCCGTCGGAACCGATTTCCCGGCGGATATCTTCCGGCCGGACCACGGTGAGATCAGGCTCGACGGTGCGCGACAGCAACTCCGCGCTCTTCTGCAACTTGGCGAAGTGCTCGGGCTTGGCCGCGAGCTTGATCTTGCCGGTGCGGATAAAATCGCAATCGATCGCCTCGCTTGCGACCAGCCTCTCCACCTGATCGACCGCATCATCGAAAGCCCGGTAGAGCGCTACCGCACGGTCCTGGCCCAGGCTGGCTGCGAGACCGCCGAGATCATGGGCGAGCCCGTTATTGCAGTGCCCGCCATTGCGGCCGGACGCCTCGCCGATCACACGGCCCGCCTCCAGAACCGCAACGCTTGCGCCGGATTTTGCCAGGGCCAGGGCCGCCGAGAGCCCGGTGAAGCCAGCGCCGACGATGGCGACATCGACCGTGCCTGCGAGCGGACCTGTGGCGCCTGCGCCGAAACGCGGCGCCGTCGCAAGCCAATAGGGTTCGAGTTTCATCAGCGATCGATCCGCGGGTCAGCGCCGGCTGTCAGGGCCGGAAAGGCGTTGCGATCCGGTCTGCGCAAGCTGTTGCCCAGACGCGGTCCGATTTGGAAGCCCGAGCATGCGACATTCTAAGCCCATGTATTGTATGAATTTTACTATTCTCGAAAGCCAGCGGCGCACCTATACTTGGGCTTCATTCCAGATGAGGCTCGCAGGGGTGGATTACAAAACGGCCAAGCGCCCACTTGACTATGCGATCGATATCCGCGCGATGACCGAGGCCGATCTCGGCCAGGCACACCAACTCTCGATCGCCGTCGCCTGGCCGCATCGCCCTGAAGACTGGCGGCTGGTATTCGAGGTCGGATATGGCCTCATCGCCTGCGACCGGATCGGTCGTGCGCTCGGGACAGCGATGTGGTGGCCTTTTGGCGAACATTTCGCCACGATCGGCATGGTGATCACCTCGCCCCGCCTCCAGGCGCGAGGTGCGGGCCGGCGGCTGATGGACACGATCTTCGAACAATCCGGGCAGCGCGATCTGCGCCTGAATTCGACGCGGGAAGGCTACCGGCTCTACCGCTCGCTCGGCTTCGAGCCCATCGGCCGCGTCTTTCAGCATCAGGGCCGCGTCGAGGACGCAGGCCCCGCCACCGATTCCACGATCTCGGTAAGGCCGGTGGTTGTGGATGATCTTGACGCCATCGCCCGTCTCGATGCGATGGCCTATGGCGCGGATCGGACGCGGGTGATCAAGGCCCTGATGCCGCAATCGATCGGGACGATCCACGAACGCAACGGAGAGGCCGTCGGCTTCGCGTTTTGCCGCCGCTTCGGGCGGGGCCATGTCGTCGGGCCGATCGTGGCGGAGGACGATATGGCGGCGATTGCTCTGACCCGGCCCCATGTCCAGGCACATGAGGGCGAGTTCCTCCGGGTCGACACTGCGATGGAGCAGGGCTTGTTCGGCGGTTTCCTCGAATCCTGCGGCATGATGATCCACGACACCGTGACGACGATGATCCGCGGCAACAATCATGCGGCGCGCGGCACGATGCGCACCTTCGGGCTGATCAACCAGGCCCTGGGTTGACGGTTAGATCATCGGACCGGATATCGTATCCTGTCCGGTGATCTAACCTTCTGTGTTTGCATCGGCTTTTCCGAAAACCGCAATCTACTTTTCGGGCCGATGCCTTAAACGTCGAACAGCACAGGCAGCGGATAGCCCGATTTCTGGATCGGCGTCTTGATGACGATGTAGCTGAAGTATTTCGAGATGCCGAGATTGCGATCGAGCAGCGTCTCGATCAGCGACTGGTAATGCGTCAGCCCGCGCGTGACGAACTTGACCAGATAGTCATAGCCGCCGCTGACCATATGGCATTCCACCACCTCGTCGACGCGACGCAAGCCAGTCTCGAAGCGGATGAAATATTCCTTCGTATGGTCCGCCAGCGTGATCTCGGTAAAGACCGTGATCGTCTCACCAAGTTTCTGCAGATTGATCGTGGCTCCATATCCGGAAATGAAGCCGGCTTGTTCGAGCCGCTTCACCCGCAGCAGACAGGGGCTCGGAGACAAGCCGACCGCATCGGCCAGCGTGACATTCGTCACGCGGCCGTTGTTCTGGAGCTCAATCAGAATCTTCATGTCGATGCGATCGAGCCGCACGCCCGGTGTCACCACGAAAGCCTCACCCCAGCCCTCCCCGCGCAAACCCGAACGGCGAGCCACCACTCCGGTGGCGTGAAACTAAACACGTCGCTCTATCCGAGCAAAGCGAGGATCATGCCGGCTCAACCAGTTTCAACTCGGCTGTGACCTCAGGGAGCGCCAGCATGTCGTCCAGCGTCTGGCGCAGGCGCGCGACAATCAGATCGATTTCCGTCTCGCTGCAGCACAGAGGCGGAGCGAGCCCGATGATATCATCGGCGAAGGCGCGGAAGATCACGCCATTGGCATAGCCACGCGCAAAGAGATGGTCGGACAGCTTCGCCGCGCGCGAGAACTTCGCCTTGGTGACCTTGTCGGCAACGATCTCGACACCGGCGAGCAGGCCGCGCGCCCGGACTTCTCCGACCAGGGGATGGTCGGCAAGCGTAGCGAGGCGCTTCTCGAAATAGGCGCCGACGCGCTGGCCGTTGGCGAGGATGCCACCCTCGTCATAGAGGCGCAGCACCTCAAGCGCGACGGCGGCGCTGACGGGATGGCCCGAATAGGTATAGCCATGCCCGATCGGGCCGCCGGCGGCTGCGTTGTCGGCGATGGCGCGATAGACCTTCTCGCCGATCGCGAGCGCTCCGAGCGGGGCGTAACCCGAGGTCAGGCCCTTGGCCATGCTCATCATGTCCGGCACGACGCCCTCCGCCTCGCAGGCGAACATCGGGCCGGTTCGTCCAAAGCCGGTGATGACCTCGTCGGCGACGAAGAGGATGTCGAGTTCGGCCGCAGCATCGCGCATCGCCTTCAGCCAGCCCTTCGGGGGAACGACGACACCGCCCGAACCCTGCACCGGCTCGCAGAAGAAGGCGGCAACGGTGTCAGCACCGAGTTCCTCGACCTTGGCCCGCAGCGTCGCGACGCTGGCTGCGATGACGGCGCCGTCGTCGGAGCCCGCCGGGTTACGATAGGGATAGGGCGAGGCGATGTAGTGCTGCCCCTCCGCCGGCAGGTCGAAATTGGCGTGGAACGCCGGCAGCGCCGTCACGCCGGCCCCCGTCGAGCTCGAGCCGTGATAGCCTCGCTCCAGCGAGATGATCTGCTTCTTCGCCGGTCGTCCGGTGACGTTGTAGTAGTAGCGGATCAGACGCAGCGCGCTGTCGACGGCATCGGAACCGCCGAGAGAGAAATAGATGTGGTTGAGATCGCCGGGAGTGATCTCGGCCAGCTTGGCGGCCAGCCGGATCGCAGGTTCGCTGCCGAAGCCGAAATAGCCGGTCGCATAGGGCAGCTCGCGCATCTGCGCGGCAGCCGCCTCGACGATGCTGTCATGGCCATAGCCGACATTGACGCACCAGAGCCCCGCAAAGCCATCGATCAGTTCGTGACCATCGGCGTCCGTGATGAAGGCTCCGCGTGCCGACTTCAGGATGGTGACGCCGCGCTTCTCATGCCCCGCCCAGTTGGCGACAGGGTGGACCCAATGCATGCGGTCGAGTGCTTCGAGCGAGTTGACGGTCATGGAGACAGGCCTTGCTGGGGGATCTCTGGATCGAGAGGCGGATGACGGATCAGGCAGCGCCGGCCTGCGTATAGGCAGCAGGTTCGGACCTCAGTCGCGTAGCATGCGCCTGCTCGCGCAGGTAGCGGCCCGGCGTGACCCCGCATATGCTCTTGAAATGACGCGACAGGTGGCTCTGGTCGAAGAAGCCCGCCTCGGAGGCCGCCAGTGCCAAGGGCACGCCGTCGCGCAGCAATGACTTGGCGTAACGGATACGCCGGTGGCAGATGAAGCGATGCGGCGTGAGCCCGACCTGATGGCGAAACACCGTCACGAAACGGCAGACGCTCAGTCCGGCGAGAACCGCAATATCCTCAAGATAGACCGCGTCGGTGAAGTGCCGCTCGATATGGGCGAGAGCACGTTGGATACCGGGGCTGATGCGGCCCGAAAGCGCTGCACCGACATTGGAAACTGGCTCATGCATGGACTGGCTCTTCCCTGCTGACGGCCTGGCCGCCTTGCCAGAAGCCTAGGACCGGGCCGCCATGATGTCGGCTTCAGCGGAGGGGCCGACATGGTATCCCCTGCGCATTTCCGAGGCAGCGACAGCACATCATGCTTTCGGTGCTCTGAGCGGCGCCGCCGCTCAGGCTTGCTTCAGCCCGCCCATATGGAAACTCTTGGTCTCCAGATATTCCTCGATGCCGGTTGCGCCGCCTTCGCGCCCAATTCCGGACTGCTTGATGCCACCGAAGGGCGCAACCTCCATCGAGACGGAGCCGATATTGAGCCCGACCATACCGAATTCGAGCCGCTCGCCGACGCGCCAGGCGCGATGCAGGTTCTCGGAGTAGAAATAGGCCGCCAGGCCATAGGGCGTGCCATTGGCGATCTCGATCGCCTCATCCTCATGCCTGAACCGGAACAGCGGCGCGACCGGGCCGAATGTCTCCTCGTTGGCAAGGCGCATCCGTGTATTCGCCCCGGTCAGCACGGTCGGCGCAATGAAGCGGGCAGGATCGAGGCCAGCCTCCCCACCGACCACCCGCTTTGCGCCGAGCGCCAAGGCATCCTCGACATGTGCCCGGACCTTTTCGACGGCCGCGGCATTGATCAGCGGACCGATACTGACGCCATCCCTGCGACCATTGCCGATCTGCATTGCCGATACCGCTCTCGCAAGACGTTCCGCAAAGGCGTCGTGAACGCCGTCCTGCACCAGGATGCGATTGGCGCAGACGCAGGTCTGGCCGGCATTGCGGAACTTGCTGGCGATGGCCCCTGCAACGGCCATGTCGAGATCGGCATCGTCGAAGACGATGAATGGGGCATTGCCGCCAAGCTCGAGGCTGAGCCGCTTCAGCGTGTCGGAGGACTGGCGCATCAGCAGCGCACCGACCCGCGTCGAGCCCGTGAAGGAGAGCTTCCGCACGGCGGCACTGCCGGTCAGCGTCTCGCCGATCGCATTGGGCAGGCCGGTGACGATGTTGATCACGCCCTTGGGGATACCGGCCCGCGCCGCCAGCATACCGAGCGCCAAGGCCGAATAGGGTGTCAGCTCCGATGGCTTGACCACGACGGTACAGCCCGCCGCCAGTGCCGGCGCACATTTGCGGGTGATCATCGCATTTGGAAAATTCCACGGCGTGATCGCGGCAGAGACGCCGACCGGCTCCTTAAGCACAAGGATGCGCCGGTCGGTGGTCGGAGCCGGCACGATGCCGCCATAGATGCGTCGCGCCTCCTCGGCGAACCATTTGATGAAGCCAGCGCCATAGCGCACCTCGCCCTCAGCTTCCGCCAGCGGCTTGCCCTGTTCTGCGGTCATGATCAGGGCGAGGTCACCGGCATGCGACAGCAGGAGATCATGCCAGCGCTCCAGCAGGGCAGCACGCTCGGCTGCGGGGCGCGCGCGCCACGCCGGGAAGGCAGCTTCCGCGGCAGCGATGGCCGCCTGCGTCTCCGCTTCGCCGCAGGCCGGGATCGTCCCGAGCTCGGAGCCGTCGGCGGGATCGCTCACTGCCAGCACCGCGCCCGACGCCGCCCCGACCCACTCGCCACCGATCAGCGCGCGCTGGACGAACAGGCCTGGATCCTTCAGCTGTTCCACGAGCATGGACTGACCTCTCCTCAATAACCGCGCTTGCGGTCCACCAGCCCGAGCAGCGGTTCGCCGGCGCAATGACGTCTCAGATTGTCGAGCACGACGTCGACCGCCGTCTCCGGCTGGGTCATGCTGGCGATATGTGGGGTGATCAGCACGCGCGGGTCGCTCCACAGCACATGGCCGACGGGCAGCGGTTCGGGCGCGGTAACATCCAGGACCGCTGCCGAGAGCTGGCCGCTGGCAAGCGCGGCGAGCAGAGCATCCTGGTCGAGATGGCCGCCACGTCCGGAACTCACCAGCCGCGCCCCGCGCGGCAGTTTTGCGAAGAGCTCGGCATTCAGCACGCCACGCGTCTCGTCGGTCAGGGGCAGCAGGCAGACCAGGATATCGGTGCGGCTGAGGAAATCGGTCATCCCGTCCGGGCCGGCATAACAGGTGACGCCCTCGATCTCGCGGCGCGAGCGGCTCCACCCCGCGACCTGGAAGCCGAAACCTGCGAGCTTGCGACACGCGGCCTCCCCTAGCATGCCGAGCCCCAGGACGCCGACGCGGCGGGTCGAGGCCGGCCACACCCTGATCGGACGCCAGAGCTGGTCGCGCTGCTGGGCGATATACGGCACGAGGTCGCGATGCAGCGCCAGCACGGACATCGTGACATACTCGACCATGCCGTCGACGATGCCGGGTTCGACCATGCGCACGACCGGAAGCTCCGGCGGCAGCTTCGAAAAATCGAACTGGTCGACACCGGCCCCGACCGAGATCAGCAGTTCCAGATTAGGAAACTGCGCCATGATGTCGTCGGGTGGCATCCAGGCAGCGAGATAGCGGATGTCTGCGGGATCGCCGACATCCGGCCAGATGCGGAATGCCAGATCCGGCGCCTTTGCCGCCAGAAGTCTGGCCCATTCGGCACCGCGCGCGGGATCGGATTTGTAAAGCAGCGCCATTGTGTCCGCCTGCTCCGACAGTCAGCCGAGTGCCTGGTTGGCCAAGGCGTAGAGGCGCATCGGCCCCGGTTGGTCTGGCATCTCGCCAAGCACCATCGACGTGACCAGCCCCGCAGGCTTCAGCCCACATTCCGTCAGCCAATCCCCTAGCCCTGAATCCGCCTGGATATCGACACGCAGGAACTGACCGCGCTGTTCATGCAGCCAATGCGCAATCAGGGTTTGAGCATCGTCGCGCTTCATGGCGACGACAGGTCCGATCACCAGGCCGCGACCGAAGCGGCGCAGGATGCTGAAGCCCACGGGCTGGCCGCTGCGCTCCAGCACGATGCACTCGCCGCAGGCGAGCAGCATCTCCAACATCGGTTTGCGCGCCAGCCCGGTGGCCTGCCGGTCGATCCGCTCCAGCATTTCCAGATCCGCTGGGCGACCAAGGCGCAGCGACATGCCAGCTTGCAGGACGGGCGCCGCGATCGCCGGCGCATCGCCCTGATGTTGCTGCACCCCACCGCAGGGAACGAAGCCCAGCTTCGCATAGAGCGGCTCCCCGGCGGCAGTGGCATTGAGCATCAGCGAGCGCCCCTGTGCCTGCTCGAACAGCGCCTGCATCAGCCGTTTGCCGATGCCCCCACCCTGATGGGCGGGCGAAACAATGATCATGCCGAGCGTGGCATGGCTCTCACCATAGGGCCACCACAGTGCCGTCGCGACGATCTCCTCGCCGAGCGTCGCGACGACGCCATGGCCGAGGCCGATCACCATCTTCCAATCCTCGGCGCGATGCGGCCAGTTCACGGCGCGCGACAGCGCATGGCAGGCCAGTGCGTCGGCCGTCGAGATCTCGCGCAGAAGCAGCGTCTCTTGAGGGGCGGTAGCGGACATCATCGGTTCCATGATCAGAGGCATCGGCCGGACAGTCGCGGGCTTAGCCGCGGACCTCCTGCACGACGTAGAATTTGGCGACATGAACGCGGCTTTCCCATGCGCAGGGCGTCTCCCGGACAACGAAGACGCTGTCGCCTTGCTCGACACGTGTGACGCTGCCATCGGCCCCCGTGAGATCGACGCTGCCTGCGACCAGATGCATCAGCTMATTGACGCGATGCGGGCGCGAGATGCGGTGATAGGGCGTCGAATCCCAGGTGCCTGCCCGGAAGCGCGAGGCCTCGTCGGTAAAGGCGTTGAAGCTGCGGCATTGCGGCGTCGGGCCGATGAGCACCTCGACCGGCGGCGCCGCCGAGGGCGAGAGGGCGGCCTCAGCCAGAATTTCCTGCAATCCAGGCGCGGCCGAGGTCGCACCGGTCATGGCGCAGAAGACGAAGCGCGCACCGGGCATCGCTTCGATCCGCAACGCGGCGCCGCACGCGATCACGGCCCCGCGCCCGGGTGTCAACTCCAGGGCGGCCTTACCGGTCTCGGCAAGACGCAGCAGCCCGGCGACGACAACCAGGAATTCGGTGTGAGGAAATGAGACGCTCTCGCAAGTCCCCTCGAACGTGGCGCGGCCCGCGGCCATGGAATCGGGGCCGGTCCACGCAATCTCGCGGCCCGCGGCAAATGGGTCGGCCGCGCTTAGCCTCGTCGTGACGTGGCTGATGGCAGGCTGCGCGCCCTTGGCGCGGTCAAGCACTATGATTGCGGGCGATGTCATCTGTGGAGCCGTCCAGACGTTTCTTGCGACAGTTCCAGAGCTAAGGCCAAAGCCGCCATGGGGATTGGACCATCTTTCCGGGCGCCGGCTTCCGCCCGGTCCCGTATCGGCCGCACGCCCCCAGGGAATGGGAAGGTCGGCTTACACAAGCGCAGCAGCAACCGCCCCACCCCGCGCCTGAACCGGATGGGGACGGCATGATCTGCTGAGCGCCTGTCATTTTTCGAGACAGCGCGGCCAAGCAAAAGGCCGCGGCATTCGCCGCGGCTGTCACGATTTCAAGGAGCCTTGCCGAACGCGAGCGGAGGCCGGATTTCCGGCCTCACGTGCTCAGGCGTGGGCAGGCGCAGCGTCCGGCGTATAGCCGGCCTGGGCGATGATCTCGCGAACCCGGGCAAGATCGGCACCTTCGACCGAGACGAGGCGAGCCTCCGGGTTGGCACTGACCTTGGCGCCGGGGATCGAACTCTCGATGGCGCTCTTGATGGTGCCGGCGCAATGGCCGCAGGTCATATCCTCGACACGAACGGAAACGCCGGAAACGGCAGCGGAAGCAATCTCGTGGTCATGAGACTGGTGAGCTTGGCACATGGGAAATCTCTCCTGAAGGAATGAGCGCAAAATCAGTGTCGGCCCTTGCCATATGGCAAGGTCAAGCCCGGATTTTCTCCCCACGACAGGTCCTCGGCCGCTTGACATTCCCACTATGGGAAGCCGCACCGCATTGAGCGTTCGTCCAATCAAGGTGGCGCAGATGACGGTAATCATTCAGTCCGAACGGCGGTCAGCGCGGAGGCCCCTGGTCGCGGTCGGGGACATCACCTCGCCCAGGGCCGACCGCGTCGAGAAGGCCCAGCGCCTGCGCCGTTTCTCGCCGCCAATGGCCGGCGCTGCGGTGGCGCCGCTCGTGCCTCAGCAGGTACCCGCTCGATGACCGCAAACCACACCGTCCACATCGCCAACCTCGCGACCGAAATCACCGTCGCGGCGGATATGACGATCCTGAAAGCGGCCCAGCTTGCCGGGTACGCCTATCCCTATGGCTGCCAGGTCGGGCGCTGCGGCGCCTGCAAGTCGAGGCTTCTCTCGGGCGAAGTCGAGCTGCTTCCCCACACGCCCTTCGCGCTCACCGCGGCAGACACGGAGCGCGGCTTCGTTCTCGCCTGCCGCGCCCAGCCGCGCAGCGATTGCGGCATCGCCTGGCTTGGCAGCGACACGGCCGGACATCCCCTGCGCGAGGTTTCGGGACGGGTCGTCTCGCTGCAACGCCCGACGCCGGATATCTCGATCCTGCGCGTCGAATTGGAGGGAGAGCCGCTCGCCTTCACGGCCGGCCAATATGCCGAACTGCATTTCGCAGGCTGCGCGCCGCGCAATTATTCGATGGCGAACGACCCGGACGAGCCGCTCCTCGAGTTCCACATCAGGCATGTCGCCAATGGTGTGACCAGCGGCCATGTCGCGAGCGGGTTGCAGGCGGGCGATCCCGTCCGGCTGCGTGGCCCGATGGGCACGGCGCATCTGCGCGCAAGGCGGACCGGGCCAATCCTCGCCGTGGCGGGCGGAACCGGGCTCGCCCCGATCCTGTCGATCCTGCACAGCGCTGCGCGTCTGCACCTGAAACAGCCGATTCGGCTCTACAATGCCGCGCGGGCTGAGCATGATCTCTATCAGGAGGCCACGATCGCTGACCTCGCCAACCGGCTCGCCGATTTTACCTATATCCCTGTCCTGAGCGACGGACCGCCGCTCGGTGCTCGCCTTGAAGCGCTTGCCGAACTCGAGGGCGTGACAGCCTATGTCGCCGGCTCGCCCCGCCTGGTTGATGACGCCGTCGCAGCCATGACGCGCCGCGGACTTGACCCGGCTCACGCCTATGCCGACGCCTTCTTCACGGCAGCGGACCAAGCATGCACAAACGGCACGGAGATCGCGGTCCGGGCGTGACGGCAAGACGAGGACAATCGGTGTGCGTGGACCGCCTCAGACGCCAAGCCTCGCTCAGTTCACCTGACGACGGTGCGCCTCATAGAGCGCGAGGCGCCTGCGCCGGCTCGGCGATTCCTCCCGGGCCGCAGCCGCGTGGCTGAAGGTCGGCACAGTCTCGGCAAAATGGCACGCGGCGCTGTGCCCCGCGCCGACGGCACGAAGGCTCGGCACGTCACTGCGGCAGCGCTCCTGCGCGAGGGGGCAGCGCGTATGGAATCGGCAGCCCGCTGGCGGATTGAGCGGGCTCGGGACATCGCCCCCCAGCACATTCCACGCCTCGCGCCGGGTCGGGTCCGGCTCCGGAGCCGCGGACAGCAGGGCCTGCGTGTAGGGATGGCGCGGATTACCGTAGAGGTCCTGCTTGCTCGCCAGTTCGACGACCTGCCCGAGATACATCACCGCCACGCGATCGGCCATGTGCTTCACGACGGCGAGGCCATGGGAGATGAACAGGTAGGCCAGGCCGAATTCCTTCTGAAGGTCCTTCAGCAGGTTTACGACCTGTGCCTGGATCGAAACGTCGAGAGCCGACACCGGCTCGTCGCAGACGATGAGCTTCGGAGACAGGGCCAGGGCCCGGGCAATGCCGATGCGCTGACGCTGGCCACCCGAGAACTCGTGCGGATAGCGCGCCGCATGATAGGGAGCGAGATCGACCCTCCGAAGTAGTTCCAGCACGCGCGCACGCCGCGAGGCCGCCGTGCCCTCGCCATGGACCAGCATGGGCTCGGCAATCAGCTCCTCCACCGTCATGCGCGGATTCAGGCTGGCATAGGGGTCCTGGAAGACGATCTGCATATTGCGACGCATGCTGCGCATGGCCGCTCGGTCGAGATGCGTGATGTCGCGACCTTCGAAGCGCACGCTTCCCGCCGTGGGCTCGATGAGCCGCATGGCAAGACGCGCGGTGGTCGACTTGCCGCAGCCGCTCTCACCGACGATCGCCAGGGTTTCGCCTGGATTGATCTGCAGGCTCACCCCGTCCACGGCACGGACCGCACCGACCTGCTTCTTCCGGATCAGGCCCTTGAAGACGGGGTAGTGCTTGGTCACGTCCTCAAGTTCGAGCAACGGTACCGTCATACGAACTCCTCCAGCGGGGCCTTCCGACAGGCGACGAGATGGGTCGGGCCGATTTCCCCGAGCACCGGCATCTCCGCCCGACAGCCGTCATCCGCAAACGGACAGCGCGGATTGAAGCGGCAGCCTTGCGGCAACCGGAAGGGCGGAGGCACGACGCCGTCAATCGCGATGAGCCGCGCAACGTCCTGGTCCATGCGTGGCATCGAGCCCATCAGGCCGATCGTGTAAGGGTGCTGCGGATCGTGGAACACGTCCTTGACCGAGGCCCGCTCGACCACTTTGCCGGCATACATGACGGCCACTTCGTCGGCGACCTGGGCGACGACACCGAGGTCGTGGGTGATCAGGATCATCGACATGCCCGTCTCCTCCTGCAACTCGCGCAGGAGCCTGAGAATCTGGGCCTGGATGGTGACGTCCAGCGCCGTGGTCGGCTCGTCCGCGATCAGCAGGGCCGGCTTGCAGGTCAGCGCCATGGCGATCATGACCCGCTGGCGCATGCCACCCGACAGCTGATGCGGATACTCGTCGAAGCGTCGCTCGGGCGACGGAATGCGCACCCTGCGCAGCGCCTCGATGGCCTCGTCGCGCAGATCGCGGGCGGAGGCCTTGCGGTGCGCGCGCAAGGACTCGACGACCTGATACCCCACTGTGTGCACCGGGTTGAGGCTGGTCATCGGCTCCTGGAAGATCATGGCGATGCGGTTGCCACGAATGTCGCGCATCTCGCTCGGCGGCAGCTTCAGGAGGTCGCGCCCTTCGAACAGGATTTCGCCGCCGGCATTGCGTCCCGGAGGCGGCACGAGGCCCATGATCGACAGGGACAGCATGCTCTTGCCGCAGCCGCTCTCCCCCACGATACCGAGCGTCTTGCCGCGCTCGAGCGAAAGCGAAATACCGTCGACCGCCCGCACCGTCCCGTTGAGGGTCTGAAAGGCCGTCGTCAGATTGCGCAGCTCGATGATCGGTGTGGCCGTGGCCGGGCTCATGAGCGGGCCCCGGAAGTTCGATGCCCGGCTTCGGGAAAGGTCAGGGGCGAGTAATCCGTCACCGGGCGGCCGGCCCAGTCATTCCTCGGAGCGGCCGCTTCGGTCCGCTTCTGGGCTTCGTGCAGGCGCCTCGCAGCGGCGGGGTAATCGATGGTGAGGACCTCGCCACCGTTCACGACAAGCCGGCCATCGACATAGACGCGATCGACCGCGCGCTCGGCCGCTGCGTAGATCAGGCTGCGAACGGGATCACGCCGCGGCTGCATCATGGGATGGGCGAGATCGACGAGCACGAGGTCCGCCTTGCAGTCAACCGCGAGCCGGCCGATATCGCTGCGCCCCAGCGCACGGGCGCCAGCGACCGTCGCAGCCTCGAACAGGTCGGTCGTGCTGAGCGTGCGCGGGCTCTCCGCCATCAGGCGCGCGACATAGGCCGCGTTGCGCATTTCCTCGAGCATGTTGTGGGGATAAGTGTCCGTCCCCAGGCCGATATTCACGCCGGCGCGCCGATAGCGCCCGAAATCACGCAAGGCGATGCCCCGCCGCATGAAGACGGTCGGACAATGGGCKACCGTCGTGCCGGTCTCGGCCAGGAGATCGAGATCGCGGCGACTGTGCCAGGCGTTGCGCGGGTAGTCGTCGAGGAAAATGGCGTGACCGACGATGCTCGTGGAGCCGAGCACGTCGAGCTTCTCGAGCCACTGGATCGGCGAGACGCCATGCCGGCGCGTGATCTCATGGAACTCGACCGTCGACTGCGCCGCATGGATCTGCCAGCGCAGCCCGCGTCGGCCGGCCTCAGCATAGCTTTCCTTGATCAGCCCCTCGCTGCAGGTGTCGATCTGGGCGGGGCATACCATGCCGAACAGGCGCCCCGAGGGGTGGGCCTCGGCCTTGGCGATAACCTCGAAGGCGTGCGCCATGGCGTCGGCACCGGCCTTCTCGTCCCACTCGTATTCGACGACATAGCCATTGCGCGTATGCCAGCGGGCCGAGCGGAACATCGGAGCGAGGCAGACGCGCATGCCGCTCTGCGCCGCGAGGTCGAGCCAGTCCGGATGCGGCACCGACAGATCCGCAACCGTCGTCACGCCGGAGAGCAGCAGCTCGGAATAGGCGACGCGCACGCAATCCGGCACCGCCTCGGCATCCGGACGCAGGATCGGCATGAACTCGTAAAGCGAGGAATTGTAGAGCGCCGGCGAACCGAGCTCATCCAGGAAGCCCTTGTTGAGGGGTTCGCTCGACGGATGCGAGTGAATATTGACGAGGCCGGGCATGACCATTCGCCCCTGCCCATCCACGGTCTCGTCCGCCGGGCCGTCATAGCGCTCGCCGACGAAAAGGATCTTGCCATCCTCGAAGGCAACATCCGCGCCGTAGAGATAGACGTGACCGGCAGCCTGGGCATCCCAGGCCACGACGACATCCGCATTCCTGATGACCGTGATCGTCATGGCATCATCCGTAGAGAGAACAGAGAAGGCGCCCGGGCCGAAGAACGCGCGCGAGAACCGCGCGGCCGACCGGAGCAGGAGATGCGGCGCGGGTCTCCCCCGCGCCGCATCGAAGCGCTCAGCGCTTCAGCTTGATGTCGAGGCCCTTGTAGAGTCCTGCGCCATAGACACCGTGGGCACGCACGCCCTCGACGCGATCGCCCGAGACAACCCAGAGCGGCTGCGAGACGAGCGGCACCCAGACATTGGCTTCGGTGAGCTGGGTCTGGACGGCGCCAATCGCCTGCTTGCGCCTGTCGGCATCGACGGCCGTTGCCGCAGCCTTCAGCATCTCGTCGGTCTTCGGGTCCTTCCAGTTCATCCGGTTCGGGGTCGGCGCCTGGCGGCTGTTGAAGTAGAGGTTCAAGGCCTCGGTCGCCGTCACATAGGGATAGGCCATCACGAAGGCGTCGAATTCCTGCGTGGCGAGCTTGCCCCAGGCAACCGTCGCATCCCAGAGCTGGATCCTCATGTCGATGCCGACCTTGCGCAGGTCGGCCTGCATGGCCTCGGTGATCCGCGGATTGACGTCGTTGCGGATGCCGTAGACCGTGAAGGTCGCCTTCTTGCCGTCCTTCTCGCGGATGCCGTCGGCACCAGCCTTCCAGCCAGCCGCATCGAGGAGCTTGGCCGCCGCCGCCGGATCATATTTCGGCATCTTGGCGGCTGCGTCCTTGTCGAAGTCGAGGACGCTCGCATTGAGGAGTGCCGGCAGGGTCTGGCCCTTGCCGAAGAAGATCGCCTTCGCGATGGCGTCCTTGTTGACGGCCATGTTGACCGCCTCGCGGATCACGCCCTCGCTGGAGATGGGCTTGTCGACCTTGAAGCCCATGAAGATGTCGTAGATATAGTTGTCCTGCCGCTGCACCTGCATGCCGGGCATACGCTGCATCGTATCGAGCGCGATATACGGCATGTAGTAGGTGACGTCGGCCTGCTTGGCCTGGATCGCCGCCATCAGCGTATTCGACTCAGGAATGATCTTCCAGACGATCTCGTCGATCTGCGGCTTCGGATCCTTGTAGATCGGCGGCCCCCAGGTGTAGTGGGGGTTCTTCTTCATCACGAGTTCCTGCCGCGGGGTCCACTTCACCCAGCAATAGGGTCCCGTCGCGTTGAAGCCCTGCACGCCGAAATTGGCGCCGAGTTTCTCGACCGCGTTCTTGTCGACCACCGAAGCGAAGGACAGGCCGATCTGGAAGAGCAGGTCGCTATAGGGCTCCTTCAGCTCGTAGACGACGGTCGCATCGCCCTCCGCGCGGATGTCCTTGACCTGACCGCCGCGGAACGACACCGGCGACTTGTTGGCCGGATCGGTCCAACGCTTCAGCGAATAGACGACGTCCTCGGCTGTCATCGGACGACCGTCGCAGAACTTCACATCGGTGCGCAGCTTGAACGTGTAGGTCGCGCCGTCCGGAGAGACCGTCCAGGATTCCGCCAGACCGGGCTTGATCGTCTTCATGTCGAAATCGACGCTGACCAGCGTGTCGGCCAGCATGTAGAGCGCTTCGGCCGCAGCCGTCGATGTCGAGCGGATCGGATCGTAATTATCCGCGTCGATGACGCGCAGGATCGACAACGGTGCCTTCTGCTGGGCGCAGACGGGCGCGGCGGTGGCCGCAACAGCGGCGGCGCTGCCGAGAAGCAGTGCGGTAAGCCTATTCATGTGAGGGAACCTCCGGAAATTCTGCGTCTATTTGCGCAGCTTGGGATCGAGAGCATCGCGCAGCGCGTCGCCGAGAACGTTGAAGGCCAGCACGACCACGAAGATGACCAGGCTTGGCAGGACGGAGACATGCGGCGCGAAGAACAGGAAGTTGCGGCCGTCCGCCGCCATCGCGCCGAGCTCCGCCGTTGGCGGCTGCGCGCCAAGGCCGAGGAACGACAGGGCCGCGCCGAGCAGGATGACCTGGCCGAATCGTAGCGTGACGAACACGAAGATCGCCGACAGGCAGTTCGGCAGCAGATATTTGAAGATGATGCGTGCGTCGCTCATGCCGAGCGAGCGCGCGCTCTCGATATAGTCCTGCTGCAGCACGACGATGGCCGAGCCGCGCACGACGCGCGCCATGAGAGGCACGGTCGCGATCGAAAGCGCGATGATCACCGCGGTCAGCCCGGGCCCGAAAATGGCTGCGATGGCCAGTCCGAACAGGATGGCCGGAAAGGACAGAAGCACGTCCATCAGGCGCATGAGCAGGCCCGACACCCGCGTGTAATAGGCCGCAACGAAGCCGACGAGGCCACCGAGCGCACAGCCGAAGACGACGGAAGCGAACCCCATCAGCAATGTGGTGCGCAGGCCGAAGAGCAGCCGCGTGATCATGTCACGCCCCTGCCCGTCCGTTCCCAGCAGGCCCATCTCGCCGGGCGCCTTCAGGGTATTGGCGAGATCGCCGCCATAGGGGTCCGACGGCGCAAGCCAGGGCGCGAAGATCGCCCCCGCGATCACCAGCACCACGAGCACCAGCGAGATGCAGGCGCCGACATCGCTGACGAGCATTCTCAGCACCGACGGGCGGCGGACGATGAAGTCTTCGGTCGCTGGCGTCGGCAGCGATTCCGCCTGCCCCTTCGCGAGCGTCTGCGTGATGGAGCTCATCAGGCGCCCCTCACTCTCGGGTCGAGCACGGCATAAAGCACGTCCACGGCAAGGTTGATCAGGATGAAGCCGAGCGACAGCACGATGATCGTGCCCTGCGCCATCGGCAGATCGCTCGACAGGATCGCGCCAACGGCCAGCCGGCCGATGCCGGGCCAGCTGAAGACGGTTTCGGTAACGACGGCGCCGCCGAGCAGGAACCCGATCTGCAGCCCGATCAGCGTCACGACCGGAACGAGCGCATTGCGCAGGGCATGCCGCATGACCACGGCCCGTTCGGTCAGCCCCTTGGCGCGGGCCGTCCTGACGTGATCCGCTCCCAGCACGTCGAGCACCGAGCTGCGGGTCATGCGCGCGACGGGGCCGACGAAGACGCCGCCCAGCGTGATGGCCGGCAGGATGATCGCGAGAAAGCCGTCCCAGGTCCAGAACGGCCCCATCCGACCGGTGAAAGGCAGCAGCGGATACTTGAAGCCGAGCAGCCAGATCAGCGCCAGGCCGAGGAAGAACACCGGCAGCGAGACGCCTGCGACCGACACCGCCATGATGGCGCGATCAAGGATCGAGCCGCGGAAATAGGCGCCGACCGTGCCCATGGCGATGCCCAGCGGAATGGCCCAGATCAGGGAGGCGACCATCAGCTCGAGCGTCGGCCCGATCGTGTTGCCGAGCTCCTGGACGACCGGCACATTATTGATGATCGACACGCCGAGATCGCCCTGCAGCAACCGCCCGACATAGATCAGGAACTGCTTCCAGAGCGGCTGGTCGAGCCCGAGATCGCGGCGGATGGCCTCGACGATGTCCTGTGTGGCGGTTGGCCCCGCCCGCACCTGCGCCGGATCGGTCGGAACCACCTGCATGAGCAGGAAGCCCAGCAGGAGAACCCCCAACAAGACCGGCAGCGCGAGCAGCAGCCGTTGCAGCGTGTGCCGCAGCATTCCGGCTTCCCCCTACTGCGCTGCGGCTGCGAACTGGCCGAGCCGGTCATAGACCACCTCGCCGCCCAGCAGCGTCAGATCGCAGCGCGCATCCATCTCGACGGTCTCGACCGGAGCCGCGAAGATGTCGTGCGACAAAACCGCGATATCGGCGAGCTGCCCCGGCACGAGACGTCCCATGCGGTCCTCGGCGAACTGGGTATAGGCGCCGATCGCCGTATAGGCATGGACGGCCTCCTCCATCGTCAGGCGCTCCGCCGCACCGATCACCGTGTGGCGCTTGGTCTGGCGCGTGACCATCGTGAAGAGGTTCTTGAATGGGTCCGTGGCACAGACCGGCGCATCCGAACTTGCAGCGGGATGCACACCGGCATCGAACCATTTGCGCATCGGATAGGAGGCATCCGCCCGTTCCTGCCCGAGATTATGCACGTAGAGATCGCCGAACTCGTAGATGAACACCGGCTGCGGCACGGGATCGATTCCGGCAGCTGCCATCCGGGCGAGCTGGCCATCGGTCAGGAAGCCGCAATGCTCGATACGGTGACGACGCCCGAGGACGGGGTGCTCGGCACTGTCCGCCTGCTCGATCCCCGACAGCACCTGCTCGATCGCAGCGTCGCCGATGGCATGAATCGCGAGCTGGTAGCCGAGCCTGTGATAATGCGCGAGATAACCGTGCATGTCCTTGTCGGAATAGATGAAGATGCCGCGATTGTCGGGGTCGCCGACGCGATAGGGCTGGCTCATCGCCGCCGTCAGACCGCCGGCGCTTCCGTCCCCGAACACTTTCATGGCGCCGTAGCGCAGGAGACCGACCTCCCGCCCAAAGCGGTATCTGGCCGCGTGCGCGGCATCGCCGATCCCGTCGGCATTGCCATAGATGCAGACCCAGGTCCGCACCGGCAGGCGGTTGGTGCGGGCCATCTCCTCATAGGCCTCGATCTCCGCCATGCCCGCCAGCATGCCGACGCCGGCATCCATCACACTGGTGAAGCCCTGCGACAGCATGTAATGGCCGGCCTGCTCGATGGCCGTCGTCAGCTCCGCGTGGCTGGGTTTCGGCATCGCCTCGACGATCAGGCGCATGGCGCTTTCAGCCAGAAGGCCGGTGAGCTTGTTGTCGCGCCGCTCGATCAAGCCGCCATCGGGGCTCGGCGTGTTGTGGCCGATGCCGGCCTTGCGCATAGCCTGGCTGTTGACGACGCCGACATGGCCGCAGGTGCGCTTGATATAGACCGGATTGTCGGGCGCCACCTGATCGAGCTCGTCGGCGGTGGGATGGCGGCCCTCGGCCAGTTCATTGTGATCATAGCCGCGCCCGAGCACCCACTCGCCTGGCTTCTTCGTCCTGGCCACCGCCGCAACGCGGCGCAGGACCTCGTCGATGCTGCGTACGCCCTCTTCCGGCCGCAGATTGATTTCGTTCATGCTGACGCCGAGCGGCAGCAGATGCATATGCGCATCGTTGAGGCCGGGAATCGCAACGCGACCGGCCAGATCGATGACACGCGTGCCCGCCCCCCGCAGGCTCGAGATCTCCTCAGCCGAACCTGCCGCGAGGACTGTGCCGTCCCTGACCGCCAAGGCCTCGACGAAACCCTCGGCCAGACCGCAGAAGATGCGGCCGTTCAACAAGACGGTGTCCGCTTGAAACATAACCTTACGCTCACTGCTGCATTGTAATGATTGACACCGCTGCGCGCGCAACTTGCCAGACGCAAGCAAACGCGTAGCGTAACGCAGATTTAGCGCACTAAATCCACGACGTTCAGCTCTGTCAGATAATGGAATATGCTCTAGGCAGCCGTCTCGAGCCGCAGAAACTCTTCCATCCTTGATATTTCCTCGGAGTCATTTTCTTATTGGATTGGGGCTAGCATTGCTCAGAATATTTAACAGCGCAAGGGGCGCTGAGCAGGCAAGCGCTGCAGGCTGTGCGGATCAGGTTGCAGGCATTGCGTGATGGAACGAAGACGGGCGGAGACCGGTCATGAGTTTTGACGTGGGTGGAAGATTGAAGGAAATCAGGGCGTCTGCCGGGCTTTCGCAACGTGAATTGGCAGCTCGCTCGGGCGTGACGCACAGCCTGATCTCGCTGATCGAGCAGAATCGGAACAGTCCCTCGGTCGCGTCCTTACGCAAGATTCTCGACGGCATCCCGATGTCGATGGTGAATTTCTTTGACGAAGAGCGCGTGCCGCGAGGCAAGGTGTTCTTCGAGGCGGACGACCTTCTCGACCTGACATCGCGCCTGCATCAGGTCAGCGGCGGCAGCGGCGAGGGCCGCATGTCGTTCCGACAGGTCGGCGACGCCAAGGCGCATAACCTGCAGATCCTGCATGAATCCTACGAGCCCGGCGCCGATACCGGCGTGACCATGCTGAAGCACGATTCCCATGAAGGCGGGGTGGTCCTGTCGGGAGAGCTCGAGATCACCGTCGGCGAACAGATCAAGATCCTTGGCCCCGGCGATGCGTATCTCTTCGACAGCCGCACCCCCCATCGCTTTCGCAATATCGGCGCGACGCGATGCGAGGTCGTGAGCGCCTGCACGCCGCCCTATCTTTGAGGCCTGGGCGCGATTGGCGGCGCCTCGCCGGAGGAGGACCCAGGATCGTCGATGGTCGTTTTCAAACGCCTCTGCGCGCGAGATCAAAGGACCTCGGCCGCTTTGCTGCCGCCGCGTTGATCAATCGCGCAGGCGAAGGGCGACTTGGCAATCTCGTTACTGCTTGAAGCAGGTCTCGCGGTGCCAATTGAGGAAGTGAGGATGCGGACGCTCAACGGGCCGCGCGGGCGCAAATGCGCGGCCGCTTCGGTTCACGAAGGCGCGGATGCCTTCGACGTCGTTCGCATGTCGCGAGACCAGAATGTCCAGGTCATCGGACAGACTGATCAGCCCGCGATCGAACATCCAATGCGCCGTTCCCGAAAGCGCAAGCCCATTGCTGACGATGTCCGGCCCGTTCGCCTCCACGGGGCGAATATGAGCGGCAGCGACCTCGGCACGACCGCCACCATTGATCAGCCTGAGTCCAGTGATCGCACAGCGCTCACCATAGGCCCGCAACACCGTTCGGCGAAATGCTCGATCGCGCACGATCCGCGAGAGCGCGATCGTCAACCGCTCTCGGGCTTGATCGAAGACAAAGGGAGCCTGCTCTTCCGCAAGCCCGCCGGCGACGTTCGGGTCATCGCTTCGCGGCAGGAGTGGCTCCGCATCGTCGAGGCCGAGGGCGAGAACACGGTTGAAGTCGGCCGATGAGATCGGCCGCACTGCGGCTTGTGCTCGCCCCGATATCCGGCCCTCGTCGTTTAGGACGCCGCGCTCGATGACACCGCTCTCGTCAGCGAAGGGGACCGGATTGGCGAAGTCGAGATAGCTGTTAGGCTCGATCACCGCGATGAACATGTCGTGTGCGGCTGGGTCGGGAATGACCTGCTGAACTTTGGCGATGGCAAAGTATCCGCGCGTATTCGCCACTTTGCGCGGCTCGTAGTAGACGATCCAGTCACTGACGCAGGCTTGAACGCGACCAAGATATTGCCGCGGGAACTGATATCTCTCAGCCGGGCTGTCATCGTAGATCGAATCGTATCGGTGGATGAAGACGCCAAACCCCATGGCCGTTGATAGCGCTGTGTGACGCCCCGACGCTAGTCTCCTGTCGGGAGCGGCGCGCGAAGAGCGGTGTTGCCGTACCCTTCAATGAAGGCATCGGAGGTCAGCGGGCGGACATCCCTTTGGATGGCAACCAGACCTGAACAGCTGAGTTCTTGGATCTTCAAAGAAAGCCACTGAAAAGTGGCTGGGGGACTAGGATTCGAACCTAGACAACCAGAGTCAGAGTCTGGGGTCCTACCGTTAGACGATCCCCCAACGGCGCGAACGCCTTCGTTGGTGAGGCGCGGTCTAAACAACCCGCGCCCGCATGGCAAGCCCATTGTGAGCAATCTTGTGCATGAAGGCGACGGGGCCACCTGTCAGCCTGTACTCAGCGTCCTCCGCACGCTGTCGCGCCAGCCCATGACCAGCTTTTCGCGCTGGCTTTTCGCCATTCCGGGGACAAAGCGCCGTTCAAGCCGCCAGAGATCCGCAAACCGATCCGGCTCCGGCAACAGCCCTGCATCGAGGCCGGCGAGATAGGCGGCTCCCAAAGCCGTCGTCTCCAGCACCTCCGGCCTGTCGACAGGTAATGCGAGAATGTCGGCGAGCCGCTGCATGGTCCAGTCGGACGCGACCATGCCGCCATCGACGCGCAGCACCGCGGCGCCCTGCCCGGCGTCCGGCCAGTCGGCACGCATCGCGTCGAGCAGATCGAGCGTCTGGTAACAGACGCTTTCCAGCGTCGCCCGCGCCAGCTCGCGCGGGCCGCTGTTGCGGGTGAGCCCGAAAATAGCGCCACGCGCCTCGGCGTCCCAATGCGGCGCACCGAGCCCGACGAAAGCCGGCACCAGGTAGACCGCCTGGGTCGGATCGGCCGCTTCGGCAAGCGGCCCGGTCTCGCTTGCCGTCTCGATGATTCCGAGCCCGTCGCGGAGCCATTGCACAGCCGCCCCCGCGACGAAGATCGAACCCTCCAGCGCATAGGTGCGCTCGCCGCCGAGCTGATAGGCGATGGTGCTGAGCAGCCGGTTCTGGGATGCCACCGGCGTCGAACCGGTGTTCAGCAGGGCAAAACAGCCGGTGCCATAGGTCGACTTCACCATACCGGGCGTGAAACAGGCCTGGCCGATCGTCGCCGCCTGCTGGTCGCCGGCCATGCCACGTACGGGGATCGCCGCGCCGAAATGGTCGGGCAGCGTCTCGCCGAACAGGCAGGCGCAATCGCGAACCTCCGGCAGCAACGAGCGGGGAATGTCGAACAGCGCGAGCAGGTCCTCGTCCCAGATTCCGCGCCCGATATCGAACAGCATGGTGCGCGCCGCATTGGTCGCGTCGGTTGCGTGGACGGCTCCGCCTGTCAGGCGCCACAGCAGGAAGCAATCGACCGTGCCGAAGGCGAGTTCGCCGGCTTCCGCCCGCCGGCGCGCGCCCGGCACATTGTCGAGCAGCCAGGCGATCTTGGTCGCCGAGAAATAGGGATCGATTCGCAGGCCCGTCCGGCTCGAAACCAGCGAATCATGGCCTCGCTCGCTGAGCTCGGCGCAACGCGGCGCCGTCCGCCGGTCCTGCCAGACGATGGCGCGGTGGATCGCCTGCCCGGTCCTGCGGTCCCAGATCAGCGTCGTCTCGCGCTGGTTGGTGATGCCGATCGCGGCAATGTCCGCGGCTGAGAGCCCGCCCTTGCTGACGGCCTCGCGGCAGGTCGCCAGAACGCTTTCCCACAGATCCTCGGGCTCATGCTCGACCCAGCCCGAGGCCGGAAAATGCTGTGGGAACTCGCGCTGCGCCGATGCCACAGCCCTGAGCGCACCATCGAACAAAATCGCGCGCGACGAGGTCGTCCCCTGATCGATCGCGAGAATATAGCGTGCTCCGGCCATGGCAGCAGTGGTCCTTCCCAGTGGCGGCCCGTCCGATCCGGGCTTGCCCCGAACTTGGCCGAAGCGTGTCGCCGCAGGCAAGCACTCCACCGACAAATGAACAGCGCACAGGTTCCGCTTGGCATCTTCATCAGGCTCTTGTTACGCTTCACCCGAAGCAAGCGGCCGGAGCGTGCAAACCGCGGCCGACGAGGGGTCAAAACACGGTGACGGTCGAGGACCGCCAGGATCGGGATATCGCGCTCGCGGTATCCCCAGGGGTTGATGGCGCCGATCCGCGCCCGATCGGCTCGTCTCCCCTCGGCCCTGCCCCCGTCACGCAAACCTATTACGCGCCCTCGCGCCATCCGGTCGCGACCTATGCCGCGCTCGATCTCGGCACCAATAATTGCCGGCTGCTGATCGCCCGCCCGGCCCAACATGGCTTTCGCGTCGTCGATGCCTTTTCCCGCATCGTTCGCCTGGGCGAAGGGCTTACAGCGAGCGGGCGGCTTGCCGATGCGGCGATGGACCGGGCGGTCGAAGCCCTGAAGATCTGCAAGAGCAAAATGACCCATCGCGGCGTCAGCCGCGCGCGCCTGGTCACGACCGAGGCCTGCCGGGCCGCCACCAACGGGCTCGACTTCGTCCGCCGGGTCGCTGCGGAAGCCGATCTCGAGCTTGAGATCGTCGACCAGCGGACCGAGGCGTCCCTGGCCGTCACCGGTTGCGCTGCGCTGGCCCATCCCACGGCGGAAGGCGTGATCGTCTTCGATATCGGCGGCGGCTCGACCGAGATCGTCTGGATGGGCGGGCGCTCGCAGGCGCGCGACCCGGCGGGTCGCATCCGCGAATGGGCCTCGCTGCCGATGGGCGTCGTCTCTGTCGCCGAGCGCTATGGCGGCGTCGATGTCGGGCGTGAAAAATTCGAGCGCATGGTCGATGATTGCAGCGCTGCCTTGAAGCCATTCGCGACGCGCGCTGCGGCGGCAAAGGACGCCGCCGGTTTCCATCTGCTTGGCACGTCGGGCACCGTCACCACCGTCGCCGGCATCCATCTCGGCCTGCCGCGCTATGACCGGCGTCTGGTCGACGGGCTGTGGATGGACGAGACGGATATCCTCGCCGTCATCGACCGGCTGGTCGATATGGACTATGCCGCCCGCTCGGCCAATGCCTGCATCGGCCGCGAGCGGGCCGATCTCGTGCTTGCCGGCTGTGCGATCTTCGAGGCGATCAGGCGCGCCTTCCCGAGCCGGAAAGTGCGCATCGCCGACCGCGGCCTGCGCGAGGGCATCCTGCTCCGGATGATGCATGAAGATCGCGCCTGGTGGCGCCGCAGGCAGGCATGACGTAAGTCCACGGGAAGGAAGCCCCGTAGCCATGAGCACCACCAAGAGATGAGCACCACCCAGCAATGAGCACCACCAAAGGCGGCACCGGCGCCCGCGATATGCGGGTCAAGGTGAAGAAGGCCGGCAAGCTCAAGCATTCCTCGCAGCTCTGGCTCGAACGCCAGCTCAACGACCCCTATGTCAAGCGGGCGAAGGAGCGCGGTTTTCGTTCGCGCGCGGCGTTCAAGCTCGAGGAGATGGACGACCGCTACAAGTTCCTGAAGACCGGCCAGAAGCTGATCGACCTCGGCTGCGCGCCAGGCGGCTGGTGCCAGGTCGCGGCGCAGCGCATCGGGCTCGAGCGGGGCAAGGGCGCGATCGTCGGCATCGACCTGCTGCACGTCGATCCGATCCCCGGCGTCGATCTCATCGAGATGGATTTCATGGCCGACGAGGCCCCTGCCCTGCTGACCGAGCGGCTCGGCGGCCGGGCCGATGGCGTGATGTCGGACATGGCGGCCAACACCACCGGCCACAAGAAGACCGACCATCTCAAGATCATCGCGCTGGCCGAGGCCGCGCTGGAATTCGCCTATTCGATTCTGGCTCCCGGCGGCTTCTTCCTGGCAAAGCTGTTCCAGGGCGGCGAAAGCGCCGAGCTGCTCGCCATGCTCAAGCGCGACTTCACCACCGTGCGCAACGTCAAGCCGGCAGCGAGCCGGGCGGATTCCTCGGAACTCTACGTGCTGGCGACCGGCTATCGTCGCAAGGAACAGCCGGCAGCGGACACAGAGGGCTGATCTGCCTTCCGAACGCGCCAGGGGGAGGTCTAGACGGCGCCCCCTGCTTACCCCCTCGCCTGAGCGCTGGAGTTGCCGGCCAGCCCTTCAGTCCAGCGGCTTCTGATCCTCGATTGCCTGGGCCGTTGCCTTGCGCGCGCTGAGCGGTGCGTGACCGGAAACCTCGGCGCCGGCATCGGGGGCAAGCCGCGTCATCCAGAGGGCCGACGAGGCCGAAATCAGCCCGACCAGCACGAAGGCCGGCCAGAAATCATGCGCACCCAGCGCCTTGCCGCCGTTCAGCATGTTCGCCGCCTCCAGTGCGAATGCGCCGATCGTGATCCCGAGGCTGAGCGACAATTGCTGCGCCACGCTGGAGAGGCTGGTCGCGCTCGACATGTCCCGGTTCGAGACATCGGCATAGCTCAGCGCATTGATGCCGGTGAATTGCAGCGAGCGGAAGCACCCACCGATCAGCAGCACGCTGAGCATCAGCCATTGCGGTGTCGTCGGCGTGAACAGCCCGGATGCTGACAGGAAGGCCGATCCGATCAGCGCATTGAAGATCAGGACATGGCGGAAGCCGAACCGCGCCAGGATCGTCTTGGCCAGCGTCTTCATGATCATGGCGCCGGCGGCGGACGCAAACGTGATCAGGCCGGAATGCAGCGCGTCATAGCCAAAGCCGAGCTGAAGCATCAGCGGCAGCAGGAAGGGGATCGCCCCGATGCCGACCCGGAAGATCGAGCCGCCGAGCACGCCGATCCGGTAGGTCGGGATCTTGAAGAGCGAGAGATTCAGGACCGGATAGGCCGTTCGGCGCGCATGCCAGAGATAGGTCATCAGCGAGGCCAGGCCCGCGATCACGAAGCCGATCGAGGCTTCGATCGGCACCAGATGCCGGCCGCCGGTCGCAAGCCCCAGCATCAGCGCCGCGAAGCCGAAGGCCGACAGCATGAAGCCCCGGAGATCGAGCGGCGCAACGTCCTCCTCGCGGACATCCTCGAAGAAGCGGCTCGCCAGAACGATGCCGATCAGCCCGATCGGGATATTGATGAAGAAGATCCAGCGCCAGTCGAAATAGGTGGTGATGAAGCCACCCAGCGGCGGCCCGACCACCGGCCCGACCAGGGCCGGCACGGTCAGATAGGCCAGCGCACTGACGAGCTGCGATTTCTCGACGCTGCGCAGGATCACCAGCCGACCGACGGGCACCATCATGGCACCGCCCATGCCCTGAACGAAGCGCGCGCCGACGAAAGCCCCGAGCGAATTCGAGATCGCACACAGGATCGAGCCAAGCATGAAGACGCCGAGCGCCGTGCGGAAAATCGTGCGGGCGCCGTAGCGATCGGCCATCCAGCCCGAGATCGGGATGAAAACCGCGAGGCTGACGAGATAGGAGGTCAGCGCCAGCTTGAGCGCGATCGGGTCCTCGCCCAGCGATTGCGCGATCACCGGCAGCGAGGTCGCAATCACGGTGGAGTCGGTGTTCTCCATGAACAGCGCGCAGGCGACGATCAGGGGCAGGAGTTTGGCGCGTTGCACGGATAAGGAACCTTGCGGCCCGGAGCCGGGATCGGAGAGTTTTGTTCTTTGCCACGCCGGATGTGGCATGAACACGGCCATTTTGCCTGGATCGCGAAGAGACGCTCTGCGCCTGTCGCATGAGTCGCGTTATCGCAGCGCAGCATAATCCGCCTCAATTTCGGCTGAGGCCACTAGCGGCGATGCCGCACGCATGATATCGGGCCTCGTCAACTCGGTAGCGGGCGCATGTTGTCGCCCACCCTGAAATGCCCCGCATGGGCTTGGAGTTGGCGATGGCAAGCATCAGTGACACCCTCATCCGCGACGGCCTGACCTTCGACGACGTCCTGCTCGAGCCGGGGCCGTCCGAAGTGATGCCGGCCGACGTCAATATCTCGACCAAGCTCACCAAGACGATCTCGCTCAACCTGCCGATCATCGCCTCGGCGATGGACACGGTGACCGAGGCCAGGATGGCGATTGCCATGGCGCAGGCCGGCGGCCTCGGCGTCGTCCACCGCAATCTGGAGGCCGACCAGCAGGCCGCGCAGGTGCGGCTCGTCAAGAAATTCGAATCGGGCATGGTCGCCAACCCGATCACGATCTTCCCGGACGAGACACTGGGCGACGCGCTTGCTCTGATGCGGCACCATTCGATCTCGGGCATCCCCGTGGTCGAGCGCGGCCCGCAGGGACACAAGGGCAAGCTCGTCGGCATCCTGACCAACCGCGATGTCCGCTTCGCCGACCGCCCCGAGCAGCCCGTCGCCGAGATCATGACCAAGGATCGCCTGATCACGGTGCGCGAAGGCGTGACCCAGGAGGAGGCACGCCGCCTGCTCCACCAGTTCCGCATCKAGAAGCTGCTGGTCGTCGATGATCATTTCCGCTGCATCGGCCTGATCACCGTCAAGGACATGGAGAAGCAGGTCGCCCACCCGCATGCCGCCAAGGACGCGCAGGGTCGTCTCCTGGTTGCAGCGGCGACTACGACCGGCGATCTCGGCTTCGAGCGCTCCGAGCTGCTGATCGACGCCGGTGTCGACATCATCGTCGTCGACACCGCCCATGGCCATTCCGCCAAGGTGCTGGAAGCGGTCACCCGGGTGAAGAAACTCTCCAATACCGTTCAGATCATTGCCGGCAACGTTGCCACCGCGTCCGGTGCGCAGGCTCTCATCGATGCCGGCGCCGACGCGATCAAGGTCGGCATCGGGCCGGGCTCGATCTGCACCACCCGCATCGTCGCGGGCGTCGGCGTGCCGCAGCTCACCGCGGTGATGGACGCAGCCTCGGCGGCGAGCAAGGCGGGCATTCCGGTCATCGCCGATGGCGGCATCAAATATTCCGGCGACCTCGCCAAGGCGCTGGCCGCCGGCGCCTCCTGCGCCATGGTCGGCTCGCTGCTTGCCGGCACAGACGAAACGCCGGGCGAAACCTTCCTCTACCAGGGGCGCTCCTACAAATCCTATCGCGGCATGGGCTCGGTCGGCGCGATGGCGCGCGGCTCGGCCGACCGCTACTTCCAGCAGGACATCAAGGATGCCCTGAAGCTGGTGCCGGAAGGCATCGAGGGTCAGGTCGCCTATAAGGGGCCGGTCTCCGGCGTGCTGCACCAGCTCGCGGGCGGCTTGCGGGCTGCGATGGGCTATGTCGGCGGGCGCGATCTTGCCGACTACCAGTCCAAGGCCCGGTTTATCCGCATCACCAGTGCCGGCCTGCGCGAGAGCCATGTCCACGATGTCACCATCGTGCGCGAAAGCCCGAACTACCCGACGCGATCCTGAGGCCCAGGCCTCGCCGATACCATCGTGACGCCGATTGGCCCTCATACCGCGAAATTGCCCCAAGAGCATGCTGCGAAAAAGTGGCAACGGTTTTCGCACTGAGCATGCTCTAAACTATGAGAATCGATCACGTTTTCTGCGTTTGGACGATTTCGTCCAAACGCAGCGTGATCTGCCGGCAACCTCCCGGGGTGAGGGTTTTCCTTTGCATGAACAGCGAGAGGCGAGCCGCCCATGACGATCCAATTGGTCTACCCCGCCCTGGCTCAGATCCTGTGGACCTTCGTCGTGCTCGGCATCCTGTTCCAGCGCCGTCGTGTCGCCTTCCGGAACAAGGAGGTCGGGATGGCCGATATCGCGGTCTCGACCGAGCGCTATCCGGAGCGTGCCCGCCTCGCCGCTGCGAACTATGCCAATCAGTTCGAGACGCCGGTCATTTTCTTCGCGCTGATCATGCTCGCCATGGAGGTCGGCGCGACCGGCACGGTGATTGTTGCCCTTGCCTGGGCCTTCGTGCTGACGCGCATCGTGCACACCTTGATCCATACCGGGTCCAACCGGGTCCCAGTGCGCGCGGCTGTGTTTGCTCTGGGCGTCGCCTGCCTGTTCTGCATGACGGTCGGCATTGTCGTTACGGTACTTTGACATGCTCGTGCGGCGTGCAATGTTCGCAGACGCACGTCCGCAAGATATACTCTGTCACATCCTCGCTACATCGTGAGACAAACGCTGTTTCGCGCTTGCGCCCAAAACCACCTGCCGGCATGCTAAATGCTTGCGGCTAGGACGGTTTAGGGACGACCGTTCCAAATGGTACAGAGTCTGTCCCGCTCTGGCGCAAGGTTTCGCATGGCTGTCTTGTCTTTCGGGCGCGTTGTTGTCGTGGCCGCCGTCGGCGCGGTCGCAGCTGGCGCGGGTCTCCATTATTCCGGCCGATCAGTCCCTCCTCCGCTCGATCGCATTCCCTACGGAAAGATCATCCCGCCCTATGCCCAGCCGGCCCAGCAGGCCGCGGCCCCATCATCACGCGCTTCGGGACAACAACGCCCACCCGTGACGATCGTCACGGCCAAGGCTGAACGCCGGCCGATGCCGGTCAGGCTCGACGCGATCGGCACCGTGCAGGCACTCTCGAGCGTTGCGGTGCGCTCGCGCGTCGATACGCAGATCATAGAGGTCGGCTTCCCCGATGGCGGCTATGTGAAGAAGGGCGACATGCTCTTCCGCCTCGACTCCCGCCTCGCGGAAGCGCTGCTGAAACAGGCCGAAGCGGGTGTTGCCCGCGACAAGGCCTCGCTCGCCTCCGCCGAAGCCGATCTGCGCCGGGCGGAAGAACTCGCCAAGCGCGATTTCGCCACCGACCAGCGTCTCGACACCGCCCGCACCCAGGTCGCGACGCTCAAGGCCAGCGTCCGTGGCGGTGAGGCAGCGGTCGACGCCCTCAAGGTCCAGCTGACCTATTACACCATCACCGCCCCGGTTTCGGGCCGGATTGGCGTAGCCGGCCTCAAGGAAGGCAATATCGCCAAGACCGGCGACAATTCGACCACGCTGGTGACGATCAACCAGATCGATCCGATCTATGTCAGCTTCGCCCTGCCGCAGCGCCAGCTGTCCAGCATCCGCGAAGCGATGAATGCCGGCACGGCCGTGGCGGTTGCCACGCAGCAGGGTGCGAGCCGCGGCGTCGAGGGCAAGATCGCGGTCATCGACAATCTCGTCGATGCGACGACCGGCACGATCCAGATGCGCGCGATCTTCAACAATCCTGACGAGACCCTGTGGCCCGGCGCCCTCTGCCAGGTCCGCCTGACCCTGCGTGTCGAGCCCGATGCGCTGACCGTGCCCCGCGAAGCCGTCCAGAACGGCCAGAACGGCACCTTCGTCTTCGTGATCGAGGACGGCGTCGCCCGCGCCCGCCCGGTCACCGTCGACCGCACCATCGATGACCGCGTCGTACTTGCGTCGGGCCTGAAGGGCGACGAGACGGTCGTCATCGACGGCCAGCTCCTGCTGACCGATGGCGCCCGCGCGGTCGAGCGCAACCGGGGCGGCCAGAGGCCGCCGCCCAACCAGACCTCGCAGCGCGGGAGTGCTGGCTGATGAACCTCCCGGAGGCCTGCATCCGTCGTCCGGTGATGACGACACTCCTGATGGCAACCTTTCTGATCTTCGGGTTGTTCGCCTTCAAACAGCTTCCGGTCGCGGCATTGCCGCGGGTCGATTTCCCGACGATCAATGTCAGCGCCCGCCTGCCGGGCGCGAGCCCCGAATCGATGGCCTCCTCGGTCGCCGCACCGCTGGAGCGCGAATTCGCCTCGATCTCGGGCATCACCTCGATGTCCTCGGTCTCGCAGCTCGGCGCGACCTCGATCACGCTGCAATTCGACCTCAACCGCAATATCGACGGCGCAGCGCTCGACGTGCAGGCCGCGCTGAGTGCCACCGCTCGTCGGCTGCCGCCGGAGCTGCCCTCGCCACCCAGCTTCAGGAAGGTCAATCCGGCCGACCAGCCGGTGCTGTTCATGGTGCTGACCTCGGCGACGAAACCGCTCTACGAAGTCCATGAATTCGGCGAGAACATCCTGCAGCAGCAGATCTCGCAATTGCCTGGCGTCGCGCAGGTCAACATCTTCGGCGCGCAGAAATACGCCGTGCGCGTACAGGTCAATCCCGACGCCGTCTCGGCTCGCGGCCTGGCACTGAGCGATGTCCGCAATGCGATCGCCGCCGCCAACTCCAATTCCCCGGTCGGCACGCTCAATGGCGAGAACCAGCGCCTGACGCTCGGCGCCACGGGCCAGATGGAGCGCGCCGCCGAGTACGGCAACCTCATCATCTCGCAGAAGAACGGCGTGCCGATCCGCCTCGAGGACGTGGCACAGGTCTACGACTCCGTCGAGAACAACCAGACCGGCAGCTGGTTCAACGGGCAGCGCTCGATCATGCTGGCGGTCTATCGTCAGTCCGACGCCAACACCGTCGAGGTCGTCGACAGCATCAAGTCCAGGCTCGAGGCCTATCGCGAGCAACTTCCAGCCGCGATGGAACTCAATGTCCTGAACGACCGCTCGATCCCGATCCGGGAGGCGGTGGAGGATGTCGAGGTCTCGCTGATGATCGCGATCGCGCTCGTGATCATGGTGATCTTCCTGTTCCTGAAGAGCCTGGCCGCGACGCTGATTCCGACGCTCGCCCTGCCGATTTCGCTGGTCGGTACCTTCGCGATCATGCACGCGCTCGGCTATTCGCTCGACAACATCTCGCTGCTCGCACTGACGCTCGCGGTCGGCTTCGTCGTCGATGACGCCATCGTCATGCTGGAAAACATCATCCGGCATATCGAGATGGGCAAGAAACCGTTCCAGGCGGCCCTCGACGGCTCGCGCGAGATCGGCTTCACCATTCTCTCGATCACCATTTCGCTCGTTGCCGTCTTCATTCCCGTCTTCTTCATGGGCGGGGTCGTCGGCAAGGTTTTCACGGAGTTTGCCGGCACGATCGCGGCCGCGATCATCGTCTCGGGCTTCGTCTCCCTGACCCTCACCCCGATGCTCTGCGCCCGTTTCCTCAAGGCGCATGATCACCACAAGAAGCCGAACCTGATCGAGCGCGTCTTCGAGGCCGGCTTCCAGGGGATGCTGGGCGCCTACCGCTGGACCCTGGATTGCGTGCTGAAGGCGCGCATCCTGATGCTGATCTTCACGCTGGCGACGGTCTATATCTCGGCGCAGATGTATATCGACATCCCGAAGGGCTTCTTCCCGACCGAGGATACCGGCCTCCTGCGCGCATCGACCGAAGGCCCGCCCGACACGTCATTCGAGGCGATGGCGGCGCGCCAGATCCGCATCGCCGAAATCGTCAAGGCCGATCCGGCAGTCGATTATCTGACGTCGAATATCGGCGGCTTCAACGCCACCAATAACGGCTTCATGTTCATCGCGCTCAAGCCCAAGGATCAGCGCGAGAAGGCCGAGGTGGTGATCTCGCGGTTGAGGCGCGCGACCGGCGACGTGCCGGGTATCACTGCGGTGTTCCAGCAGGTGCAGAACATCAACCTCAACGCCGGCCGGTCGTCACGCGCGCAGTACCTCTATTCGCTGCAAGGACCGGACCTGAATGCGCTCTTCGCCTATGCTCCGCTGATGCAGCAGCGGCTCGCGCGGCTTCCGCAGCTGCGCGATGCCAATATCGATCTGCAGTTGCGCAACCCGCAGCTCTCGATCGACATCGACCGCGAACGCGCCGCGAGCCTGGGCATTTCCAGTGACCAGATCCGGCAGGCACTGGGCAACGCTTTCGGCTCGCGCCAGATCGCGACGATATTCACCCCCTCGACCGATTATCAGGTCATCATGGAGGCCAATCGCGCCTATCAGCAGGATCCCGCTGTGCTCTCGCGGTTGCTGCTCAAGGCTGCGAACGGCCTGAACGTGCCGTTGGAAACGGTGGCGACGATCAAGCCCAGCGTCGGCCCGCTCGCGGTGAACCGCATTTCGCAGCAGCCGGCGGTGACAATCTCGTTCAACACGGCGCCGGGCATCTCGCTTGGCGACGCCGTCAACGCCATCCGCGCGGCCGAGCGCGACGTCAATCTGCCGGCCTCGATCGTGACGAGCTTCGCCGGTTCCGCCCAGCTGTTCCAGGATGCGCTGAAGGGGCAAGGCCTGCTGATCTTCGCCGCAATCCTGGTGATCTACATCATCCTCGGCATTCTCTACGAGAGCTTCATCCACCCGATCACCATCCTCTCCGGCCTCCCCTCTGCCGGCCTCGGAGCGCTGCTCGCCCTGCAGTATTTCAACATGGACCTGTCGGTGATCGCGATCATCGGCATCCTGATGCTGGTCGGCATCGTCAAGAAGAACGCGATCATGATGGTCGATTTCGCGATCGAGCGTCGTAAACAGGGGGACGACGCGTTGACCGCCATCCGCGAGGCGGCGCTTGTCCGCTTCCGTCCGATCATGATGACGAGCTTTGCCGCGATCTTCGGCGTGCTTCCCATCGCACTCGGCGCGGGCGCCGGCGCCGAGCTCCGGCAGCCGCTCGGCATCGCCGTGGTCGGCGGATTGATCGTCTCGCAACTGCTGACGCTCTACATCACGCCGGTGATCTATTTCTACCTCGACAAGGTCGACACCTGGCTCTCCGGCCGCAGTCGCGGCGAGCGCGAGAGCGTGCCCAGCTCCGCTGTGCCCGTAGCCATCCCGCAGGCGGTGCGCGGCCCGGACCTCTGAGGGCGGTCAAAGCCTCCCTCTCAATCGTTCCTGCGCCACGAACTTCGCATCTCCTGCAGTTCGTGGCGTATTTCTGCAGAATGCATCAAAGGCAACCTTGTGCCTTAAAGCGGAGAGAACGGCGGCTTGCATAACGCTGGGTGAGTGATCCCTGCCATAAGCAAAGTCGTCGATGTTCCGCATAAGAAATGCCGTGCCGCTGTCGGGCCATACTCCGCCCGGAATCCATCCGTCTCCTTCCCGAAGGGCCGCTCTKACGCGGTATGCAGCCATGGTGCTGCTCGGATTGGTTCTCGGAGCGAGCGGCACGGCGCTGACCGTCACCCTCGTTCGGGCTGGTGATGACGCCGGCGTTCGTGCCTTCCATCTTCAGGAAGCAGCGAGACGTGCGCCCAGTGCCGCGGCCTTGACCTATGCTCCGGTCAGTTCAGGCTGGAGGCTGCCGCTCTTCGGCTCATACCCGGATGGCCGGATCGAACATCCCCCCGTCCTGCGCGAACGCGGCAAGCCGCGCGATGGAGCGACCGTAAGCACTCTCCGTGCAACGGCCCGTTACGATACCGGATCAGGCGCCTCCCGCACCATTTGCGTACGGATGTGCGACGGCTATCACATGCCGCTTGGCCATTTGCGATCGCAAGCTGACTGGCCGGCGCATGAGGCCCTTTGCACGGCGATGAATCCCGGCATCCCGGTCAAGGTCTTCCGCGTTCCTGCCGGCGCCGCGGATATCGACGGCGCCGTGGCCTCCGACGGCAGGACCTATGGCTCCCTGCCCGTTGCCTATGGTCACGAGACATCGTCCGACCCGGGCTGCAGGCCCACCGTCCCGTCTGCCGGTGATCGCCGTGTCTCTCTTCTGCGGGATTTCACCCTGCGCCCAGGCGACTCGGTGGTGCTTGATGGCAAGGTGACAACCTTTGAGGGCTCTTCCACCTGGCCTTACAACCCGAGGAATTTCCGCGATTTTCGGTCGTCGAACGAACTCAACGCCAATCAACGCCGGATGATCGACGACACGGTCGGCGTTTCCAGCCGTGAAGGCCAGATGCTGGCCCTGCGTCGCGACATGACGGTGCGGGAGGCGAAGATCGGTGATGCCACCACGATCGAGCTGCGCGGCCGTTTCGAGAGCGGCTCAGGTGAAACCGCAACCGCCTCGAACATGCAGCGCATCGTCATTTCGCCGGCAAGCTGAACCCCTCTCCAGGCATTTTGGCCGGGCACGCTGCGTTAAGCATCGCGCCCGTTTTGCATGCGCGAACGCCGACGGGCCGTTGATGATTAACGAAAAGTAAACTACACCCCAAGGGCGGCGGACGAAGAACAAGCGCGAGTGGAGTAGACGCGATGTTTCGTGTCCGTGAGATCCCCGACCGGGAAGACCCACCATTAGGCAGCCCTGTCCCCGTCGTTGCGCTGGAGCGTAATGCTCACGGCAAGAAACGAACGGGCCGCTTCGCGGCGATGACTGCGCTTGGCCTTGTGCTCGGAGCGGGTGGCGCGATCGGCACGATCTCGCTCGTCCAGGCTGGCGACGATGCCGGCGTCCGCGACTTTCAGCTCCAGGAAGCGGCGAACCGCCGTGCTATGCGCGCCCCGCAAGCCGGCGCCTATCATGCCCCCATCGCCTATGCGCCCGCGCGTGGCATCTGGAACCTGCCCCTGACGCGCAGCGTACCGAACGGGCGCATCGCGCACCCGCCCGTGGTCTTGAACCCTTTCAGGACGGTCGAACCTCCGCGTCAGGCGGCCCGGCGCCCCACGACGCAGCACAGCGTTGCACGCCTCGATACCGTCTCCGGCAGTGGACATGGCGCGCGCACCATCTGCGTGCGGCTCTGCGACGGCTTTCATGCGCCGATCGGCAATCTGAATGCCCAGTCTGACCTAACGGCACACGACGCCCTCTGCCGGGCGATGAACCCCGGCGTCCCGGTCAAGGTCTTCCGCGTTCCCGCCGGTGCCAGCACGATCGACGGCGCCGTTTCGGCAGATGGCAAGACCTATGGCTCGCTCCCCGTTGCCTATGGCCATGAGAAATCCTCTGATCCAGCCTGCCGGCCGGCGATTGTCGCCAGCGGCGAGCGCCGCGTCTCGCTGTTGCGCGATATCACGCTTCGTCCCGGCGACAGCGTCGTTCTGGACGGCAAGGTCACGACCTTCACGGGCTCGTCGCAGTGGCCCTATAGCCGGCGCGATTTCGTCGATTTCAGATCGGCGCGGGAACTCAGTGCCGGCGATCGGCGCGGCATCGACGAGCGGGTCGGCATTTCACGCGTCGAAGCGCAGATGCAGGCGCTGCGCCGCAAGCTGCGCACGCGCGAAGCCTCGCTTCGTGACGAGACCGTGATGAGCGATGCAATCGAATTGCGCGGCTCGATCGATCCGCCAACGCGCGGGCCGGTCCGCGTGATCGCCGGGCCGGCGTTCCGGCTTTTGCCTTAGTTCCAACAGGCCTGCCGGCCGACTTTCGGCGGCCCGATGTCAGTCTTGGGCGCTGGTTCGAAGGCGCATCTTCTTTGAATTAATCTAAAGAGGATGCAATTTAGAAAACCTATAAGCAATTGATCTATAACGCTTTTCAATTGACCGCCCTAGCGTCAGGCAATACCGCTCCAGCACCACGAACGTGCAGAGGGCATCTACGCCCGAAGGAGCGAACCATGATCGACAAAACTCGCCTGTCCCTCATCGCCCTGGCGTCCTGCCTGCTCGCTACCCCGGTCCTGGCCCAGAGCGTCAATCTCTACACGACGCGCGAGCCGGCCCTGCTCAATCCCGTCGTCGAGGCCTTCACCAAGGACACCGGCATCAAGGTCAACACGGTGTTCCTGAAGGACGGGCTCGAGGAGCGCATCAAGGCCGAGGGCGCAAACAGCCCGGCCGATGTCATGATCATGGTCGACGCCGCGCAGATGATCTCGGCCGCCAATGCCGGCGTCACCCAGCCGATCAAGTCTGCGGCCGTCGACAAGATCGTCCCGGCGCAGCTGCGCGATCCGCAGGATAACTGGGTCACCCTGACCAAGCGCGCCCGCATCGTCGTCGTCTCGAAGGATCGCGTGCCGCAGGATGCGATCACCTATGAGGACCTCGCCGACCCGAAGTGGAAGGGCAAGTTCTGCATCCGCGGCGGTCAGCACCCCTACAACAACGCTCTCTTTGCCGCCTATCTCGCGCGCAACGGCGCCGACAAGACCGAGACGTGGCTCAAGGCACTCAAGGCCAACACCGCGCGCAAGCCGGGCGGCGGCGACCGTGAAGTCGCGCGCGACATCCAGTCCGGGCTCTGCGATATCGCAGTGATCAACACCTACTATATCGGCCTGATGAGCATTGCCGCGAACGAGCAGAAGGGCTGGTTCGAGGCGATCAAGCCGCTGAAGACCACCTTCGCCAATGGCGGCACCCATGTGAACATCTCGGGCGCCGCCATCGCCAAACACGCCCCCAATCGTGAAAACGCGGTCAAGCTGATCGAGTACATGCTTGGCGACAAGGCGCAGACCATCTATGCCGACGGCAATTTCGAGTTCCCGGTCAACCCGGACGTCAAGGAAAGCGCCGCTGTGAAGCTGCTGGGCAAGGTCAATGTCGATACCACCCCGCTGACCGAGATCGGCAAGAACCGCAAGGCGGCCGCTGACCTCGTCGACAAGGTCGGCTTCGACAATTGAGCCTGTCTCCCACGGCTGGAGAAATGCGACGGTCGCCACGCCTGTGGCGGCCGTCGAGCCGTTTTGTCTGGGCTTCGGTTGCGGGTGCCGGGCTTGTCGCGCTGCCAGTTCTCGCGCTCGGCCTGACCGCGCTTTCGCCGGCAGCATCGTCGATCTGGCCGCATCTTGTCGCCAATGTCATTCCCGATGCGCTGGCGAACACCGCCATGCTTCTTGCCGGCGTCGGCCTGCTCTGCAGTCTCATCGGCGTCGGCACGGCCTGGCTCGTCACCCAATATGAGTTTCCCGGCCGTCGCGCCTTCGAATGGCTGCTCGTGCTGCCATTGGCGATCCCGACTTATCTGACGGCCTATATCTATGTTGAGTTCCTGGGCTTCCAGGGACCGCTGCAGACGGCCTTGCGTGCGGTGACGGGCTATCGCAGCCTGCGCGACTACTGGTTTCCCGACCCGCGCAATCTGGCGGGCGCGATCTTCGTCATGGGGATCGTGCTCTACCCTTACGTCTATCTCAGCGTCCGGGCGCTGTTCGGCCTGCAGAGCGCGACGATCGTCGAGTCGGCGCGGACGCTCGGAGCCGCGCACGGCACCTTGTTCTGGCGGATTGGCTTGCCCATGGCGCGCCCGGCGCTCGTCGCAGGGTTGACCCTGGCACTGCTCGAAACACTCAACGATATCGGCGCGACCGAATATCTCGGGGTCCGCTCCCTGACCCTGTCGATCTACACGACCTGGCTCAATCGCGGCTCTCTGGCGGGCGCAGCCCAGATCTCCTGCGTGATGCTTCTCCTCGTGGTCGCCCTGATCGCAACCGAGGCGAGACTGCGCGGCGCGCGCCGCTTCACGCTCTCGGTGCGCCAGCCCCGCGCCGTCGGCCGCCGGCTCCTGTCCGGGCGCATTGCGCTCGCAGCCAGCGCCGCCTGCGCCCTGCCCCTGCTGCTTGGCGCGCTTCTGCCGATGGGCTTTCTCCTCCAGGAGGTCCTGACGCGCGGCCTGCTGCATCAGTTCGACATGGCCCTGCTGCGCAATCTCCTGAATGCCCTGCTGCTGTCGGCTGGCGCCGCGCTGATCGTGGTGACGCTTGGCCTTTGCATCGTGGCTGCAGGCCGGCTCGGCCGCGAAACCTGGCTGCCGGCGCTCGCGCGCATCGCCTCGCTTGGCTATGCGCTGCCCGGCACGGTGCTCGCGCTTGGACTGCTCGTCCCGCTTGCCGCCTTCGACAATCTCGTCGCCGACACCGTCTCCGCATTGTTCGGCGTCAGTCCTGGTCTCATCCTGATCGGCTCGGGTGCCGCTCTCGTGATTGCCTATGTCGTACGCTTCCTGTCGATCGCGATCTCCGGCATCCAGAGCGGTCTCGCCCGGATCTCGCCGAGGATCGACGATGCCGCGCGCGCCCTCGGCTCAAGCTCGGGCGAGGTGTTGCGGCAGGTGCATTGGCCGCTCGCTCGCCCTGCCATCGCTGCGGCCGCCTTGCTCGTATTCGTCGACTGTCTGAAGGAGCTGCCCGCGACGCTGCTGCTGCGACCGCTGAACGTCGACACGCTCGCAACCATCGTCTACGGACATGCCTCACGCGGCATGTTCGAAGACGGAGCGCTGGCCGCGTTGCTGATCGTGATCGCCGGCCTCTATCCCGCCATCATTCTGGCACGAGCCGGTGGCACGAAGGGGTGACACCGTAAGGCGTTGCGGCTCTCTTTGCCGATCCACAGCTTGTATGCCGGAAATAGGCTCCTCAACTCGACAAGCCGCCCGGCATCGTCATAAACAATTTTAGCTTGACCTCCGGTTCGATTCCGGTTGCAGCCCGGCCGAAGGCCCATGACACGACGCGTTTCCATTCTCGCCTATTCGCTCGCCATCGGCCTGGTGCTGCTTGGCCTGCAATCCTGGGGCGTTGCCGTTGGGCTGGTCGAGCGACATGTCGTTGCCCGCATCGAGGATCGCACCGGCCTCAAGGTGACCAGCCTCGAGCATGCGAGCATCGTCCTTCTGCCTTTGCCGCGGGTCGAGCTCTCGCAAGTCAGCTTCAAGCAACATGACGGCCTGCTCTCCGGCAAGGCGTCGCAGCTCAAGGCCCGCGCCCGCCTGCTGCCGCTTCTGGCAGGGCGCCTCTCCTTCGACCGGATCGATCTGATCTCTCCCCAAATCGATGCCACAGTTTCAGGCAGGGACGATGAGCTCTCGGAATGGCTCGCGCCGCCCCTTGCCTATCTCACCAGCCTCACGAACCAGAGCCGGATCGTGATCATTTCGGGTTCGGTCTTTGCGCGGGCCGAAGGCGCGATCCGCACCATCCTGCGCGATGTCAATCTGATCATCGAGGACCGCGACCCCGAGGAGCCGATCATCGCCTCGGGCTCCGTGACCTGGCGCGGCGTCGCGACCAATCTCAGTGTTGTCTGGCCGGTCGCCGGGGAAAGCGCCAGGCTCTCCTTGTCCGCGACCTCCGAACGGATGAACCTGCGCCTTGACGGCATACGATCCGGCCTGCGCGAGCCGGTCTTCAATGGGCAATTGAGCCTCTCGACGCCGTCGCTCCCGGAACTGTTCGACTGGTTCGGTGAAACGCCCCGCCTCGCGCCTGCCATCGGACAGCTCAGCATCGCCGCTGAAGCCCAGATCAAGGCCAACGAGATCTCGCTCAGCAACGCAAGCGCCATCTTCGACGGGGACCGCCTCGACGGCGCGATCATGCTCGGCGAAGCCGGCCAACGCTGGTCCCTCTCCGGAACACTCGCCGGCGCGACGCTCGATCTTGGCCGCATGACCAATCGGCTCGGCCTGCCCAAACCCGGCACCGGGCTCGCCAACCCGACGCCGCTCGAATTCGAGGCCTGGACGGCGCATGACATCGACCTGCGCGTCTCGGTGGATGCCGCCCGCCTCGGCGGCGCCCGTCTCAGTGATGTCGCGACCCAGTTGCTCGTCAAGAAGGGCCGCTTCGAGGCCGGGCTGCTTCGCGCGACTGCCTATGGCGGCAGCGTCAAGGGCCGCCTGCTTGCGAGTGCGACCCCGAACACCATCGACGTGAAGCTGCAAGGCAATCTCGACCGGATCAATCTCGGGCAAAGCGCAACCGACCTGCCCGAACTGCCGAGACTGAGCGGGCAAGGCAATCTGCAGTTCGCGCTGGATGGCACGGGCACCACGGCCGAGGCCGTTCTCGCCTCCTTGAACGGAAAGGCGAGCCTCAGTCTGCGTCAAGGCGAGCTTGGCGGCTTTGCTTTCATCGACCTGCTGCGTCGTGCCGAGCGCAATCCTGTGGCGGCCCAGCGGGAATGGCGGCAGGGCAAGACGCCATTCGACAGCGCGAGCGCTACGGCGAATGTCGCCGATGGCATCGCGACAATCACTGATGCCCAGATGACGGGCCCGACCTATCGTCTCACGCTCGCAGGCCAGGCATTCCTGCAGCAAGGCTGGATCGAGATGGCCGGCCAGCTGGCCCAGCAGAGCGGCTCCCTGACGGTGCCCCTCGTCCTGCAGGGCCCGCTCGAAGGTCCATCGCTGGCGCTCAACTCGGAAGCCACCTTGCGTCCTGCCGGCAGCACCCTGCCAAATCTCCTGACGCGCTGACGGTCGCCCGGCTTAGTCAGCCACCACCCGCGCAGATTTGAGCCGCGGCCTGCCCCCGCAGCCTCGCAATTGACCTGTCCACGGACCGGGTGTTTCCTCATCGCAGTCAGCGCGGAAACCACGCCATGCGTGCACCAACGGGATCGATCGTCGGGCTCTGTTCCGCCTCAGCCACCATGTTTGCAATGGGGATGGCGTTCCTCGGCTACTGGGGTGTGCATGAGCCGGTGCCATGGCGGCGGCTCGACATCGTCATCGTCACCCTGGCCTTTGCCGGCTTTGCCTCACTGGGCTCGGTCACCTGGATCGCAACCACACCCGTATCAGCAGATAGTGACGAGAAGGTCGTACCCGCCCGGCGGGCCTTCGCCCTGGGCGTGTTTGCGATCTGGCTGTCTGTTCTTGTCGCGGTCCTGGCGGCATGACGTCGAGAATGTTCGACATCATGCCTCGGTTGTTCCACAGCCCAAGCTTCAGGTCATTTCAAACCTGAAACAAGCCGGCTTCAGCCTTCCTGAGCAGGCTCGTCCGCAGGCGCAGGGCCTTCGTCCTCGGCCTCGTCGTCCCCTGCATCACCGATGCATTCGACCGAGACGACCTTCTCACCGGCTGCGGTGTTGAACACCGTGACACCCTGGGTCGAGCGGCCGGCAATGCGGATGCGGTTGTCCGGTCCCTTGTCGACCGGCACGCGGATCACCTGCCCGCCATCGGTCACGAGCATGATCTGGTCCGTATCGACCGCGGGGAAGGAGGCGATCAGCTTGCCGTTGCGCTCGTTCACCACCATGGCGACGATGCCCTTGCCCCCGCGTCCGGTGACCCGGTACTCGAAGGACGAGGTGCGCTTGCCGTAGCCCTTCTCGGACACCGTCAGGATGAACTGCTCCGCAGCACCCATCTCGGCATATTTCTCCTGGCCGAGTTCGATATCGCTGGCGGCCTCCTCGCCCTCGCTCGCCTGGACCGGCTCGGAGGTGTCGTCGCCTTCGCCATTCAGGGCCTTGCGGGCAGCAGCAGCGCGCTTGAGATAGGCGGCGCGCTCATCCGGCGTCGCATCGAGATGATGCAGGATGGCAAGCGAGATCACCTCGTCGCCATCGGCGAGGTTGATGCCGCGCACGCCGGTCGAGTCGCGCCCCTTGAAAACGCGCACTTCGGGCACGGCGAAGCGGATGCACTGGCCGGCCGCCGTGGTCAGCAGCACGTCGTCATGCTCCGAGCAGATCTGGACGTCGACGATGGAGTCTCCCTCGTCGAGCTTCATCGCGATCTTGCCGTTGCGATTGACCTGCACGAAGTCCGAGAGCTTGTTGCGGCGGACATTGCCCGTCCGGGTCGCGAACATCACGTCGAGCCGCTCCCAGCTCTCCTCATCCTCCGGCAACGGCATCACCGTGGTGATGCGCTCATCCTTCTCCAGCGGCAGCATGTTGTTGAGGAACTTGCCGCGTGCATTCGGCGCCGCCAGCGGCAACCGCCAGACCTTCTCCTTGTAGGCCTGGCCGCGCGAGGAGAAGAAGATGATCGGCGTATGGGTGTCGGCAACGAAGAGCCGGGTGACGAAATCCTCGTCCCTGGTCGACATGCCCGAACGGCCCTTGCCGCCACGCTTCTGCGCCCGATAGGTCGAGAGCGGCACGCGCTTGATGTAACCGGCATGGGACACGGTCACCACCATGTCCTCGCGCGCGATCAGGTCCTCGTCGTCGAGATCCGAACCCCAGTCCTGGATCACCGTGCGACGCGGCGTGGCGAAGGCAGCCTTCACCTCGGTGAGCTCGGTCTTGATGATCGACTGGATACGGGCGCGTGAGCGCAGGATCTCGAGATAATCCGCGATCTCGGTTGCGAGCTTGGCGAGTTCTTCGCCGATCTCGTCGCGGCCGAGGGCGGTCAGGCGAGCAAGGCGCAATTCGAGGATCGCCTTGGCCTGCGCATCGGACAGGCGATAGGTGCCGTCCGGGTTGAGCGGATGACGCGGATCGTCGACCAGTGCGATCAGCGGCGCGATATCCTCGGCCGGCCAGTTGCGATCCATCAGCGAGGCGTGCGCAGCCGCCGGGGTCGGCGCGGTGCGGATCAGGCGGATGACCTCGTCGATATTGGCGACGGCGGTGGCAAGGCCGCAGAGCACATGGGCGCGTTCGCGCGCCTTGTTGAGCAGGTAGCGTGTGCGCCGGGAGACGACCTCCTCGCGGAACTCGATAAAGGCCGAGATGAAGTCCTTGAGGTTCAACACCTCCGGCCGACCGCCATTGAGCGCGACCATGTTGGCGCCGAACGAAGTCTGCAACGGCGTATAACGGTAGAGCTGGTTCAGCACGACATCGGCCATGGCGTCGCGCTTGACCTCGATGACGACACGCACGCCCTCGCGGCTGGATTCGTCACGCAGATCGGAAATGCCTTCGATCCGCTTCTCGCGAACCAGATCGGCGATCTTCTCGACCATCGAAGCCTTGTTCACCTGGTAGGGAACCTCGGTGACGATGATCGCCTCGCGCTCCTTGCGCAGCTCCTCGATATGCGTCTTGGACCGCATCACGATCGAGCCACGACCGGTGTGATAGGCGGAGTGGATACCGCTCTTGCCCATGATCGAGGCGCCGGTCGGGAAGTCCGGACCAGGTACGATCTCGATCAGGTCGTCGATCGAGAGCTCGGGATCGTCGATAAGCGCGATACAGGCATCGATCACCTCGCCGAGATTATGCGGCGGAATATTGGTCGCCATGCCGACCGCGATGCCGCCCGCGCCGTTGACGAGCAGGTTCGGATAACGCGCCGGCAGAACCCGCGGCTCATGCTCCTTGCCGTCATAGTTCGGCTGGAAATCGACGGTGTCGAGGTCGAGATCCTCGAGCAGCGGCATCGCCGCCTTGTCGAGCCTGGCCTCGGTATAACGATCGGCCGCCGCGGAATCGCCATCCATCGAGCCGAAATTGCCCTGACCGTCGATCAAGGGCAGGCGCAGCGAGAAATCCTGCGCCATGCGGACCAGCGCGTCATAGACCGCCATGTTGCCGTGCGGATGGTACTTACCCATCGTATCGCCGACGATGCGGGCGCATTTGGTATAGGGCCGGTCCGGCAGGTTCTTGTTCTCGTGCATCGAGAACAGGATGCGCCGGTGCACCGGCTTCAGGCCGTCGCGGACGTCGGGAAGAGCGCGGCTGACGATCACGCTCATGGCGTAATCGAGATAGCTCTTCTTCATCTCGTCAGTGATGGCGATCGGCTTGATGTCGCCGCCGAAATGCGCGTCTTCCGGCTGGCCGCCGCGCGTGCCGTTGTCGTCTTCGCTCAAGGGATGAGGTCCCGTTTTCTACGATTTTTCAAGCTTCTGGCTATCCGATTCCGCCCCGCGAAGCCAGCAAAAGACGAATCTCTCCAGAGAAATTAAAACCGTTCCTTGTCAACGCGTTACGAGTCGTTTTCGACTCACTTTCCGAGCCCTCCCACATTGCCGCCATGTTTGACCGGCGCGAGCGCGTGACGGAGCCGGAAAACCGCTCGGCAAATTTCGCTCCTACGCCTAGTGACGCGGGCTCGGCAGCATGCCTAAGCTCCACGATGTTCCTGGAATATCTCACCTCCGCCCTCGTCACACTGCTGGTCACCCTCGATCCGCCGGGTCTCGCACCGATCTTCCTGTCCCTGACGCGCGGCATGTCGGCCGACGAGCGCAGGCAGGTCGCGGTGCGCGCCTGCATCATCGCCTTCGGCATCATGGCCTTCTTCGGACTTGCGGGCGATATCGTGCTGAAGGCGCTCGGCGTCTCGCTGCCGGCCTTCCGCATCGCAGGCGGGCTGCTGCTGTTCTGGATCTCGTTCGAGATGGTGTTCGAGCGCCGCAACGAGCGCAAGCAGGCGACGGCCGAGACCGCAATCACTCTCGACCACATCCGCAACGTTGCCGCCTTCCCGCTCGCCATCCCCCTGATGGCAGGCCCCGGCTCGCTGACCGCGATGATGCTGCTCGCCGGACGCGCCAATGGCGATCTCGCCATGCTCGGCTCGCTGGCGGTCATCTGCGGGCTGGTGATCGCCTCATGCCTCGTGACCTTCCTCATGGCGACGCCGATTGCGCGCCTCCTTGGTGTCACCGGCAATGTCGTTCTGACCCGTCTGCTCGGCGTGATCCTTGCCGCGCTCGCCGTGCAATTCGTCATCGATGGCGTGCGGGCCGTGGTCGGAGGCGGCTAGGACGTGGCCGCCCCCCTTGAAAGGGGCATCACAGTCATGGCCAGGCTTGCCCGTTCATCGGCGCATGTGCCGCTCATCATCGTTCAAAGGCCCATGCCCTGTGCAGGACCGAGCATGAGACGCCGACGCGCCTCACTTCTCCAGGAAGGCCCGGATCGCCCCTTCGGCCTGCTTCATCGAGATGACGCCGTCGAGATGCCCACGCGAGCCCTGGATGGTGATGTGGGAGATGTCGACGCCGCCCTGCTTCATGCCATCGACCGTGCTGGCGATGGTATCCGCAGTGAAGACCAGATCCTTCGGCTGCGTGATCAGCAGCACCGGCGCCTTGATCTTCGACGCGCCATTGGCGAGCGAGGTTCCGCCAGCGGCAAAAAGCTGGTTGGCCTTCACGAGATAGAGGAAATGGTTCGCGTCTGACAGCTTGGCGCGCGCCTCACCGGCATTGTCGAGAATGCTCTGGAYCTGGAACCTGTTTCCGAGCGCTTTGKCGGGGTCCTCACCTTCCTTGGCGGGCCTGCGCCCGAAGGTGCCATTGGTCCAGTCACGGTGGTTCGCCTGCAGCGTCACCACTGCCAGCGCCTTGGCGAGGCCGGCATTGGGCGGGGTGCCACCGTAATAGTCGCCCTTGTTCCAGTTGGGATCGACCAGGATCGGCGCCGCCCAGACATCGAGCCAGGCGATGAGCTGCGCATCGGCTTCGGCCGCGCCGATGACCGGCATCGCCTTGGCGACCATCTCCGGATGGCTTGCTGCCCATTCCCAGGTCTGGAGCGCGCCCATGGATGGGCCGGCGACCAGCGCCAGCTTCCTGATACCCAGGCTCTCGACCAGTGCCTTCTGGACATTGACGAAGTCGCCGACCGTGACGATCGGGAAATCGAGCGCGTAGGGCTTCCCGGTATCGGGATTGAGCGAAGCCGGGCCGGTGGTCGTCGTCTTCGGATCGCCGGTGTTGAGGTTCACCAGCGTATCGGAGGACAGGACGAAGTACTTATTGGTGTCGATCGCCTTGCCGGGACCGACAATCGCATCCCAGTAGCCTGGCGCGGCATCCCTTGCGTCGTACTTGCCGGCGGCATGCGAATTGCCCGAGAAGAAATGGCAGATCAGGATCGCATTCGACTTGTCGGCATTGAGCGTGCCGTAGCTCTCCCAGCCGACCTTGACGTTCTTGAGTGTGYGCCCGCCTTGCGTCGTGAAGCTCGGCAGCTCGAACACCTTCTTCTCGACCATCAGGTCCTGTGCCGCTGCCATTCCCGCCACCACCATGCAAGCAGCGCCAAGGGCGCCTGCGATCCAGTTCTTCATGCCGCTTCCCTTCCCAAGGACAGCCGTCACGCGGCCTTGGGAAGCATCAGAGCGGATTTCGGGCAGAAGCGGAAGCGGGAAGCCGAGCGCTCAGACCGTTTCGAGCAGCCCCTTGATCAGGGCTCGACGCGGTGCGATCGAGGAGATCAGGGCGTATTCCTCGAGCGTATGGGCGCCATTGCCGTCGATGCCGAGACCATCCAGCGTCGGCACGCCGAGCGCCGCCGTGAAATTGCCGTCGGAACCACCACCGGTCATCGGGCAGTCCTGAAGATCGAAGCCGACCTTCGCTGCAACGCCACGCGCTGTCTCGAACAACTGCGCGACCGTGCTCGACTTCTCATAGGGCGGCCGATTCATGCCGCCCGTCACCGTGATCTTCACATCGGGATCGCGGGGCGTGAGCCCAAGAATGCGGTTCTCCATCATCTGACCGTCGGCAAGCGTGGTGACGCGCACATCGACGCTGAACCAGGCATGCTGCGGAATCACGTTCGCCGCCGTGCCGCCGCCGATCAAGGCGACCGACGTGGTGATGCCGCGCGCATAGTCCGTCATGCCCTCGATGGCGAGGATCTGATGCGCCGCCTCGCGGATGGCGCTGCGTCCGTCAGCATGGCGTGAGCCTGAATGGGCCGGGCGCCCCTCGAGCCTGACGTCGAAGCGGCCGACACCCTTGCGGGCCGTGACGATGCGGCCACCTTCGCGCGCCGGCTCGGTGACCAGCACCGCCGCCGACTGCCGCCCGATATCCTCGATCACCGAACGGGTGGTCGGCGAGCCGATCTCCTCGTCGGGCGTGAACAGGAAGATCATCGGCCGCTTGGCCGAGCCCGCCTTGGCCACATCCTTGAAGGCTTGCAGGGCGAGCCAGGCACCGCCCTTCATATCATAGACGCCAGGACCATAGAGCCTGTCGCCCTCGATCCGGACAGGCAAATCCTTGGCACTCGTCCCGACCGGGTGGACCGTGTCGAGATGTGACATGACCGAAATGGCCTTCTCGCCATTATCGAGCCCGGCCCTCAGGATCACGCTGTCTCCGAGGCCGTCGCGCCCCGGCAGGCGCTCGACCGCGATCGGCAGGCCTTCGACCTCCTTGGCGACGAGGTCCATCATGCCGTTCACGCCAGGAGCGTGATGGGTGGGGCTTTCCAGCGCGATCCAGACGGACAGGGCTGAGGCGGCGGGATCAGTGTTGCTCATGAGCGCTGCACATACGCCCGTTCCCCCATTGCGCACAAGGATTTCACACGCCGGGGCGGAGATGCCTGCCCCGCATGACAGATCGATCGGAAGGGCCGGGCTGCCCGCCCTCAGCCTTGACAACGGCTGCGCCACGTTAAATAACAACTACGTTATATAACCAATTGGTAATTAAATGACGCCATCCAGCCGGCTCGACACCACCTTCGCCGCCCTGGCCGATCCGACACGGCGGGCGATCCTGGCACGCCTCGCCCTTGGCGAGGCTTCGGTGACCGAGCTGGCCCAGCCCTTCGCTATGAGCCAGCCGGCCATCTCCAAGCATCTCAAGATGCTGGAGCGCGCTGGATTGATTTCGCGCGGACGGGACGCACAACGTCGCCCCTGCCGGCTCGAGCCCCAAGCTCTCGCCGACGCAAATGGCTGGCTCGAAGGCTATCGCCAGTTCTGGGAGACGACCTTCCAGCGCCTCGACCTCCTTCTCGACGAGATGAAGGCCGAGAAAGGCATGAAACCCAAAGGAGAGTGACGATGATGACGACCGCCGATCTGTCCGTCTCGACGCCCAGCGACCGCGAGGTCCTGATGACCCGCCTCTTCAACGCACCGCGCGAGCTGGTCTTCGAGGCCATGAACCGGCCTGAGCTGCTGAAGAGGTGGTTGAGCGGCCCTCCAGGCTGGTCACTGCAGCATTGCGAGGTCGATTTTCGGGTCGGCGGCAGCTTCCGCCACGTCTGGCACGGACCGGACGGCACCGTGATGGGAATGGGCGGGATCTACCGCGAGATCGCGCGCCCTGAGCGTATCGTCCGAACCGAACTGTTCGACCAGGACTGGACCGGGGGCGAGGCCATCGCGACGCTGGTTCTGACGGAGCAGGCGGGCAAGACCGAACTCGCGCTGACCGTACTCTATTCCTCGCGCGAGGCCCGCGACGGCGCGCTCAGGAGCGGCATGAAGGAAGGCGTCGCCGCAAGCTACGGGAAGCTCGACACCCTGTTCGCTGAAAGGCGGCAGGCCGCCTGAGCCATTCCACCTGAGCCGTTTCACCGATCAGTTCCGGAAGCCCTGCACTCGCAGCATTCGGGCGACCGCCCCGCGCTCAGCAAGCAAGAGGAGGAGACGACCATGCAGAAGATCACCCCGTTCCTGTGGTTCGATGGCCAGGCTGAGGAGGCGGCAAAATTCTACACCTCCATCTTCAAGAATTCGAAGCTCGGCGGCGTCTCGCCTATGGCCGCATCCTTCGAGCTCGAAGGCCTGCAATTCACGGCACTCAATGGCGGCCCACGCTTCAAGTTCACGGAAGCGATCTCGCTCTATGTGAACTGCGAAACCCAGGACGAGGTCGATTACTACTGGGACAGGCTCGGAGACGGTGGACAGATCCAGCAATGCGGCTGGCTGAAGGACAGGTTCGGCATCTCCTGGCAGGTCATCCCGTCAGTGCTGCCCAAGCTGTTGAGCAGTCCCGAACAGGAGAAGGCCGGCCGGGCCATGCAGGCGATGATGCAGATGCAGAAGATCGACATCGCCGCGCTTCAGAGGGCCTATGACGGCTAAAGCATCGGCCCGAAAAGTAGATTGCGGTTTTCGGGAAAGCCGATGCAAACACAGAAGCTTAGAACATCGGACCGGATATGATATCCGGTCCGATGTTCTAAGCGGCGCGCAGTCACGGCTAGGCCCGGCGCGCGCGTCAGACGCGCCTGACGTTCTAGAAGGTCGGGAAGCTCCGCGCTCAAGTCCGTTCCTCAGCTTGCGCGACAGCGCAGCTTCAGCCCACTCGTTATTGCGGGTGCCCGATAGACGGTCCTTCGCGCCTGGACGGCGGTCGGGTCTGACTGCTCGAGCGCGAATAAATGCAATCTCGCACCGAGATTCGCGATCTAAGTCATCGAATGCCGCTGGCCGCTCTTGGCAATGATGGAGGGAGAGCCGCCCCGTCCTTCGGATACCAACAAAAAGGCCGCTCCGAACGGTCGGGAGCGACCTTCTGATCCTGAGGAGATTGCGATCCGCAAAGCGGTTCGCCCTCGCTTGCCCTAGAACGGGATATCGTCGTCCAGGTGGGTGCTCGACGAACGCCCGCCGCCGCCGCTGGACATAGCCGGCTGGCGCGAGCCGCCACCGCTGCCCATCGGGCTCGAACGCCCGAAGGAACCGCCGCCGCCCGAACGGTCCTCGACCGAACCGCCGCCCTCGCCATACTCGTCCGATCCGCCCTGCCCGCGGCTGTCGAGAATGGTGAGTTCGCCGCGGAAGCGCTGCAGCACGATTTCGGTCGTGTACTTCTCGACGCCGGACTGATCCTGCCACTTGCGCGTCTGGAGCTGGCCCTCGATGTAAACCTTCGAGCCCTTCTTCAGATACTGCTCCGCGACCTTGGCGAGATTCTCGTTGAAGATCACCACCGAGTGCCACTCGGTCTTTTCCTTGCGCTCACCGGACTGCTTGTCGCGCCAGGTCTCGGACGTGGCGATGCGCAGATTGACGACCGGCTCGCCGCTGCCGAGCCGGCGCACCTCGGGGTCGCGCCCGAGATTACCGACCAGAATGACCTTGTTGACGCTACCAGCCATGAGAGGCTCCATTTCCTGCGCACATCTGCAAATCCGATCGACGACCGGAGCCGGACCCTAGCGCCCGCAGACGTCACTATCAACAATGTTCTTGCTTTGTTCAAGCTCGTTTTGCAGAGTTGTCCCCTGTCTTCATCAGGATTCGCGAGGCAGCCGCCGGAGGTCGGACGAGCCTCGGCGGACGGCGGCACCGATCGCCAAACCGGACGCCCTACTCCTGACGCGAATTGTCAGGAGAAAGACAGCAGCCTATCCCGCTGCATGATATTCATGCCTGCCAGACCGCCGTGAGGCTGGCATGGCCGGGCATTTGCCCTATCTCTACGCCTTACCCGAACGGACGCCCCGATGGCCCGCAAGACCTCTTTGGCTGAACAAGCCGCCACGCTTGAGGACATGTTCGACCGCAACCGCGCGGCCGATCCGAATGCACGCGTGATTTCCGTGCGCGGCGCGCGCGAGCACAATCTCAAGAATGTCGACCTGGCGATTCCGCGCGACAAGCTCGTGGTCTTCACCGGCCTTTCAGGCTCGGGCAAATCCTCGCTCGCCTTCGACACGATCTACGCCGAGGGCCAGCGCCGCTATGTCGAGTCCCTCTCGGCCTATGCCCGCCAGTTCCTCGAGATGATGCAGAAGCCCGATGTCGACCAGATCGACGGGCTCTCGCCGGCCATCTCGATCGAGCAGAAGACGACCTCGAAGAACCCGCGCTCGACAGTCGGCACCGTCACCGAGATCCACGACTACATGCGCCTGCTCTGGGCACGTGCCGGCATCCCCTACTCGCCGGCGACGGGCCTGCCGATCGAGAGCCAGACGGTCAGCCAGATGGTCGACCGGCTGCTGGAGTTGCCGGAGAAGACGCGCGGCTATCTGCTGGCGCCCGTGGTGCGCGGTCGCAAGGGCGAATACCGCAAGGAACTGGCCGACTGGCTGAAGCGCGGCTTCCAGCGCGTCAAGATCGACGGCCAGTTCTACGAGATCCCGGACGCTCCCGCCCTCGACAAGAAGTTCAAGCACGACATCGACGTGGTGGTCGACCGCATCGTCATACGCCCCGACCTCGCCGCACGCCTGTCCGACTCGCTGGAACAGGCTCTGGAGCTCGCCGAGGGTATCGCGGTCTTCGAATATGCCGACGAGAAGGAGGAGAGCGGCGAGGCCAGGCGCATCACCTTCTCCTCGAAATTCGCCTGCCCCGTCTCCGGCTTCACCATCCCCGAGATCGAGCCCAGGCTCTTTTCATTCAACAACCCGTTCGGCGCCTGCCCGACCTGCGATGGTCTCGGCCACGAGATGCGCATCGATGCCAATCTGATCGTGCCCGACAATTCCATCTCACTGAAGAAGGGGGCGATCGCGCCCTGGGCCAAGTCGACCTCGCCCTATTACGGCCAGACACTGGACGCGCTCGCCAAGCATTTCGGCTTCTCGATGACCAAGCCCTGGTCCGAGCTGCCGAAGCAGGCGCACGATGCCATCCTGTTCGGCACCGGCACCGAGCCGGTGCGGTTCGCCTATAATGACGGCCTGCGCGCCTATGAGGTGAAGAAGCCCTTCGAGGGCGTCATCACAAACATGGAGCGGCGCTGGAAGGAGACGGAGTCCGACTGGGCGCGTGAGGAAATCGGCCGCTTCATGTCCGAGACGCCCTGCGCCGCCTGCAACGGTTTTCGCCTGAAGCCCGAGGCGCTGGCGGTGAAGATCGCCGGTAGTCATATCGGCGAGATTTCCCGCCTCTCGGTTCGCGATGCGCTGGCCTGGGTCTCCGATCTGCCGCGCCATCTCACGCCGAAGCAGACCGAGATCGCGACGCGCATCCTCAAGGAGATCCGCGACCGCCTGACCTTCCTGCTCGACGTCGGGCTGGAATATCTGACGCTGGCGCGCGGCTCCGGCACGCTCTCGGGCGGCGAGAGCCAGCGTATCCGCCTCGCCTCGCAGATCGGCTCGGGCCTCACCGGCGTCCTCTATGTGCTGGACGAGCCCTCGATCGGCCTGCACCAACGCGACAATGAGCGCCTGCTCGGGACGCTGCGGCGCCTGCGCGACCTCGGCAATACCGTGATCGTCGTCGAGCATGACGAGGACGCGATCCTGACCGCCGACTACGTCGTCGATGTCGGCCCCGGAGCCGGCATCCATGGCGGCGAGATCGTCTCGAAGGGCACGCCGGAGCAGATCCTGGCCGACCCGAACTCGCTGACCGGCCGCTACCTCACGGGCGAGCTCTCGGTGCCGGTGCCGGCCAAGCGCCGCAAACCGCAGAAGGGGCGTTCGCTCAAGATCGTCGGCGCCAGGGGCAACAACCTCAAGGACGTCTCCGTCGAGATCCCGCTCGGGCTCTTCACCTGCATCACCGGCGTCTCCGGCGGCGGCAAGTCGACGCTGGTCATCGACACGCTCTACAAGGCCGTCGCCCGCAAGCTCAACGGCTCGATCGAGCATCCCGCCCAGCATGATCGCATCGAGGGCATGGAGCATCTCGACAAGGTCATCGACATCGACCAGTCGCCGATCGGCCGCACCCCGCGCTCCAATCCCGCGACCTATACCGGCGCCTTCACGCCGATGCGCGAATGGTTCGCCGGCCTGCCCGAGGCGAAGGCGCGCGGCTATCAGCCGGGGCGCTTCTCCTTCAACGTCAAGGGCGGGCGCTGCGAAGCCTGCCAGGGCGACGGCGTCATCAAAATCGAGATGCATTTCCTGCCCGACGTCTACGTCACCTGCGATGTCTGCAAGGGCAAGCGTTACGACCGTGAAACGCTCGAGGTGAAATACCGCGAGCGCTCGATCGCGGATGTGCTCGACATGACCGTCGAGGAGGCGAAGGACCTGTTCAAGGCCGTGCCCTCGATCCGCGACAAGATGGAAACGCTCTCCCGCGTCGGCCTCGGCTATGTCCATGTCGGCCAGCAGGCGACCACGCTGTCCGGCGGCGAAGCCCAGCGCGTGAAACTGTCGAAGGAACTCTCGAAGCGTGCCACCGGCCGCACGCTCTACATCCTGGACGAGCCGACGACCGGCCTGCATTTCCACGATGTCGCCAAGCTCATGGAAGTGCTGCATGAGCTGGTCGAGCAGGGCAATACGGTGGTGGTGATCGAGCACAATCTCGAGGTCATCAAGACCTCCGACTGGATCATCGACATGGGTCCGGAAGGTGGCGATGGCGGCGGCGAGGTCGTGGCTCAGGGCACGCCGGAGGATGTCGTCAAGGTCAGCCGCAGCCATACCGCCCGGTTCCTCAAGGAGGTGCTGGAGCGCCGACCGCTGAAGAAGCCCGCCAAGGCCCCCGCACAAGCGGCGGAATAGGTGTCGAGGAAACGCCGGCTGGCGCCTTGATTCGCGTGAAATTGCACGACCGGCCATGTGCCTGCCGGTGAATTCCGGTCGTTCCAATCATCGAGCGCGGATGCGGCCCCTCCGCTCTGCGTACGGCCCGCGGGACGTAAGGCCCGAAGCTGACGCACCGAGGCGCACAGCCACGTCTCGCAGTCAGGTCTCACAGTCAGGGTAGACCGGCGCCAGTGTGTCCGTAGCCTGCGACGGCAACTTCGCGGAGCGCCGCTTCTTCCTCAACGTTACGCATCTCGCGACATTCCGCCGACTTTCGCCCCGCCGGGCGATGCCGAAAGCAGCCGCGGGCGCGTGCCGCTGCGCCGCAAGGTCGCACGCGCTTTCCGCCGCCTTGTTTACGCCTCGTTAGGCTTCAGGTTCCATCCCTTGAGAACACAAAAGGAGATGAAGCAATGATGAGACTGGCGATCCCGGCGACCTTCGTATTCCTCGCGGTTTCGACCGGAGCAATGGCGAATCCGGCCAAGCCGCTCGGTCAGTTCAAGAACTGGAATGCCTCGTCCTATGCGAGCGGTAATAGCCAACGTTGCTATATCTCCAGCAACCCAATCGCTGAGAAACCTGCCGAGCTTCGCCATGGCGACGTGTATTTCTTCGTCCAGAGCGGCGAGAGCGCTGGCCGCACGGAGTCGAGTTTCCAGACCGGGTACGACTTCGCCAAGGATTCGACCGTCGAGGTCACGATCGGCGAGGAGCGCTTCCGCATGCTGACCGCCGGCCGCAATGCCTGGCTCCAGCGCGTCGAACGCGAGGGCGAGCTGTTCGCGGCGATGAAGGCTGGCGACGAGATGGTGCTCGCAGCGCGCTCGGCCCGCGGCAATGAGACCAGCTACACCTTCTCGCTGGACGGCGTGACCGCCGCCTCGCGGCAACTGCAGCAATGCAGCTGATGGCGGCAGCCGACGCTCACGGCAGCGAGCCCATCAGGCAGCGCGTCTCGGCGCCGGACCGACATAGGTTGACTGCGGGCGAATGAGCCGACCGCCGGCAACCTGCTCCTGGGCATGGGCGATCCAGCCGATCGTCCGTCCCATTGCGAAGACGCAGGTGAAACTGTCGGGCGGGAATGCGAGCGCTTCGAGCAGGAGGGCGGTGTAGAATTCGACATTCGTCTGCAATGCGCGGTTCGGCTTCCGCTCACGAAGAATAGCCAAGGCGGCCTGCTCGACCGCCTCCGCGTAAGCGAGGCGGCCGGAATCCGTATCGAGCTGGCGTATCGCGCGCTTCAATGCGTCGGCACGTGGGTCACGCACGCGATAGACGCGGTGACCGAACCCCATCAGGCGATCACCGCGCTGCAACGCGGCTTCCAGCCAGGCTCGTGCGTTGCCCACCTCGCCGATCTGGTCGAGCATGTCGATCACCGGCCCGGGCGCTCCCCCATGCAGCGGGCCCTTCAGCGCACTCAGCCCGGCCAGCACGGCCGACCCCAGTCCTGCCTGCGTCGACGCGACGACACGGGCGGCGAAGGTCGAGGCATTCAGCCCATGATCGCAAACCGTGACGAGATAAGTATCCAATGCCGCGGCCTGCGCCGGGCTGGCTGCCTCGCCGCGCATCATCCGCAGGATATCGGCCGAGTGGCCCAACCGCCCATCGGGCATGATCGGTGCGAGCCCGCGCTGCAGCCGTATGATCGCCGGCGTGAAGACGGCCGGTGCCGCCAGGAGGCGCAAGGCGGTCGCAGCATCATCGCCATCGGCCAACCGCGCCATCAGCGCGCGAAGCGCTTCGACCGGAGCTCGCCGGACAAGCGTCTCATCGAGACTGGCCACCTCGCCGAACACATCCACCCTGCCCTGGCCGAGCGCAGCTTCGAAGGCATCACCGGGCGGCAATGCGTCGAAGAAGCCAGTCAGCATCAACTGCGCCGCCTCGGCGAAGGTCACGCGGCCGGCAAGGTCGTCGAGACGATGCCCCCGGATGACCAGCTGGCCAGCTGCCCCGTCCACATCCGACAGGACCGTCTGTGCTGCAACGACATTTTCCAACCCATCCGACATCAGGCACTCCCTTGAAGAACTGCCTTGAGGATCGGTTCGGACCGAACTAGAATCAATCTTGAACAATAAAATCAATATATGGCAATGAGCGACTGGTTGACCGCGCAGGAGGTGATGACGCGTCTGCAGCTGAAGCCGCAGACGCTCTATGCCTATGTGAGCCGGGGGCGGATCGAAGCACGGGCGGATACCGGCGCCCCGCGGCGCAGCCTCTACCGCGCTGCCGATGTCGCGCGGCTGGAATACCGGAAGTCACGAGGGCGACGAAACGCGGCGATTGCCGAGGACGCCATCGCCTGGGGCGAGCCGGTGCTGGCATCGAGCATCACGACGATCGCGCATGGGCGGCTGTGGTATCGCGGCCAGGATGCCGAAGCGCTGGCCCGGGCCGCCCGTCTCGAGGATATCGCCCGCCTGCTCTGGGCCTGCGGCGACGCGCGCTTTCCGCCCCAGTTCAATATCGTCGGCCCGGGAACCGGCAATCAGCGGATGTTCGCGATGATCGCGGCACGCGCCGCAGCAGACCCGGTAATCGGCAGCCGGACCCCGAAGGCCTTGTATTTCGAAGCAGCCTCGGTGCTGGACGCACTCGTCGATGCGGTTGCCGGCCGTCCCGGCGAAGGCCCCATTCATGACCGCATCGCGCGCGCCTGGGGTTGCGACCCGACGGGTGCCGATTTCATTCGTACCTGCCTCGTCCTGCTGGCGGACCATGAGCTGAACGCATCGACCTTCGCGGTCCGCGTCACCGCCTCGACACGGGCCTCGCTGGCTGCCTGCGTCCTGGCAGGGCTGTCCGCGCTGTCAGGCCCCTTGCACGGCGGCATGTCGGCCCGGGTTCGCGCCTTCTTCGGCGAAGCGCGGCGGGAGGGTGTCGAGGCCGCGGTCCAATCGCGGCTGGCGCTCGGGACGCCGGTACCGGGGTTCGGGCACCCGCTCTATCCCGAAGGGGATCCCCGGGCGCGGGGGCTGCTGTCGGCCTTCGCTCTTCCCGCCGAATACCAGGAGATTCGTCGCGTCACGGAAGCGATCACCGGCGACGTTCCGAACATAGACTTTGCCTTGACGGCCCTGGCTTCCACACTGGGCCTGCCGCAGGACGCCCCCTTTCAGATTTTCGCTGCGGCACGGTGCACCGGCTGGATCGCCCATGCCCTGGAGCAATTTCAGACTGGCCGCCTCATCCGGCCGCGAGCGCGCTATGTCGGGGTGGCGCCGGGCTCGGCGTGACCCGAAACGGAGGTGCCCGCTAGAGCACACCGTGCCGTTCGAAAACCGAGCGCAAGCTCGCGCCGGCGAGAAGCTCCTCGCGCGTCGTGTCCTCCGCCTCGATCTTGGCAAGGGCGAGCTTCACCACCTCCTCGGCAATGCGCTGCGGCACGACCACCACGCCATCGGCATCACCGAAGATAAAGTCGCCCGGCTCGACCCTTGCTCCGCCGACTTCGACGGCCTCGTCGACCGCCATCATCTCAGCCCGCCCCCTGGTGTCGAGCGGGCCGATGCCGCCATGGAAGAGCGGGAAGCCGAGCTCGCGGATGCGGCGCACGTCGCGAACCAGCCCGTCGGTCAGGCAGCCGGCGGCGCCGCGCACCATCGAGGCCGTGGTCAGGAGCTCGCCCCAGGGCGCGATCCGGTCGGTCGGCCCGTCGCAGGCCAGCACGGCAATCTCGCCGGGTTTCAGGCTGTCGATCAGATCCATCTCGAGCGCGTAGGGATTATGGCCCTCGGCAAGGTGATAGCGCTTCATGTAGAGCCCCGTCCGGGCGAAGCCGCAGAGCATCGTCGCGTCGTCGAGCGGCCGCACGAACGGCTTCACCGCCTGGTTGGGAAAGCCGAGCTGATCGAGCACATCGGAAAGGACAGCGGAGTAGAGCCTGCCCTTCAAGGTTTCCAGATCAGGCAGGGCGGTCAAGGCTGACATCGCGATCTCCTCATGCGGTGCCAGCTTCCGTCCGCCATTCCGGTGCGTCAAGCCGCTCGGAGTTCTGCTCGTGGAACAGGGCGGGTTCCATTCGACAGAAAATCGCTCTGGCGGATCTATAGCTGCGACTGGATCGGCAAGAGGCCGACGATGAACGCCAGCGCGCGGCGGGACGGGCTTGCATCCGGCTCATGTCCGAGACGCCGCGGCTTGCCGTCGCGCTTGCCGTTCCAGTGCAGGCCGCCATCCTCGAGCGAGAGCTCGTAACTGACTTCAGGCGCCGTATCAGCCCTGAAGAGCTGCCGCATCTCGGCCACCAGTGCGGGTTGTTCGAACAGCACCCCCATCTCGGTGTTCAGCGAGGCCGAGCGCGGGTCAAAATTGAACGAGCCGATGAAGCCGGTCTTCCGATCGACCGTGAATGCCTTTGTGTGGAGGCTGGCGCCGCTCGAGCCGAATACGGAGATCTGCTGCCGGCTCGCATAGCGCTGCAGCTCGTAGAGACGCACGCCTCCTTTCAACAGACGCTCGCGGTACTGGGCATAGGCCCCGTGGACTGCAGCGACATCCGTCGCCGCCAGCGAGTTGGTCAGGATCGCGACATCGACCCCCCTTGCGACCAGACCGCTCAACTGCGCCGTCCCGTCGCTGCCGGGAATGAAATAGGGAGACGTGATCTCGAGCACATCCCGGCTGGCGGCGATGCTGGGCATGAGCGCGCCCAGCAACCAGTTCTCCCGCTTGCCGCCGAAAGCCTTCTCGGGTGGATCCGAAATGATCTTGGCCTCGCGTGCCCAGTGGATCTTCTCGGAGAGATTGAGCGTGTCCGTCAGCGACATGCGCTCGCGGACACGCTCGATATAGGGACGCGCGCGAGCGCTCTTGAGCAGCTTCGCGAGTGCGTTGCGCAAGCGCGCCAGCTTCGGTTGCCGCCAGGTCACCAGGGCATCGATCGGGATCACCACGTCGCTGTTCCAGAAGGCGTCGAAGACAGCTTCCGTCTGCTTCACCGCGGCTCCGACGAGCAGAACGTCGAGGTCTTGGAAGTTGGAGGATTTGGCAGCGGCGAAATATTCATTGCCGATGTTGCGGCCACCGACGATTGCCAGCCGACCATCGCTGATCCAGGCCTTGTTGTGCATCCGCCGCGTCACGGAGACCGCGCGCAGCACCATCTCGATGCCGCGCCGCAAGCCACCGCGCCGAGCCCGGCTCGGATTGAACAGTCTGACCGAGATGTTGGGATGCCCATCGAGCGAGAGATAGGCACCGTCCAGCCCGCGGGTGTTGATGTCGTCGATCAGCAGCCTCACCCGCACGCCACGATCGGCGGCAGCCAACAATTCGTGGGCGAGAAGCAGTCCGGTCAGATCGTTCTTCCAGACATAGTACATAAGGTCGAGGCTGCGCCCGGCACTGCGGGCCGCAACCGCCCTCGCCGCAAAAGCGTCGAGATTTTCAGAGAGCAGCAGGAGGCCGGTTTCGTTCTCGCGCCCGGCGACGAGCTGCGAGAGGATCCTGTCCAGCAGCGTCTCGTCATCGGCGACGGCCAGGGCGCTGGACGGCGGCCCCTTCGCACGCCGGGCGAAATGGCCATAGGAATAGGTTGCGATGGCCGATGCCAGGGCGAGCAGGCCAGCGAATGCAACGATGATCAGGAGCAAGTGCATCATGGTCGAGGAGAGGCCGGGTCGTCGCAGCGAGGAGCCACTAGGGCACTCGCGGCGAAGGTTGGATCCATCTCTCCTCTGCTAGATCTGGACGACAGATGAACGACCGCTTGCCGGACACAGTATCGAGAACAGCCCGGGACAGGTTGAACAGACTGCATTACGAATCGTTCTGTTACAAACAAACCTCTGCCCATCACCCTTCCGCCTAACGCCTCAGGAAACCGTTGTTCATGTTCCGGAAACGTCGGCTCCCGCGGGGGCTCAAATCCCTCGGACCGCTGATGGCCACGGCTTTGCGGCAACAGCGCAAATCCTATTCCAACGGCGATCACCGCGCGAGCCGCGGCAACACGCTGGTCGCCTCCTATAACATCCACAAATGTGTGGGCCGCGACCGGCGTTTCAATCCTTGGCGCACGATGAACGTCATCAAGGAGATCGATGCGGATGTGATCGCGCTGCAGGAAGTCGATCAACGCTTCGGAGAGCGCCTGGGACTGCTCGACCTTCACGCGCTGGAGCGTGAATGCGGGCTCACGGCCGTGCCGCTCCGGGCCACCCGCAACGGGCATGGCTGGCATGGCAATCTGGTGCTGTTCCGAGACGGCGTGGTCGACAGGGTCGAGCAACTCGTGCTGCCGGGTGCCGAGCCTCGCGGCGGCCTGGTCGTCGACCTGACATTGCGCGCCGGTCCGGTACGGATCATTGCCGTGCATCTTGGCCTGCTGCACCGCTCGCGGACGCGCCAGGTCCGGAGCATCCTCGCAGCCTCGGAGCCTCCCGACGGCCGCCCGGTCGTGGTGATGGGCGATTTCAACGAGTGGCGGATCGGCAGGCACTCGTCCCTGCAGGAGCTTCATCCGGATTTTGGACCGCTCGACGGTGCCGTGGCGAGTTTCCCGACGCGCTTTCCGGTCTGGTCGCTCGATCGCATCATCGCCAACCCGCATGATCTGGTTTCGCTCATCGAGGTTCACGACAGCCCTCTCGCCCAGATCGCCTCCGATCATCTGCCGATCAAGGCCGCGCTCAGCCTCGGACAGGCGGCTCGCCCCGAGCGTTCCCCCTCCCCGGGCGTGGTGACGGCTGGCCGGATAGAGCACGCCGCCCAGAGGCAGGGCGTGAAGAGCCCCATTTGAAGAACGGCTCCGGGGGCTCGCCCGTGACGCCCCGCCCCCTGGACTGAGCAACCATCATCAGCAAGAATCGCCTGTACCGCTGGGTAAGCACCCCCGCCATGCATCCGGGCGCGCCGCCTGCGGTGGCATCATCCGAGATCTGACGCTAGCTTGCACAACAATCGATCGCTTAGCCCGTCACGCGGTTGGCACCATGCAAGGGGCGAGAGGACTTCATGACTGCGACAGCCACCGAGCCGGCAGCGTTGATCGAGGATGCGGTTGAACTGCGGACGCATATCGGCCCGGTCAACCCGATCGCCGACAGCAAGGTGCTGAAGCATCTTGATCAGTTCTGCCGCGACTTTATCGCGCTCTCGCCCTTCCTTGTCATCGCCAGCGGTGACGGTGCAGGTGGTGCCGATGCCAGCCCGCGCGGCGATGCACCCGGCTTCGTCAGGGTCCTAGACGACAGGACATTGCTGATCCCGGACCGGCGTGGCAACAACCGGGTCGACACCTTTGGCAACATCCTCGCGTCGCCCGGCATCGGCCTGATCTTCATGGTGCCCGGCATCAACGAGACCCTGCGGGTGAACGGCCGTGCCAGAGTCACACGCGAGCAGGGCCTGCTGGAACCCTCGACCGTCCAGGAACGCACCCCGGTCACCGGCATGCTGGTCGAGATCGACGAAGCCTATTTCCATTGCGGCAAGGCGTTGATCCGCTCGAAGCTCTGGGACCCCGCGACGCAGGTTCCGCGGCACAGCTTCCCTTCGCTCGGCCGCATCGTGGCTGAACAGACCAAGGCGATCGGAGTGGCGGAAGCCGAAGCGAATCTCGCGGAGGGTTACAAATCGCGACTTTATTAGAGTTCAAGCTGCAGGATGCTTAGGGACAGGCGCCGCTTGATCGTCAAAGTTCGCTCGGCCCTGTTCGCCTGCCTGGTCGGGATCTGCTCGCCTGTCATTCCGGCGAGGTCCGAAGTCGCTGGCCCAGATTTCTGGGCCGTCACCGGCATTGCCGGACATGATGTCCTCGCCCTGCGCGCGGCGCCGAAGCCGTCAGCCGCCAGAACGGGGGTGGTTCCGTCCGACGGCCGGCGGCTGCAGAATCTTGGCTGCACCGGCGTGCCATCTCTGGCGGAATGCCAGCGAATGAGCCCGAAGCAGCAACGGGTGGCTCGGGCGGGGCGATGGTGCAAAGTCCGGTACAACGGCCGCACGGGTTGGGTCCGGGGGAAATTTCTGCGCGAGGCGGCGGTTAAGGCAACGGCCGGGGCTTGCGGTTTTCGGGAAAGCCGCTGCAAACACAGAAAGTTAGATCATCGGACCGGATACGAGATCCGGCCCGATGATAGGGACCGCTCGGCCACCGCCTTGAATGAAGCGGCCGAAGCTGCCGGGCGGGCGCCAAGGGGCACACCACCCGGCGTAGCCGACGTCAGCTGCGCTGCGAGTCGAGCTGCTCCTGCTTCTTCTCAACCTCCTGCGCCTTCGTGTAGCTCTCGATCAGGAGCTGATAGGGCGGGAAGATCCTCGTGTAGACCTCCGCCCATTGCTGGGCGTCGTCGCGATTCCAGGTCTTTTGGAGCTCCGAGGCTACCGCCGCGGTGTCCATCGGCACGACGCCGGCCTGGACGACACGAGCAAGCGTGATCTCCTGCGCCATCTTCGAATAGGTGCCGGACGCGTCGATGACCGCGAAGACCTTGTACCCGTCGGCAACCGCGCTGATGCTCGGGAAAGCCATGCACACGCTGGTGATCGTGCCGGCGATGATCAGCGTCTTGCGCCCGGTCGCTTTCACCGCAGCGACGAAGTCCGGATTGTCCCAGGCATTGATCTCGCCACGACGCGCAACATAGGTCGCATGCGGGGCATTCTGGTGGATCTCCGGTATCAGCGGACCGTTTGGCCCCTGCGGCACCGACGCCGTCGTGATCACCGGCATCTTGCTCAGAGTTGCCATCTTGGCCAACGCGGCTGCATGGGCGCGCAGCGTCGTCATCGGCATGTCTGCGACGGTCTGGAACAGCCCGCTCTGATGGTCGATCAGCAGCATCACGGCATCGTCGGGATCGATGACCGGCCGTTGGCCGTTGAAGTTCGCGATATTCGCAAAGGTGCTCATGGCTATCCTCATGTGATCTGGATTGATGCGGTTGCGAGGCCGGTCACTTCGACGCCTTCACCGCGCTGTAGCTGGAAATCAGATTGCGATAGTCGGGGATGTGGTTGGAGAAGAGCGCCCCCAGGCCTTCGACATCGTTGCGCCAGTCGCGATGCAGCTCGCAGGCGACACCGAACCAGGTCGTCAGCTGCGCCCCGGCTTCCGACATCCGATCCCAGGCCGAGTGCCGGGTGATCTCGTTGAAGGTGCCTGAGGCGTCAGTCACAACGAAGACCTCGTAGCCCTCGGCCAACGCGGAAAGCGCCGGAAATGCCACACAGACCTCGGTCACCACGCCCGCAATGATCAGTTGCTTGCGTCCGGTCGCCTTGACCGCCTTGACGAAATCCTCGTTGTCCCAGGCGTTGATCTGGCCCGGGCGCGGGATATAGGGAGCCGAGGGGAAGATCTCCTTCAGCTCCGGAACCAGAGGTCCGTTCGGCCCATCCTCGAAGCTCGTCGTCAGGATGGTGGGCAGCTTGAAGTATTTGGCGAGGTCGGCGAGCGCCAGGACATTGTTCTTGAACTGATCGGGGCCGATATCGCGAACGAGCGACAGCAGGCCGGCCTGATGGTCGACAAGCAACACCGCAGCATTGTCCTTGTCCAGGCGCGTATAGGGCTTGGTCATTGTCATGATCCTTGCTGGTCTTGTGGTTCCGCTATCGGGGCGGCGACGGCGCCGCCCCTCCAGGAACGGCCCCGGCGCGGACATCCGGAGCCTCCTGTCCTCAGCGCCCGTACGCCGCCTGCGGGATGGCGCCGAACCGGCCGCTCTGGAAATCGATCATCGCCTGACGGATCTCCTCGGCCGTGTTCATGACGAAGGGGCCATGCATGACGACCGGCTCGTCGAACGGCGCGCCGCTGACGATCAGCACCGCGGCATCGCTGTCGGCCTCCAGGGTCACCTCGCCGCCCAGACGGTCGAACAGGATGAACTGTGCTTCCCGCGCCTTGTCCGCGCCATTGATCAGGATGTTGCCGCGCAGGACGACGACGCCGAGGGTGTGGCCTTCCGGAAGGACGAGCGAAGTTGCCCCGTCACGCAGCAGCTGCAGGTCCCAGATATTCATGGGCGTGAACGTATGGGCCGGCCCGACATGTCCCTGGTAATTGCCCGCGATCACCCTGAGCGTACCCGCCCCATCGGGCAGCTTGACCGCAGGGATCTCCTTGTCGAGCAGCGTCTGGTAGCCGGGAGCTGCGCTCTTGTCCTTGGCCGGGAGGTTGACCCAGAGCTGAACCATCTCGAGCGTGCCGCCCTTGCGGGTGAAGGCTTCCGAGTGGAACTCCTCATGCAGGATACCTGACGCGGCCGTCATCCACTGCACGTCGCCAGGGCCAATCAGACCGCCCTTGCCGGTTGAATCGCGATGCTCGACCTCCCCCTGATAGACGATGGTCACCGTCTCGAAGCCGCGATGCGGGTGCGTGCCGACACCACGGGGCTGAGCGGCCGGCGCGAACTGTGCCGGCCCGGCATAGTCGAGCAGCAGGAACGGGCTGACATGCTCGCCCTGACCGGCATGCGAGAACATCGAGCGGACGGGAAAGCCATCCCCGATCCAATGGGGATGCGGGCTGCTGAAGACCCCGAGAACCTTTCTCATTGCGTTTCTCCTTGGGAGCGTTGCAAAGGCGTTGCGTTGGCCAGGAGAATAAGAATGAGACAAAATAGCCGGTAGACGGCATTATCTCGCCAATGTGTCCTATCAGCAGGACAATGGAGCATCCGATGCAGGACCTGAACGATCTCTATTTCTTCGCTCAGGTCGTCGACCATCAGGGTTTCGCCGCGGCAGCCCGGGCGCTGGGAATGCCGCGTTCGCGGCTGAGCCGCCGGCTGGCGCTGCTTGAGGAGCGACTGGGCGTGCGTCTCGTGCAGCGCTCGACGCGGCGCTTCGCCGTCACCGAGATCGGCCGCGAGTATTATCGCCATTGCGTCGCGATGCTGGTCGAGGTCGACGCAGGCCAGGAAGCGATCGAGCGGGCCCGGGCCGCACCTCAGGGCATCGTGCGCGTCGCCTGCCCGTCAGCCGTGCTCTATTTTCAGATCGGCGGCATGGTCGCCCGCTTCCTCGCCGCCTGGCCCAAGGTCGAGGTGCAACTGGAAAGCACCAATCGGCGCGTCGACGTCATTCGCGAAGGCTTCGACATCGCCATCCGGGTTCGTTTCCCGCCACTGGAGGAAAGCGAGCTGGTGATGAAGGTTCTGGCTGAGAGCACCCAGCGGCTGGTCGCCGCGCCCCGCGTGCTGAAAGACCTCGCACGGCCTCTTGTTCCCGCCGACCTCAGCGCATTGCCCAGCCTGTCCTGGGGAGATCCGCATCAGGAGCATGAATGGCGCCTCAGCGGGCCCGGCGGCGCCACGGCGATCATCCGCCACACCCCTCGGCTGGTCACGGAGGACATGGTCGCGCTGCGGCTTGCCGCGCTCGAGGGCGTTGGCGTCGTCCAACTCCCGACCATGGTGGTCCAGGACGACCTGCAAGCGGGAACGTTGGTCGAGGTCCTGCCGCACTGGACGCCGCGGGCCGGCATCATCCACGCCGTTTTTCCGTCGCGACGTGGTCTCCTGCCATCCGTCCGTGCCTTGCTTGATGTCCTGGCCGCCGAATACGCGGTGCTTGACCGGGCTGAGAAGGAGGCCTTCGCCGTCGCGGGCCGGCTGTGATCCCGCAATGCCCGGATCGGATCAATTCGCCGAGGGCCGATCGATCGCCGCACGCAGCAACAGATAGAGCACCATTGCGTTCAGCAGGTGCCAGAGCCAATGCGTGCCGAAGGGGACGCTCTGGCACAGAACCTGGTCCAGCGTGCGCAAGCTGAGCGACAGCGCAAAGACCAAACCGGCGAGGCCGAGCAGACGTGCCGCCGTATCGCCCTCACCGCGCATCCGCACCGCGAACGCGACCCCAAACAGCGCCAGCACGAAGGAGGCATATCCGCCGGAGCCGCGCATGCCGGGCGGCAGCAGCGCGCCGAGCCCCGACACGAGCAGGAAGGACGCAAGCAGGAAGAACAGTGTACCGCCGGCCGCGACCGCTGGCCGCGCCCCCATGAAACGGACGAGAGCCAACCCGAAATAGGAGAACGCGAAGAACTGGATCGGAAGCACATCGGCCAGCAGCGTCCAGCGTTGCGGCATGGTGTGGAACAGGAACGAGCCGATACCGATCATGACGACGAGAGCAATCAGCGCGGCAGCTGGCCAGTCGCGCCGACCCGAGCGCCGATAGAGCAGAAGGCCCGCGATCGCGGCCAGGATGAAGCCGCCATTGCTGAGCGCGTTCATCGGCTCTGCCCAGAAGGCCTGGCTGGCGCGTTCGCAGTAGCCAAAGGACATGATCGCTTGTGACGGCAACAGCAGCTTCTCCAGCGTCAGCCCAGCTTGCCACAGCGCCCCGGCGACGGCGACGCAAGCGCGACATTGCGGCGCAACATAAACCTTGACGCAAAAGCGTGACAACCGCGGAAAACCGGCCCGTTCCGGGCTTTTCCGATTCGAGTCAGGCGCGCATGGCAAACCACTGTATATCGCCCAATTGCGCGCCACACCGGAATCGGCTCCTCGGTAGCGAACCGAAACGGCCTACAATTTAGGCGCTCGATGGTGCTTGGTTAATAGTTTCCTACGCAACAGACGCGGGGCGTGGCAAAAATGTAAAGGGCTGGTTAAATCGCCATGCGAAAATCGCATAACGGAACTGATATCCTGCCCCTCCAATTAGCAGCCAGCCTCCCTTATATGCAGTGCACAACGAATTCATCGTTGTCGGGCCAGAAATGACCCGGCACCCAGGAGCCAAACCAATGTTCGTCACCATGATTGCTGCTAAAATCCGCGCCTATCTTCGCTATCGCGAAACCGTCCGTGAGCTCTCGCGTCTGACCGACCGTGAGCTGGACGATCTCGGCCTGTCCCGTTCGGAAATCCAGTACGTCGCCCGTTCGCACGCTGCCTGATTACTGTCCGCGCCTACCGAGATCATAGTTTCTCCTGGACCTGCGTCCTCCCCGCGGTCCGGTCGAAGAGCGAATGCCCGCCTCCTCCCAGGCGGGCATTTTGCGTTTCAGGGCTGCGTCACTGACGCCTCTCTCTTGACCTTCGGCCCGCCTGCGGACACATCGCAGGCATGAGCACGAAACCAGTCCATGTCATCGGCGGCGGCCTCGCCGGTTCTGAAGCCACCTGGCAGATCGCGGAAGCCGGAGTCCCGGTCGTCCTGCACGAGATGCGCCCTGTTCGCGGCACCGACGCGCACAAGACCGAGGGGTTGGCGGAGCTCGTCTGCTCCAACTCCTTCCGCTCGGACGATTCCTCGTCCAACGCCGTCGGCCAACTGCATTGGGAGATGCGCCGGCTCAGCTCACTGATCATGGCCAAGGGCGATGCCCATCAGGTCCCGGCCGGCGGAGCCCTCGCGGTCGACCGCGACGGCTTCTCGCAGGCGATCACCGCCGCATTGGAAGCCCACCCGCTCGTCACCATCGAACGTGGCGAGATCGCCGGTCTGCCACCGGCAGACTGGGACAATGTCATCATCGCGACCGGCCCCCTCACCTCGCCGGCGCTCGCTGACGGGATCAAGTCCCTGACCGGCGAGACCGAACTCGCCTTCTTCGACGCCATCGCCCCGATCGTCCATTTCGACTCGATCGACATGGACCAGGCCTGGTTCCAGTCGCGCTACGACAAGGCCGGCCCCGGCGGCACCGGCGCCGACTACATCAACTGCCCGCTCGACCGCGACCAGTACGAGGCCTTCATCGACGCGCTGCTGGCGGCCGAGAAGACCGAGTTCAAGGAATGGGAGGGCACGCCCTATTTCGATGGCTGCCTGCCGATCGAGGTCATGGCCGAGCGCGGGCGCGAGACGTTGCGCTGGGGGCCCATGAAACCGGTCGGCCTGACCAACAAGCACAACCCGACAGTGAAGGCCTATGCGGTCGTGCAGCTGCGCCAGGACAATGCGCTCGGCACGCTGTTCAACATGACAGGCTTCCAGACCAAGCTGAAATACGGCGAGCAGGCTGCGATCTTCCGGATGATCCCCGGGCTCCAGAATGCCGAATTTGCTCGCCTGGGCGGCATCCACCGCAACACGTATCTCAACTCGCCGAAGCTGCTCTCTCCGTCCCTGCAGCTCAAGGCCGATACGCGCCTTCGCTTCGCCGGACAGATCACCGGCTGCGAAGGCTATGTCGAGAGCGCCGCCATTGGCCTGCTGACCGGACGCATGGCCGCGGCCGAGCGGCTCGGACGCCCGCTCGAACTGCCCCCTGCGACGACGGCGCTTGGCGCATTGGTCAACCACATCACCGGCGGGCACATCGTCACCATCGACGAGGGGCCGCGCTCCTTCCAGCCGATGAACATCAATTTCGGCCTGTTCCCGCATATCGAGGACGCACCCAAGACGGGGCCGGACGGCAAGCGCCTGAAGGGCCCTGCCAAGAGCGTGGCCCGCAAGCAGGCGCTGACGGCCCGCGCGAAGGAGCATCTCGATGTGTGGGCGGGCGCCGCTGCGGCTGAGGCGGCAGAGTAGAGAGCCTTCGGCGTGGGGTAATCCATTCCAACCCTCTCCTTCCGGGAGAGGGTTTTTTCTCGGCCGGCGCGGCGTCCTGCGAATTATTGCTTCGGCCCGAAACGTGGATTGCGATTTTCGGGAACGCCGATGCAAACGCGCGCGAACTAACCCCGCATGGCCTTCCTGGCCGCGCGCCAGAGAATCCATTGCCGCTGCCAGGCCGGCAGCGTGATGATGCTCCGGAACGGGTCGTAGCCGGTGCGCTCCATCTTCCTCAGATAGGACTCGACCAGTGCGACCGGCAGGAAGGCCGGTACGAGCGTAGGCGGAATCGTCTCACGCAGCTCCCGCAGCTTGGCGAGGTCCTTGCGCGCGATCGCCCGGAGTTCCTTCAGACTGTAGAGCACGCCGGGCCCGCCGCGCCCTCGCACGATGTCGTCGCGGATTACGCCGTTTCGGGCGAGAATCTCCGCCGGCACGTAGACCTGGCCAGCCGCCGCATGCCAGGGGAAAGCGCGCAACAATCCGGTCAGCGCATAGGCGACGCCGGCATGGCCGCAAGCCGCCGCGCCACCCGGATCACGCCCCTCGGCCAGGATGATCGACGCAAGCCGGAAGAGCGCGCTTGCCGTTTCGCCGGCATACCCCTCGAGATCGCCGAGAGAGGGCATCGGATCGTCATAGAGATCGAAGATGCGCGCCTCGATCAGCCCGGTCAGCGGCGCGATCGGCAGGCGGTAATGCAGAATGGTGTCGAGCAACGCGGCGGCAACAGGATGCGAATGCACCTCGCCCTTGGCGTCGCCCTCCAGCAGGTCGCGCCACCATTGCAGCCTGACCTCGCCGGGCAGCGGCTCGCTCACCGCGGCGCGAACCCTCGCGATCTCGTGGCTGAAGGCATAGAGCGCGAAAAGACCGGGCCGCACGGCCTCAGGCGCGTACAGACTGGCGATATAGCGATCGTGATCGGCCTCGCGCACCAGCGCGGCACAATGAGCATAAGCCTCCGGCAGGGCCTCGGGCAGCGTCTCGCGGCGATCGTCAGTTCTGGTCGTCATGCGGATCGTCCCGCCCAGGCAGTCGCCTCACAGGCGCGGCCTTGGATCAAGTGTCAGTCTAGGCCAGGCAAGGCCGGGCTGGCTACGCCCCACGAGCATGATCGCCGCGCGCCCTGCTACTCAACCGCGATCAGCGCCGCCGCTACACGCCGGTCTTCGCCGACGAGAACATTGTAGGTCCGCGCCGCAGCCCCCGTCGCCATACCCTCGATGGTGATGCCGACCTCGCGAAAGCGCTCGCGCAAGGCTGCGGGCACGAAGGCGATGTCGTGTCCGGTGCCGATCAGCAGGAAGTCGATCGCATCTGCAGCATCGAGAACGGGCTGGAGGCTCTCGATCGTCACCTCCGCGAAAGACGAGACCGGCCAGATATGGACTCCAGCCGGCAAGGCCAGGATCGAGCCGCGATGGCTCATATCGGCAAACCGGAACCCGCCCGCTCCGAAGGCATCGATCTGATGCCGCCCGGGAACGAAACCTTCAAAGCGTGGCATGATCAGGGCGCTCCGCCCGCTCAGCTCGCCTTCGGCTTGGCTCCGGCCGGAACCTTCTCTTCGACATCCGCATCAAGGCGCCCGGCGCGCACATCGAGATAGAGCAGCACGGGTGTCGAGATGAACATCGCCGAATAGGTGCAGACCACCACGCCGAAGAGCATGACGAGCGCAAAGCCTTCAATCGCCGTGCCGCCGAAGAGCACCAGCGCGATGAGCGAGAGAACGGTCGTCGTGGCGGTCATTGCGGTGCGCGACAGCGTCGAGTTGACCGAGAGGTCGAGCAGTTCCTGGACCGGCATGGTCTTGTAGCGGCGCAGCAATTCGCGCGTGCGGTCGAACACCACCACGGTCTCGTTCAGCGAGTACCCGACGATCGTCAGAATCGCCGCGATCGAGGTCAGGTTGAATTCGAGCTGCGTGATCAGGAAGAAGCCGACGGTCAGCACGATATCGTGCAGGGTGCCGACGATCGCGCCGATCGCGAGCTGCATCTCGAAGCGGAACCAGAGATAGATCAGCACGCCGACAATGGCGAGCACGACGCCGAGCGTTCCGGCCTGGACCAGCTCGCCCGACACGCGCGGACCGACGGTCTCGACCCGACGGAAATCATGCGTACCCGCGAAAGCCTCGCGTGCCTTCGCGACCACGGCCTGCTGGGCCGTTTCGCCGCCGGGCTGCAGCGCAAAGCGCATCGAGATGTCGCCGGCGCTGCCGAATTCCTGGACCTCGACTTCGCCGAAGCCGAAACCATTGGCCGTATGGCGGACCGAGGCGATCTCGGCCTTGCCGGCCTTGGACTGCATCTCGATCAGCGTACCGCCGCGGAAGTCGATGCCGAAATTCAGCCCCACCGTGAGGAAGAGCACCAGGACGAGAATCGAATAGGCCGCCGAGAACGGATAGCTGAAGCGCCGGAAGCGGACGATCTTGAAACGGGTATTGTCGGGAACGATGCGAAGCAGACGCATGCGCGTATCTCCTGTCGGGTCGGCAGCGTCAGAACGGAAGGGCCTTGGGCCGAGCCCAGCGATACCACAGCGCGATCAGCATCCTGGTCAGCGTCACGGCCGTGATCACGGTCGTCAGAATGCCCAGGATGAAGACCACGGCGAAACCGCGCACCGGTCCCGAACCCAGTGAGAACAGCGCAACCGCTGCGATCAGCATGGTGACGTTCGAGTCGATGATCGTCGCAAAGGCTCGTTGGAACCCAGCTTCGAGCGCCGAGACCAATGAGCGGCCCATATGCGATTCCTCGCGCATGCGCTCATAGATCAGCACGTTGGAATCGACCGCCGTGCCAATGGTGAGCACGATGCCGGCGATGCCCGGCAAGGTCATGGTTGCCCCGAGCAACGACATCAGTCCGAAGATCAGGCAGACATGGACGAGCAGCGCCACGCTCGCGATGACCCCGAAGACCCCATAGGTCAGGACCATGTAGAGGATCACGAGCGCGGTCGCGATCAGCGTCGCCATCTTGCCCGCCTGGATCGAGTCCTGACCAAGGCCGGGGCCGACGGTGCGCTCCTCGACGATCGTCATCTTGGCCGGAAGGGCGCCGGCGCGCAGCAGGATCGCCAGGTTGTTCACGGACTCAACCGTGAAATTGCCAGAGATCTGGCCAGAGCCGCCGGTAATCGGCGACTGGATGACCGGGGCCGAGATCACCTTGTTGTCGAGCACGATTGCCAGCGCCCGCCCGAGATTCTCGGTCGTCGCCTGGCCAAAGCGCTGGGCGCCACGGATATTGAAGCGGAAATTGACGATTGGCTGGCTGGTGCGCTGGTCGAAGGCAGGCTGCGCGTCGATCAGGTCTTCGCCCTCCACGATGACCTGACGGCTCACCGGCACAAGCTGACCGCCGGCGTCCTGCGAGGGCAGCATGTCGACATCACCGCTGTTCTGGTCGGCGACCATGCGGAACTGCAGTTTGGCGGTGTCGCCAAGGATGTGCTTCAGCCGTTGCGGGTCCTGCAGGCCCGGCACCTGGACAAGAATGCGATCAAGTCCCTGGCGCTGGATATTTGGTTCGGTGGTGCCGAGCGCGTCGACGCGTCGGCGCAACACTTCCATGGCCTGCTCGACGGCACGACGCACGCGCTCATTGGCCCCTGCCTCTGTCAGCTGGAGCTGAACGAGGCCGTCAGGCTGCTCGGAGACCTCGATCGACTGGGTGCCCGAAGGACCGAAGGCGCCGAGCGTACCGACCGGTTGCGCCAGCTCGCGAAGCTTCGGCATCAGCTTGGCACGGTCGCTTGCCTCCGGCACACGCACCTGCACGCCACGCGCGGTCAGGCCGATACCGCCCTGAAAGGCGATGCGCTCCTCGCGCAGGATGCGCCGCATATCGTCGCGAAGCTGCGTCACCTGCGTCTTGATCAGGTCCGCCCTGTCGATTTCAAGCAGAACATGCGAGCCGCCCTGCAGATCGAGGCCAAGCGTCACGGCATGGATCGGCAGCAGGAACCGCGGAATCCAGGACGGGGCGCCCTGCTCGATCGCCTTTCGGGTCTCGGGCGAAAACAGGTTCGGCAAAGCCAGCCCGCAACCGAAGAGCAGGACGAGGAGAACCGCGATGACCTTGCGGGCCTGGAAACGAAGCATCTGCGTGAACAGCCTTGTTGTCGCGCGCCGACCCTGTCAGGGCCGGGACGCCATTCAGCTCTTGACCGGCTCGCTCTTGGAGCGGACGTCCTGGATCATGCCCTTGACCAGCCGGACGCGAACGCCATCGGCAATCTCGGCCTCGATCTCGCCGTCGTCGATCACCTTCGAGACCTTGGCCACGATACCGCCCGAGGTCACGACCGTGTCACCACGCCGCACGTTCTTGATCATCTCCTGATGCGTCTTCACCCGCTTCTGCTGCGGGCGGATGATCAGGAACCACATGATCACGAAGATCAGCACGAACGGAACGAAGCTCATCAGCATTTCGGGCGTTCCGCCGCCGATACCTTGGGCAAATGCAGGGGTAATCACAAAAAGGCTCCTTCACAGCGGCGGCGCGGGCGCGCCTGCCGTCGATGCGGTTGCGGCTTCTTCAGGTCAAAAATCGCGCGGACTATAGCCAGAGACGCCGTTAAATCAATTGTTGGCGCGGCGACGAACCGACCGCGTCGCTTCACCTATGAGCTTGCCGGCATGCGCGCAATGGCCTTGTCCGATTCAGCTTGGCATATTCCATAGAGTTCGTTCCGAAGAATGGCTGTCATGGCTCTCTGACAGGAAACCCCGAACATTGAGCCGCGCCTCCCCTGGGTCGCCTGGCTCGACGTCTCAGCTTGAACACCGCTCGCGCGATAGGCTTTGTCCCGATGACCACCGGCTCTCCCGATCTGAACCTCGAAACTCTCCTCCGCATCGCCTCGGCGCTGGAGCGCCTCGCGCCGCCGGCGCGAAGGGCAGCGGACCTCACTGCCGCCGACGCCTTCGTCTGGCATCCAGCGGCGGCGGACCTGGCTCCCGTCGCCAGGGTCAACCGGGTCGAACTCTCGCTGCTGCGTGGCGTCGACCGGGTCCGTGACACGCTGGCGGAGAACACCGAGCGCTTCGCCCATGGACTGCCGGCCAACAACGTATTGCTCTGGGGGGCGCGCGGCATGGGCAAGTCGTCGCTGGTCAAGTCCGTCCATGCCGACACCAACAAGCGCCTCGCCGGCAAGGCTCTGCCCCTGAAACTGATCGAGATCCACCGCGAGGACATCGAGAGCCTGCCGGCTCTGATGGCCATGCTGCGGCAGGACAAGCACCGCGCCATCGTCTTCTGCGACGACCTCTCCTTCGATGGCCAGGACACCTCCTACAAGTCGCTCAAAGCGGCGCTGGACGGTGGCGTCGAGGGCCGCCCGGACAATGTCGTATTCTACGCCACCTCGAACCGTCGCCACCTGCTGCCGCGCGACATGATGGAGAACGAGCGCTCGACGGCGATCAACCCCGGCGAGGCCGTCGAGGAGAAGGTCTCGCTCTCGGACCGCTTCGGCCTCTGGCTCGGCTTCCACAAGTGCAGCCAGGACGAGTACCTGGAGATGATCAACGGCTATGTCAGCCATTTCAGCCTGACGATCGCACCCGATGAGCTTCGTCGCGAAGCGCTGGAATGGGCGACCACACGCGGATCGCGTTCGGGGCGCACCGCCTGGCAGTACATCCAGGACCTGGCGGGCCGGCTCGGCCAACGGCTCGACGGCTGAGCCGCGCAAGACCATCGCCGCGGGCGGCATGCCCGCGGCCTGATGGAAATAAGCCGGTGTTCTCCGGTGGATAGACGGCGTTCCGGATTCAATCTGGCAGCGTCGCCAGGCTCGGGCCGGATGTTCGGCGCCATGGGGGCGTAGGCCGAGCCACAGAATGAAAACGGCGGGACGGCCTTTCCTGGGACCGTCCCGCCTTGTTTCGATCAGCGGGGTCTCGCGGGAACTGATCGAAGGTGAATGCTTCTGCGTGTCTCCGGACGGAAGTGAGAGCTCAAACCCTGAGGCGGCGTCAGACCAATTCTGGATCAGTTGTTCAGGTAGGGAACCGGATCGACCGGCGACGATCCCTTGCGCAGCTCGAAATGCAGCTGCGGCGAAGAGACGTTGCCGCTCTGGCCCGATTTGGCGACGACCTGGCCGCGCTTCACCGTCTCGCCGCGCTTCACGTTCAGCTCGCCGTTATGGGCGTAGGCCGAGACGTAGCCGTTCGGATGGCGGATGAGCACGAGATTGCCGTAGCCCTTGAGTTCGCTGCCGGCATAGGCGACGACGCCGCCTTCAGCCGCCTTGATCGGCGTTCCCTCAGGCACGGCGATGTTGATGCCCTCATTTGACCCCTTGCCGCCATAGCCGGCAATGACACGGCCGCGGGCCGGCCAGCGGAAATCGGCCTTGGCGGAGGCATCCTCCTCCTTCGGCAGGCTTGCGGTGGTCTTGGGATCGGGCGTCGGCTCCGGAGCCGACTTCGGCACGGCGCTGACCTTCTCTTCGGCCGGAGCGCTGGCAACCACGACCGGCTTGGTCTTCGTCGGAGTCGGCGTCGCGACAGGAGCAGGCGTCGGCGCCTTCGCCTCGACCACCGGCTTCGTCTTGGCCTTGGCTTCGGCCTTCACCTTGGCCTCGGCGGCGAATTTGGCGCGGGCGTCACGCATGGCCTGTGCATCGGCCACAGCCTTTGCCTTGGCGTCGGCCGCAGCTTGCGCCTTGGCTTCGGCAGCGGCCTGGGCCTTCGCCTTGGCGTCGACCGGCACCGCAGCGACGCGTGCCGGCACCACAGGCGCACGCGGCGCCGCCACTGGAGCGGGGCCAGGCACGAAACGCGGCGCTTCGGTGCGCGCATCGCTCTGCGGCGACGCCACCTGGGCCATCTGCTGCGGCGCAGCACCACCACCGGCATTGTAGACCGGGATCGTCAGCCGCGAGCCGGGAGCAACGTTCGCGCTCGAAAGCCCGTTCGCCGACATCAGCGCTGAACGCGGCACGCCGTAGCGCGAGGAGAGGACATCGAGCGTTTCGCCCTGGGCGACGACGATCGGCGTGCCACCCTGGGCCGACCAGCCATTGGCGCTACCGACGACAGGCGCCGGAGCTGCGCTACGCAGCGCAACGGCCGATTGCGGCGGCGGCAGGGGCTGGGCGCGGACCGCCCCGACAGACGGAGCCGGCGAAGACATCGGCGCGCTGGCGCTGCGCCCGATCGAGCCGGTCGTTGCCGGATCACGCATGGCAGGCGCCTGCGCGGTCCTGAAGGGATTGCTGAAGGGTGCCTCAGTGAAGCGCATCGTGTCCGACGAACACGCGCTGACACTCAAGGCGAGCGCGCAGACCGTCGACAGGCGAAGGGCAACGCTGGACTTGAATCCGACTTGGCTACGCATGGACAAGATACTCGCGAACAACGCAACTCGATGAAGGGGATTAAAGCCCCGTTCAGGTTACGAAAACGTTTCGCGCGTGCTTTGCCTCTTCACATTTTTGAGCCGGGGCCGGCTTTCTTCAGCCGCGGTTCAGAGTGCCCGGGCCAAGCCCGGGATCAGCGGCGGCAGGCGCAGGACCGGGCCGAGCGCATGATCATAGGCACTGTCATCCGTCCGCGTGACCACCACCCGACGTGATACGCCTTCAACCCTGAGCGCCCCGACCAGCCGCCCGCCGACCGAAAGCCGCGCCAGCAGGGCCTCGGGAACGGAATGGGTGACGCCATTGACCAGGATTCGGTCGAATCGGCCGAGCGTTCGGTCCGGCTGGAAACCGTCAGCGTGCCGGAGATCGACCATTTTTGCGTAGCCGCTGCCGCCGATGCGCTCATGGGCAGCAAGCGCAAGCGTGCGGTAGCGCTCCAGCGAGACCACCTCTCCGCCCATGGCGGCAAGCAGAGCCGAGACATAGCCGGAGCCGGTGCCGACCTCGAGCACACGGGCGGAGGGCTCCATCTCCAGGGCACTGACGAGATTCGCCACCGTATGCGGGGCGGTCATCGTCTGCCCGCAGGCGAGCGGCACGGAAACGTCCTGGCGGGCGAGGTCGGCAAAGCGGGTCGGCGCGAATCGCTCGCGCGAGACCTTTTCCATCGCCCGGAGCACGGCGAGATCGCGCACGCCCCGTGCCCTCAGCGATAGCAGGAATGCGACGGTTCGCTCACCCTCGCTGCCAGGCGCCTCCTCGGCCTCGCTCATCGCCGCCCCCAATTACCCCCGGTTCGGAATCAGGCAAAAACCTGTGCGAATCGGGTCAGCGTCGGCTCATGCGTGAGGTCGAGTTCGAGCGGGGTGATCGAGATCTTCTGCTCGGACAGCGCCCTCAGATCGGTGCCGTTGGCGGGTTCCTTCCGGCTGCGCTGGAAGGCGATCCAGAAATAGGGATTGCCGCGTCCGTCATGGCGGGGCTCGAGCCGCACCAACTCCTGGTCGCGCCGGCCCTGGACCGTCACCGCCACGCCCGCAACCTCGCTCGGCGCGACATTCGGGAAGTTGAGGTTGAACAGCACGCCCTCGGGAATCCCCTCCTCCAGCAGCCGGCGGATGATGCCTGGAGCATGGTGCTCGGCGCAGTCCCAGTGGATCTGGTGCCGCCCGTCCGGCCCGTAGGCCTGGCTGACCGCGATCGACGGGATGCCGAGCAGCGTACCCTCCATCGCCGCTGCGATGGTGCCGGAATAGGTCACGTCCTCGGCGACGTTCTGACCGCGGTTGACACCGGACAGAACGAGGTCGGGTCGCGCATCGAGCATGATCGAGCGCGCCGCCATGATCACGCAATCGGTCGGCGTGCCGGCAACGGCGTAACGCTTGTCCGAGATCTTGCGCTGGCGCAGCGGATTGCTGAGCGAGAGCGAATGCGCGACGCCCGACTGATCCGTCTCGGGCGCCACGACCCAGACATCGTCCGACAGCTGCGCCGCGATGCGCTCCAGCACCGCAAGGCCTTCGGCATGGATGCCGTCATCATTGGTGACTAGGATACGCATGGAGTCAGGCCGCCTTCTCGATGCGGGTTACCCCGCGCATGTAGGGAACCAGTGCGTCGGGTACCGTGATCGAGCCGTCGGCGTTCTGGTAGTTTTCCATCACCGCGATCAGCGCGCGGCCGACCGCCGTGCCCGAGCCGTTGAGGGTGTGCACGAAGAACGGGCCCTTGCCGTCCCGGGTCTTGTAGCGCGCGTTCATGCGCCGGGCCTGGAAATCGCCGCAGACCGAACAGGACGAGATCTCGCGATAGGTCTTCTGCCCCGGCAGCCAGACCTCGATGTCCCAGGTCTTCTGGCTGGCAAAGCCCATATCGCCGGTGCAGAGCGTCATCACCCGATAATGCAGGTCGAGCTTCTTCAGGATCGCCTCCGCCGCGGCGAGCATGCGCTCGTGCTCCTCGCGCGACTTTTCCGGCAGCGTAATCGAGACGAGCTCGACCTTCTCGAACTGGTGCTGGCGCAGCATGCCGCGCGTATCGCGCCCGGCCGAGCCGGCTTCGGCCCTGAAGCAGGGGGTCAACGCGGAATAGCGACGCGGCAACTCCTCCTCGGAGAGGATCGATTCGCGCACGATATTGGTAAGCGGAACTTCGGCAGTGGGGATCAGCCAGTGATCCTCGCCCGCCCGGAACTGATCGTCGCGGAATTTGGGTAGCTGCGCGGTTCCGAACATCGCCTCATCCCGCACCATCAGCGGCGGGTTGACCTCGGTATAGCCGTGCTCCTCGGTATGGGTATCGAGCATGAACTGGCCGATCGCGCGGTTGAGCCGCGCCAGCCGCGCGTTCAACACGACGAAGCGCGAGCCCGAGAGCTTGGCCGCCGTCTCGAAATCCATCTGGCCGAGCGCTTCGCCGAGCTCGAAATGCTCTTTCGGCTGGTTGACGCCAATGAGACGCTTCCCCTCCTCCGGCTTGGTGCCATGGACATGCAGCACGACGTTACCGTGCTCGTCGGCGCCCTCGGGGACATCGGCATTCGGTATGTTGGGGATCGCCGCGAGCTGTTCGCTCAGCGCTTCGACGGCCGCCTTCTCCTCCGCTTCGAGCGCCGGCTGAGCGTTCTTCAGCGCCGCAACCTCAGCCTTCAGCTTGTCGGCAAGCGCGACGTCCTTCGCGCCCATCGCCTTGCCGATCTCCTTGGAGAGCGCATTGCGGCGTTCCTGCGTGGCCTGCGCCTTGGCGATGGCCGAACGACGGGAATCGTCGAGCACAAGCAGCGAGGACGAGAGCGGCGCAAGGCCCCGCCGTTTCAGCCCGGTATCGAACGCCTCGGCGTTCTCGCGAATCCATTTGATGTCGTACATCGCTGCTCAACCTATCGCGCATCCCAATCGATGCGCGCGAGCCGCGATCGGATCAGGCGTCGCCTGCTTCCTCGGCCGCTTTCGCAGCCTGCCGCTTCTTCTCGACATAGCGCACCGAGAACACCGAAAGCTCGTAGAGGAGCAGCATCGGCACGGCAAGCATGAGCTGGGAGATCACATCCGGCGGCGTCAGCACGGCGGCGACCACGAAGACGAAGACGATGGCGTAGCGCCGCTTGTCCTTGAGGAAGGCCGAATCGATAATTCCGGCTTGCCCGAGCAGGGTCAGGATCACCGGCAGCTGGAACGAGATGCCGAAAGCGAAGATCAGCGTCATGATCAGCGAGAGATACTCACTGACCTTCGGCAAGAGCGCGATACCGGCCTGCCCGTCCGTCGCCGCCTGCTGCATGCCGATCGAGAACTTCATCAGCACGGGCATGGCGAAGAAGAAGACCAGCGCGGCGCCGAGGCAGAAGAAGATCGGCGTCGCGGCCAGATAGGGCGCGAAGGCCTGTTTCTCGTTCTTGTAGAGGCCCGGCGCCACGAATTTGTAGACCTGCGTGGCGATCACCGGAAAAGCGAAGAAACCGGCGCCGAATGCCGCCACCTTGATATGGGTGAAGAGCAGCTCGAGCGGGCCGGTATAGATCAGCTGCGCGTTGCCGTTCGGCCCGGCAGCCCAGACATAGGGCTGCACCAGCACGTTGTAGATCTGCGTCGAGAACGCGAAGCAGATGAAGAACATGATCAGGAAGGCGATCAGCGACTTGATCAGCCGCGCCCTCAGCTCGATCAGGTGCTCGATCAGCGGTGCGCGCGAGGCCTCGATGTCGTCCTCGCCTTCCCTCGGGTTGGCGACGCTCATGCCGGGCTCCCTTCATCCGGCTCACTGACCTTGGCCTTTTTCGTCGAAGCGCGCTTGCGCGGCGCCTTCGGCTTGACCTCGGGTTCAGGCTCCGGTTCCGCGATCGGCGCGGGCTCTATGACGATTTCGGGCAAGGGCTCGGGCCCCGGCAAGGCCGCGAGCGTAGCCTCCGCTTCCTTCAGCGCCGCGTCGTCGCGGACACCGGAGGCGGGTGTGCTGAAATCGTCCTTGATCGGATCGATCGGTTTGAAATCGGTATTGAGCGCGCTCTGCACCGAACCACCGACATCCTCGACCTGCTTCTTCAGATCGTCCAGTTCAGCTTCGCGCATCGCGTCGTTGAACTGGGTCTGAAACTCGCCGGCCATACGGCGAATCTTGCCGATCGCCTGCCCGGCGGTCCGCATGGCTTTCGGCAGATCCTTGGGGCCGATCACGACGAGCGCAACCGCCCCGATCAGCATCAATTCGCTCCAGGCGATGTCGAACATCGACGGCTCGTCCTCTCAACCCCTCGCCGCTCGCTGGCGGCGCGGCGTCAGGCCTTGTGTTCGGCCTTCGCCGTGGCGGAATTGGCAGGCTGCGCGTGATCGATGATCTTCGGGTCAGCCGTGGTCGCAGCAGGCGGCGGCGTGGTCGGCTCGTCTTCGGCCATGCCCTTCTTGAACGACTTGATACCCTTGGCGACGTCGCCCATCAGTTCGGAAACCTTGCCGCGCCCGAACAACAGCATCACGATGACGCCGACGACGATCCAGTGCCAGATACTGACGCCACCCATGGCAAACTCCTCCGAATTCCAGTGCGGCGCAGGCTCCCCACCCGCGCCAAGTGCTTGTGCCGGAACCTATGTGTCCCCCGAGGCGAACACAAGAACTTCGTCCGACTGAATATCGATACCGATGTCCTCGCCTTCCCGGATCGAGCCCGGCAGCGAGACCCGTCCGACCAGCGGCTTTTCAAGCCCGCCGACGGCCAGCAGCAAATGGTCGACCTCACCCAGAAAGCGCCGCATCACCACGCGCGCCGGCAGGCAGAACCCCTTTGGCACCAGCCTGATCGCATGCGGCCTGACGCAGACCACGGCCTCCTGCCCATCGGCAAGGCCCGGTGCCGCAAATCTCCCGACCGGCGTCTCCACTGCGCCACGCTCGGCTATGCCGCTGATCTCGGTAAAATCGCAGAAAAATCGGGCCGCAAAGAGGCTGACGGGCCTCCGGTAGAGCTCCTCGCCAGTCCCGATCTGGACGATCCGCCCCGATCGCATCAGCACGATCCGATCGGCGATCCGCATCGCATCCTCGGGATCGTGCGTGACGATGATCGAGGTCGCCCCGGTTTCCTGCAGCAATGCGGCGGTTTCGTCCCGCACCACATCGCGCAAGCGCCGGTCGAGATTGGAGAAGGGCTCGTCCATCAGGAGCACGCCGGGGCGCGGCGCCACCGCTCGCGCCAGCGCCACGCGCTGCTGCTCGCCGCCTGAAAGCATATGTGGATAAGCCTCGGCCAGATCCGCCAGGCCGACACGGGCAATGGCACGCAGCGCCGTCGCCTTCGCCGAGGCATCGTCATAGCCGCGCAGGCCGAAGCGGACATTCTCGAGCACGTTGAGATGCGGGAACAGCGCGTAATCCTGGAAGACCAGACCAACGCCGCGCTTCTCCGGCTCGACGAAGGCGTCGGGAGCCGAAACGTCCTGACCTTCGAGCAGCACTTTGCCCGAGCTGGGCCGTTCGACGCCCGCCGCGAGGCGGAGCAGCGTCGTCTTGCCGCAGCCCGATTGCCCGAGCAGAGCCACGATTTCACCCGGCGCGATCGCGAGCGTCACGTCCTCGAGCGCCGTCACATCACCGAAGCGCTGGGTGACGCCTTCGAAGGCGAGCGACATTGGAATGGCCGCGCCCGCTGTCCCGCGCCTGCCCCAACTCAGCCACCGCGCCACGCCCTCGCTACGCGCCAAAGAATGCTCCATCGAAACCACGCGTCAGCCCGGCGAAGCGCGGCTGAGAACCGGCGTCCATGCCGAACCTCGGTCGCAAGCGCGCGGCCATGGACCCATGGATCCCTGCGGTCGCCCGGGACGACAATCAGGGACTGTCCCCCGATTTCACTCGTCCGGGGTGTGGGGCGGCCCGTCGCCGTCGTCAAGCGGGGTAAAGAGGTCCCCAAGCGGATCCTCATCCTCCTGCAGGTCGAGACCATCATCGGGGATCGGCACGGTCAGGTCCTTCGAGAGCCGCCCCTCGATGAAGCCCGAGCCCTTCAGTTCGTCCAGGCCAGGGAGGTCGTCGATGCGGTCGAGCCCGAAATGATCAAGGAAGCCCGGCGTCGTGCCGTAGGTCACAGGCCGGCCCGGCGTCCGACGCCGCCCGCGCAGCCTGACCCACCCGGCTTCGAGCAGGATGTCGAGCGTACCTTTGGCGGTGGCAACGCCCCGGATCTCCTCGATCTCGGCCCGTGTCACCGGTTGATGATAGGCAATGATCGCCAACACCTCGAGCGCCGCCCGCGACAACTTGCGCGGCGGCTCCGCCTCGGCCGCCAGCAGGTAGCCGAGGTCCGGTGCGGTCCGAAACGCCCATTTTCCGGCGACCTGCCGCAAATTGACGCCACGCGTCGCGTAGATGTCTGTGAGTCGGGCAAGGAGCTGCCGTACGGCGACGCCGGACGGCACGGAATGGCGGAGTTCCTCTTCCGAGAGCGGTGCAGCCGATGCGAAGAGCAGCGCCTCGACGATGCGCAGCGACTGGGCGAAGAGCTGCGCCTCGCTCCCCACGTCATCGTCGATCCGCTCAGGCGCCGCAGACATCGTCACCGAGCCATCATAGCGGCAGGGTCGGCGGCCGCGCCGAGCGCCGCCGGATATAGAGCGGCGTGAAGGCACCATCCTGGCGCAGATCGAGAATTCCCTCGCGCACCATCTCCAGCATGGCAGACAGCGCGGAGGCACGAACGGTCGCGCGCATTTCGCTTTGCGGCAGCCCGTGGCTCGCCATGTAGCGGGTCAGGTAGGGGTCGATCGCCGTCCAGTCCGCCGCCTCGCCGACCAGTCGCTGCAGGACCTCCCGCGCCTCGACCAGGGACCAGACCATGCGATGCCCGACGGAGATATGGCTTTGCGCCCGCTTCTGGCGCTGCTGGCCATAGGCCGAGAGCAGATCGTAGAGTTCGGCCTCCCAGACCGGGCGGGCGCCGGCAACGATCGGCTCCGGCGCACCACGGGCGAAGACGTCCTGTCCCAGCCTTTCCCGGGACGCCAGCCGCCGCGCCGCCGCGCGGATCGCCTCCAGCCGGCGCAACCGCAAAGCCAGCGCCGTCGCCAGATCCGCGGCACTCGGCCCCTCGCCCTTCGGTGGTTCGGGCAAAAGCAACCGCGACTTCAGATAGGCGAGCCAGGCCGCCATCACGAGATAGTCAGCGGCAAGCTCAAGCCTGAGCGCCCTCGCCTGCTCGACGAAGGCTAGATACTGCTCGGCAAGCGCCAGGATCGAGATGCGGTGCAGATCGACTTTTTGCCGCCGGGCCAGGTCGAGCAGCAGGTCGAGCGGGCCTTCATAGCCGTCGACATCGACGAGCAGCGCCGGCTCGCCGTCAGTGCGTGCCGGCCTGGCCTCGTCCTCGAACGGCAGTTCGGCGTCCATTCCCGCCGCATCCCCAAGCTGTCACCCCTGAGAACGCAGGTTCCGACTATCGGCCGCCCAACGCAAGGGCGCTGGTCAGCCGGGCGCGCGCAGCCTCCACATCGAGCGGCTCGGGCTCATGCCGGATCCGGGCGAGCGCCATCGCGGCGCGGCGGGCCCGTGCCCCCGTCATGTCCGGCACAGCGCCGGCAACGGCGATCATCTCCTCCATGATGCCGTGGCAATGCAACACGACGTCGACCCCGGCGCGGATCGCCGCCCGCGACTTCTCCGCGAAGCTGCCTGAGAGCGCCTTCATCGAGATGTCGTCGGTCATGATCAGGCCGTCGAAGCCGAGTTCGCCGCGCATGATCTCCTTGACGACCCGACGCGAAACCGTGGCCGGATGCCTTTGATCGAGTGCCGTGAACACGACATGTGCCGTCATTGCCATCGGCATGTCGGCGAGATGTCGGAACGGCCGGAAATCATGCCCGCGCAGCGCCTCGAGCGAGGCGTCGACGACCGGCAGGTCATGATGGCTATCGGCCCGCGCCCGGCCGTGGCCGGGCATATGCTTGACCACGGGGATCACCCCGCCCGCCAGGAGTCCCTCCGCCGCCGCGCGGCCGAGGCGCGCGACCATGTCGGGGTCATGGGCATAGGCGCGGTTGCCGATCACGTCATGGCTGCCGGAGACCGGCACGTCGAGTACCGGCAGGCAATCGACATCGATGCCGACGGCCTTGAGATCATGCGCCATCAGCCGTGCCGAGAGCCGCACGATCTCGCGCTGTTGCACGGGGTCGTTGATCCCAAGGAAGGCTTGCGCCGGCGGATAGGCCGGCCAGTGTGGCGGCCCCATCCGCTGCACCCTGCCACCCTCCTGGTCGATCAGGATCGGCGCATGCCAGCCCACGGCCTCCCGCATTTCCGCGGTCAGCGCCGCGGTCTGTTCCGGGGTCTGGGTGTTGCGTTTGAAGACGATAAAGCCCCAGGGCCTGGCATCGCGGAAGAAGGCGCGTTCGTCAGGGGTGAGGCTGGTGCCGAGGCAACCGGCAATGAAGGCGCGGGATTTCATGAAGCAGGCCCGAGGCGGATTGCAAAGCAGCGGAAGCCGTCTTCTCGCATGATTCCCGCTCTGGCGCCTTAACGGAAGAAGCCCGGGACCAACTGGCCCCGGGCTTCGCTCTCGACCTATTTGGCAGAGCCCAGGAGGCTCAGCACATCGAGGCTCAGCGCATCTGCTGCGCCATGCCGGCGTTGAACGCGTCGAAGGGCAGTTCTGCGACACGGAACCAGAGCTGTTCCTTGCGCCAGTAAGGCAACCACGAATCATAGAAGGTCTTGAAGGCCGGATTGCTGGCCGCAAGCTCGCCATAGAGCGCCTGCGCTTCCTTGAAGGCGGCGACCATCACGTCCTGCGGAAACGGCCTGAGCTCAGCGCCGCTGGCGACGAGGCGCAGCAGGGCGTCGGGATTGCCGTGGTCATATTTCGCGACGCAAAGCGCGTTGGCCTCGGCGCAGGCCGCTTCCACGATCGCCTTGTACGAAGCGGGCAGCGCGTTCCACTTCTCCAGGTTCACGATGAAGCTGACATTGGCGCAGCCCTCCCAGAAGCCGGGATAGTAATAGTACTTGGCGACGCGCTGGAAACCGAGCTTCTCGTCGTCGAGCGGACCTGAGAATTCGGCTGCGTCGATCGTGCCGCGCTCCAGCGCAGGATAGATATCGCCACCGCCGATCTGCTGCGGCACGACGCCCAGCTTCGCCAGGATCGTGCCACCGAGGCCGGCAATCCGGAACTTCAGGCCCTTCAGATCCTCGACCGTCTTGATCTCCTTGCGGAACCAGCCACCCATCTGCGCGCCGGTATTCCCCGAGGGGATGGTGTGGAGGTTGTAGGTCTTCATGAAGGCGCGGCAGAGCTCGAGCCCACCGCCCTGATAGAGCCAGGCATTGTGCTGGCGGGTGTTCAAGCCGAAAGGCAGCGAGGTCTCGAAGGCGAAGGCCGGGTTCTTGCCAATGTAGAAACTCGACAGCGTGCTGCTGCACTCGACGGTGCCGTTCTGGACGGCATCGAGCGCCTGCAATGCCGGCACGATCTCACCCGGCGCGAAGACCTGGATCTGGAACTGGTTGTCCGTCGCTTCCGCGACGCGCTTGGCGATCTGCGTGCTGATGCCGAACAGCGTGTCGAGGCTCTTCGGGTAGCTCGAGGTCAGGCGCCAGCTGACCTTCGGCTGGGCCTGCGCGATGGCCGGCGCAGCGATGGTCACGCCACCGGCTGCGACTCCGGCGCCTGAGGCCTTGACGAAAGTACGGCGATCCATGGATGTCCTCCTGAGTTCGGTGTCATCGTTTCAGGGCATGCCCTACCCGGATTCGACGCGTGCGTCTTTGACCGCGATCCCGGACGCCCAGCCCCTGCCAACACAGCACGACATAACACCGCCCCCTGTCCGCGACACACGGCAAAGGAAAACCGCCGGTGGCAGAAGCCACCGGCGGTCTGATCATCTCGAAGTTGGCAATCAGTTCTTGGCGATGAAGCACTGGCCGCCGGCAGCCTGAAGCTGCGTGCACATCGTTGCCGCATCCTCGCGGGAATACGGCCCGATGCGCAGGCGATAGACGGTCTTTCCGCCAGCGAGATCCGTCTTCTTGACGATCGGCGACTGGCCGCCGAGCTGGCCGGGATATTTGCGCTGCAGGGCCGCGAATGCGGCGCGTGCTTCCGCTTCGCTGCCGGGGGCAGCGAGCTGCACGGCAAAGTCGCCGGTGCCGCTACGGATCGCGGCGGTCGCCGGAGCAGGCGTCGCAGCGGGAGCCGGTGTCGGAGCAGCACTTGCAACACGCACCGGCGCGGCCGGAGTGGTCGCCGGCGCAGGGGTCGCGACGCGCTCCTGAGCCTTCGGAGCTTCAGGCGCCACGGCCGGCGTCGCAGCCGTACGCTGCCGCGGCGGATTGGTGCTCGCGGTCGAGGATGGATTGAGCGGCAGGTTCCCGCCGAGCCTGGTCGGCGCTGCGCCGGTCGCGAGCCCTGACGCGCCGTTGCTATAGGCCGCGTTCGCGCCGGGCGGAGGCGCCGGCGTGCCATCGGGACGGATCGAGACGGTACGCACCCGGCGCGGCTCGCCGAGGCCTGGTACGCTGGACGTTGCGATCAGACCAGCTTCGGCCGGCGAGACGGAGCCGCGCTCGGGAGCCGCCGGAGCCTGGGCCAACGGATTGCCGTTGGCGCCTGCCTGCGGCGTCGAGCCGAGCCCCGGCATGACCATCCGGCCCGGCATCGTGCGTGCCGCCTGCTGGATATCGACCGGCTGCTCCTCCCGGCTGACGACCTTGGTCGGGTTCGACGGGCTGTCCCCAGCACGCTCGTAAATCTGCTTGTTCTGATTCGGAATCTCGGCGCCGCCGGGATTGGTCGGCGCAACCTTGCTCGGGCCGCCATCGGCCGCGATGACCGGCGGCTGGCCGTCGCTTGTCACGGACGGACCGCGCAGGCCCATGTAGCCGCCGACGCCGATCACTGCGACGGCAATCGCGGCAGCGGCAGCGGCAGCCCAAAGGCCCTTGCGCGAGCGCCGCGGCGGCAGATCCTGATAATCGTCTTCGGCCATCAGCGGCGGCTCGGGATAGTCCGCCTGCGTGTCGTGGCCGTAATCCTGATATTGCGCGTTGCCACGCTCCTCGTCGAGGTCACGCGCATCATGCGCGGCAGGCCGGGCGGGCTCCGACCGTGCAGTGCGATAGGGCTCCGGCTGTTCGACCGGCGTCGGAACATAGACCGCAGCCTGCCGGACCGGTTCGGCGGCAGGTGCCGGGCGGGCGATATCCCCGCGGCGAAGCAGCGCCTCGAACTCGTCGAGTGCCCCCAGCATATCGGCCGGCGGCTGTGCATTGTTGGCGGCAACAGGCTGCTGAGCCGGTGCCTGGGCAAAAGAAGGCTCCTGGCGCTGCCGGGCGCCCGGCCAGGCTCCAGCGGCGGCCGCTTGCTGCTGCACGGGAGCGGCAGCGGCCCGCGGCGAGAAGAGTTCCTTCAGGGGGTCATCCTGACCGACGATTCGGGTCAGCTCGACAAGCGGGTCGACAGACGCCCCTGCCTTTGGAGGCTGAGCCGCGCCGCGCAGCTGACGCTCGAGGTCATCGAGGTCGAGGGCGAAACGGTTCCTAGCTGGCTCACTCATGGTATGATCCATTCCAGCGCTGTCGGCGCCCGAATGGAACGCCGAACTCTACGCAAGGTCAATCTGACCGACTTTGCGCGCCGCCGGCGATCCTGGCCGTCAACGCATTTCTTCCGGCGCCGCAACCCCGACGACAGCCAGACCGGAGGCAAGGACGCTGCGCACCGCGTGCACGAACGCCAGTCTTGCTACCGTGGATTCTCGATCAGTTTGATTAACGAACCGTAATTGCGGCGAGTCTTTGCCCTTGTTCCAGAGCGAGTGGAACGCGCTCGCCAGCTCATGGACGAAGAATGCGACGCGATGCGGCTCATGTGCGCTGGCCGCTGCATCGATCATTCTTGGATAGGCAGCGATCATCTTGATGATGCCGATCTCCGCCTCGTCGGTCAGGCGCGACAGGTCCGCCTGCGCCAGCACCGCGGGCGACAGATCGATGCCCGGGAACGCCTCGCGCGCCTGCCGGAAGATCGAAGCGCAGCGTGCATGGGCATATTGGACGTAGAAGACGGGATTGTCCTTCGACTGCTCGACGACCTTGGCGAGATCGAAATCAAGCGTCGCGTCGTTCTTGCGGAAGATCATCATGAAGCGCACCGCATCGCGGCCGACTTCGTCGATGACTTCGCGCAGCGTCACGAAATCCCCGGAGCGCTTCGACATGCGCACCTGCTCGCCATTGCGCAGCAGCCGCACGAGCTGGCAGAGCTTGACGTCGAGCGAGCCCTCTCCATGCGTCACCGCCTTCACCGCGGCCGACATGCGCTTGACATAGCCGCCATGATCAGCGCCCCAGACATCGATCATCTCGGCGAAGCCGCGAACGAATTTCGAGCGGTGATAGGCGATGTCATTGGCGAAATAGGTGTAGCTGCCGTCCGACTTGAGCAGCGGCCGGTCGACATCGTCGCCGAACAGCGTGGCCCGGAACAGGGTCTGCTCGCGGTCTTCCCAGTCCTCGTCCTTTTGCCCCTTGGGTGGCGGAAGCCTGCCTTCATAGATCAGGTCGCGCGAGCGCAGGTCCTCGATCGTCTCGCGCACGGCATCGATATTGCCGTCGACCGCCTGAAGCGAGCGCTCCGAGAAGAAGACGTCGTGAACGACCCCGAGTGCAGCGAGATCGTCCCGGATCATCGCCATCATGCCGTCGATCGCGGCAGCGCGCACCGCCACCAGCCATTCGGACTCGTGCTTGCCCCGCAGGCTCTCGCCATAGGTCTTGGCCAGGCTCTCGCCGACCGACTTGAGATAGTCGCCGGGGTAGAGTCCCTCCGGGATCGCCCCGATCTCCTCGCCCAGCGCCTCGCGGTAGCGCAGGAAAGCGGAGCGGGCGAGTACATCGACCTGCGCGCCGGCATCGTTGATATAGTACTCGCGGCTGACCGCGTGGCCGGCAAAGGCGAGCAGGCTCGACAAGGCATCGCCGAAGACAGCGCCGCGCCCGTGGCCGACATGCATAGGCCCGGTCGGATTGGCCGAGACATATTCCACATTGATCTTCGGATCGGGCCGGAGCGCACCGCGGCCGTGATCCAGTCCGGCCTCGATCGCGGATTTCAGAATCCCCGTGAAGACGGCCGGCTGCAGCGTCAGGTTGATGAAGCCCGGCCCCGCGATCTCGGCCTTCGCCACGTCCGGATCACGCGCGAGCTCATCAACCAGCAAGGCTGCCAGAGCGCGTGGGTTGGTGCCGGCCTCCTTGGCGAGCACCATCGCGGCATTGATCGCAAGATCGCCATGGGCCGGGTCCCGCGTCGGCTCGACGACGACACGGGCGAAGGACAGCCCGGTCGGGATGGCGCCGCGATCTGCAAGCAGGGTCAGGGCGCTGTTGATGCGCGCGGAAAAGGTCTCGAACAGGTTCATTGCGACCGCAAGAATACGAAAACTGGAAGGAACAAGTGCCCGGGCCTATCGCAGCGACGGGGTCGCGTCAAACAGGCGGCGATGCTCGTCGAGCGCGTACCAGTCGGTCATACCGGCAATATAGTCGGCAATCCGGCGGGCCTTGCGGGGCTCGTCGAGCTCCGTCATCCCAGCCGCCCAGTCGGGCGGCATCGCCTGCGGCGCCGCAGCAAAGCGCGTGAAAAGGTCGCGCACCACGTCGGCTGCCTGCTGGCGAATGACCCCGACCCGTGGGTGCCGGTACATGTTGGGATAAAGGAAGGCCTTGATCTGGCGATCGGCCGTCGTGATCATCTCCGAGAAGGCGACAACGGGCTCTCCCGCCCGGCGGATCGCATCGGCATCAGTTGGCGCCAGCGCGGCAATGAGCTCCTGGGAGCGCCCGATCACATCCTCGACGAAGCGCGTGATCACCCGGCGCACCAGCTCGTTCGTGGCGCGGGAGGTCTCGAGGCCAGGATGCAACCGCTCGATCTCGTCGAGCAGATCCGCCAGGAACGGCACGACGCGAAGCTCCGCATGCCCGAACAGCCCAGCCCGCAAGCCATCATCGATGTCATGAGCGTTGTAGGCGATGTCGTCGGCGAGCGCGGCGACCTGCGCCTCCGCAGAGGCATGGCTGTCGAGCCAGAGATCCTGCCGCTCCTGATACTCGACGATCGCCGCTGGGATACCAGTCTTCGCATAGCGGGCAGTCGGCATGCCGTCGGGGTCGATCAGCGGGCCGTTATGCTTGACCAGCCCTTCCAGCGTCTCCCAGCTGAGGTTGAGCCCGTCGAAACCGGCATAGCGATGTTCGAGCCGGGTCACGATTCGCAGCGTCTGGGCGTTGTGATCGAAACCACCGAACTTGTGCATGCAGGCATCGAGGGCATCCTCACCGGTATGCCCGAACGGTGTGTGGCCAAGATCATGCGCCAGCGCCAGAGCCTCGGCCAGATCCTCGTCGAGGCCGAGCGCCCGGGCGAGTGCACGCGCGATCTGCGCCACCTCGATCGTATGCGTCAGGCGGGTACGGTAATGATCTCCCTCATGCGAAACAAAGACTTGCGTCTTGTGCTTCAAACGGCGGAAGGCTGTGGAATGAATGATCCGGTCGCGATCGCGCTGGAAATGGCTGCGCGTCGGTGACGCCGGCTCCGCGATCAGGCGGCCGCGGCTCTGGCTCGAACGACAGGCATAGGCCGCGCGCCAGCGGTCGCCGGGCTCGCGGTCGGATGAAGGGCTCTGTGGCTGCGGCATGGCGGACCTATCGACGCCCCCTGCTTGTACAGGCGCTGCGGCGCAATTACCTTCGCAGACAACAAAGGTGCAAGGAGCATCTGCCTATGACGACCGATCTTCAGGTCAATCCGCGTGGCATCGCCGTCACCGGCAAGGCCGCGAATCGCATTGTCGCGGTGATGGCGAAGGAGCCGCCCGGCTCGATGCTGCGCGTCAGCGTCGCCGGTGGCGGCTGCTCGGGCTTCCAGTACATCTTCGATGTCAGGCTGTTGAAAAAGTCTGTAGCGGGGCGGCGTTTGGCGTGATTCACTCGGCTTGAGGAGTTGGCTGGGGGCATTTGATGCGCGGGTCGGATGAGCGCTCTGGATCGCTGTTTTCCTATGTGGATCTGGAGGCTCGGGTCGGAGTGGGCCATCCGTTGCGGCCGATCCGGGAAATCGCCAATGCAGCCTTGGCGGAGCTGACGGGGGATTTTAGCGCGCTCTATGCGCAGCGGCTGGGGCGGCCGTCGATTGCGCCGGAGAAGCTGTTGCGGGCGATGCTGCTTCAGGCGTTCTACGGGCTGCGTTCGGAGCGTCAGTTGATGGACCGGCTGGAGTTCGACCTGTTGTTCCGTTGGTTCGTTGGTCTTGGGGTGGATGACCCGACCTGGGACCATTCGAGCTTCTCGAAGAACCGGGACCGGCTGCTGGCCGGAGAGATCGCAGCCAAGTTCCTGTCGGCGGTACTGGCTCAGCCGAAGGTCAAGCGGCTGTTGTCGAGCGACCATTTCTCGGTGGATGGCACGCTGATCGAGGCCTGGGCCTCGACCAAGAGCTTCCGGCGCAAGGACGGCAGCGACGGCGATGATGGCTCCAGGACGGGGCGCAACGCCGAGCGCGACTTTCATGGCAAGAAGCGATCCAACGAGACTCACCAGAGCACCACCGACCCCGAGGCCAGGCTCTATCGCAAGAGCGACGGCCAACCGGCCAGGCTCTGTTACCTCGGCCACGCCTTGATGGAGAACCGCCACGGCCTTGCGGTCGGCGGCGGAGTGACCTTGGCTACCGGCACGGCGGAACGCGAAGCGGCGCTCGCCCTGCTGGATGCGAGGCCAGGTCGCGCACGGCGGATCACACTCGGCGCCGACAAGGCCTATGACGTGAAGCAGTTCGTGGCCGATCTCAGAGCCCGATCGATCACCCCGCATATCGCCAGCAATGAACATGTCACCAAGACCGGCAAGCGGCGCCGGAGCGCCCTCGACCGGCGCGTCCAGCGCCACCCCGGCTATGAGATCAGCCAGCGCTGCCGCAAGCGGATCGAGGAGGTGTTCGGCTGGATCAAAAGCTCGGCGGGACTGGCCAAGGTGAAGGTGCGCGGCCGCCCCAAGGTCGATGCCGCGTTCACTCTGGCGCTGGCCGCCTACAACCTGATCCGTCTGCCCAAGCTTCTGGCGGCCCCGGCATGAKCAAGGCAATGATGAGATGGACGAGGTCTCGGGCGACGGATGGGCCAAACTTCAAACGGACGGCTCCCTCAAGGGCGAAATCCGCGTCCACAACGGTGACGATTCCACCTTCATCGCCCGCCCTAGGACGACTTCTTCAACAGCCTGCTAGCGGGTCGGCAATGGGCAGCAGGGCCTGATGACGGGCCGTGCCTGACGCCATTCTCCCGAAGCAGCTGACGATTCTCGGCGAAACGCGCAGATCACCTCGCGCGCGAGAGGCGAGTTCATGGCCGCCGCTGTCCGACGCCGGGCGCTCGGCGCCCACAAAAAGGAAAAGGCGCCCTGACGGCGCCTCTTCCTTGGTCTGCGATCTGATTGTCGGCGCTCAGTGCGAGCTGATCGCGCCGCCCTGCTCCAGCCTGATCTCGGCCGCCATCAGGCCCTTCGGTCCAGGTCCGTAGCGCACCAGCACCGTCTGGCCGGGGATGAGCTCCACGATGCCGTAGCGGCGCAAGGTTTCCATATGGACGAAGATGTCCGGAGCGCCCTCGCCCTTCGAGACGAAACCGAAGCCGCGCAGGCGATTGAACCACTTCACCACCATGCGCTCGAGCCCGCTCGTCGGAGCAACCGAGACATTGGTGCGTGCCAGCGGCATCTCCGCCGGATGGCGCCCGGCCGAGGTATCGATCGACATCACGCGCACCGCCTGACGTCCGCGCGCCTTCGCGATCGCTTCCAGAACGATGCGGGCCCCTTCGGCGATGGCGTTGAAGCCATCGCGCTTCAGGATGGTGACATGGACGAGCACGTCGGCACCGCCATCCTCAGGAACCACGAAACCGTAGCCCTTGCTGACATCGAACCACTTGACGTAGCCCACGACCTCGACGCTTGCGTCGTGATCGAAGCCTTCGCCTCCGTCCAGCCGCATGATGCGGTTGAGTGATTGAATCGGACCGACCGGTGGCCGCCCGCTCTCACCGAACTCGTCGGACATGTCCCGCTCATCTCCGCGCGAACTGTTTGATTCGTGCCGATACGATACCATCGGTTCGAAGGCGCGATACAGCCGGCTTGGCGTCATCCACATCATCGCGATGGACACCGCGGCAGATTGGCAACGCTTTTGGCGCGCTCAGCCTGCCAGCCGGCCAAGCGCGGGGCCGATCTCGGCCCGCACCACGAGATCGGCGATCGCGTCGGGCTCCGTCGGTTCGCGATTGATGATCACGAGCTTCGCTCCATTGCGCTTGGCGATCGCCGGAAACGTCGCAGCCGGAAACACCACCAGCGACGAGCCCGCAACGAGGAAGAGATCCGCCCGCATGGTCAGCGCATGCGCCCGTCGCATCGCCGCTTCCGGCATGGCCTGGCCGAACGAGATCGTCGCGGACTTCACGATGCCGCTGCAGATGATGCAGCGCGGCGGCTCTCCGCTTGCCTCGAAGGCCGGGCGGATCGCGGCCAGTTCATGCCGCCAGCCGCAGGTCAGGCAGGTGGCATAGGTGCCGTTGCCGTGCAGTTCGATGATCCTGTCCTCGGGGATGCCGGAATCCTGATGCAGCCCGTCGATATTCTGCGTGATCACTCCGGGAGAGCGACCCTGGGCCACCAGATTAGCAAGTGCCTTATGGCCGCGATTGGGCATCGCACCGGCAAAATGGTCATCCATCGCGAACTTGCGCCGCCAGGCTTCGACGCGCGCCTCGCGGCTGGCGACGAAAGCGTCGAACGGGATCGGTCTGTGGATCATCCAGGGCGAGCCGGGCGACCGGAAATCCGGCACGCCGGATTCGGTCGAGATCCCGGCACCGGTGAAACTGACGATCACGGCAGCGCGGTCGAGCAGCGCGTGGAGTTCGTCGATCGCGTCGTTGGTCTCGTTCTGCATGGGCCCACTCGTCCGCCTTCGCCGCTGCCTATATGAGCGCTGCCCCGTGCTGCGGCCAAGCCGATTGACGCGGAGCCGGACGCGCCTCAAAGCTGCCGTCATGCTCCAGACTGTCCGCCCCACGCTGAACCCCGACCTTCTCGACACCGGCACGCCGCCGATCCCGCAGGCGCAGGGTTGGGCTCGTTCCTATGACGGCCACTCCGGCCCGCTGATCGATCTTTCGCAGGCTGTGCCAGGCTCGCCACCACCCGCGTCCCTGCTGCAGCGCCTTGGCGAGGCCGCCGCCCTGCCCGATCTGACACGCTACGGCGCGATCACCGGCGATCTTTCGCTGCGTGAAGCCTATGCCGCCGAGATCGGCAGGATCTATGGCACTCCATTTGCGTCGACCGAGATCGCCATCACCTCCGGCTGCAATCAGGCCTATGTCGTGACCATGATGGCGCTCGCCCGGGCAGGTGACAATGTGCTGCTGCCGACGCCCTGGTACTTCAATCACGAGATGACGCTGACAATGCTCGGCGTCGAAGCGCGCCCGCTCCCCTGCGATCCGGCTTGCGGCTTCGTTCCGGATGCCGAGCAGGCGGAAAGCCTGATCGATGCAAAGACCCGCGCGATCGTGCTGGTGACGCCCAACAATCCGACCGGCTCGGTCTATCCGCCCGAGACCATTGCGGCCTTTGCCGCGCTCTGCGCGAGGCGCGGAATCTGGCTCGTCATTGACGAGACTTATCGCGACTTCCTGCCGGACGGAGTGAAGGCGCCGCATGAGATCTTCGCCACAAGCGGCTGGCGGGATTCCGTGATCGGCCTCTACAGCTTCTCAAAGGCCTATGCCGTGCCAGGCTGGCGCCTTGGCGCCATCACCGCCGGAGAGGCGGTCGTAGAGCAGATCGGCAAGGTGCTGGACTGCGTCCAGATCAGCCCCGTGCGGGCCGGCCAGCAGGCGGTTGCCTGGGGCATCGACGGCATTCGCGACTGGCGCGAGACCAACCGTGCCGAGATCAATGCACGGGCCGGCGCCTTCCGTGCCGCGATGGCGCCACTGAACGGCTGGCAGGTGCTCGCAGCCGGGGCCTATTTCGCCTATGTCGCGCATCCATTCGCAGACGTGCCCGCGGCAGAGGTGGTGCGGGCCCTGGTCGGGGAGCGTGGCGTGCTCGCCCTGCCCGGCCCCTATTTCGGCCCCGGGCAGGAACAGCATCTGCGCATCGCCATCGCCAATGTCGGCAAGGAACGGATCAGCGACATCGGCGAACGGCTCTCGGGCTTTACGCTCTGAATGAAACTCGGGTCATCCCGGGTGGCCGATGGGCGACCGGGACGACCATTGGCCAGAACCTTACCGAAGCAGGGCGGCGTAGCGCTCGCGATAGGCGTAGACCAGCAGACCGCCACTGACGATCAGGATGAGTGCGACCGGCAGGCCCTGCGGATTGATGGTGAGGTGGAACAGCACGATCACGGCCATCACCGGCGCAATCAATGCGAGCCCCAGGGCCGGCACGATATTGAGAAGCAGGCTGAGCGCCCCGACAAGATTGACGCTTTTCAGAAAGGGCCAGAAGAAGCCTGAATTCTGCAGAGCGAGCTCGAATTCCATGCCCTTCGGCGAAGTCGGCGGATGGATCAGATGGCTCCCCGTCGCCAGGAACCAGAAACCGTCGACTGCGCTGACCAAGAAGATCAGGCCGAGCAAAAGCCGCGGCACGGTGACAAGCAGAATGTGCTTCATGAGAGCGCCCCCCAGCGCTTCCGTTTTGGACAGCGCGGCCGATGGAACCGCGCTCCCCTACCGTCAAACGACTGCGATCACATCGTTGCGCCGATCTGCCAGGGCACGAACTCGGCATCGCCATAGCCGAGCTGCTCGGATTTGGAGCGCTCGCCGGACGCAACGCGCAGCAGCGTCTCGAAAATCTCGCGGCCCTTCTCCTCCAGCGTCACGCCATCGAGGATGTCCCCGCAATTGATATCCATGTCGTCGATCATCTTCTCGTAGATCGGCGTATTGGTGGCGAGCTTGACCGAAGGTGTCGGCTTGCAGCCATAGGCCGAGCCACGCCCGGTGGTGAAGGCGAGAATATTGGCGCCTCCCGCGACCTGCCCCGTCGCCGCGACCGGGTCGTAGCCAGGCGTGTCCATGTAGACAAAGCCCTTCGATTTCACCGGCTCGGCATAGTGATAGACGGCCGCCAGCGTCTTGGTGCCGCCCTTCGCCGCCGCACCCAGCGACTTCTCCAGGATCGTGGTGAGCCCGCCCGCCTTGTTACCCGGCGAGGGGTTGTTGTTCATGCTCATGCGGGCGCGCTCGGTATACTCCTCCCACCACTTGATCACGCCGACGAGCTTCTCGCCGACCTCGCGCGTTGCAGCGCGGCGGGTGAGCAGGTGCTCGGCTCCGTAGATTTCGGGCGTCTCGGACAGGATCGCCGTGCCGCCATGCTCGACCAGGATGTCGACGGCAGCGCCCAGCGCCGGATTGGCCGTGATGCCGGAATAGCCATCGGAACCGCCGCATTGCAGGGCAAGCGTCAGCTCCGAGGCGGRTACCGTCTCGCGCACGGCGCGGTTGGCGATCGGCAGCATCACCTTCAGCGCCTCGATGCCGGCGGCGACGCTCTTCCTGGTGCCGCCCGTCTCCTGAATCGTCATGGTGCGGAAGATGTCGCTCTCCTCGACGCCATAGGCTTCCTTCATGCGCTTGATCTGAAACCCTTCACAGCCGAGGCCGACGACCAGCACCGCCGCCATGTTGGGGTTGCAGGCATAGCCCCAGGTCGTGCGCTTCAGCACCTCGAAGCTCTCGCCATTGTAGTCGATGCCACAGCCGGTGCCGTGGGTCAGCGCGATGACGCCGTCGACATTGGGGTAATCGGCCAGAATGCCCGAGCGCTTGACCTCCTCGGCCATGAAGCGCGCGACCGAGGCCGAGCAGTTCACCGAAGTGAGGATGCCGACATAGTTGCGGGTGCCGGCCCCACCGCCCTTGCGGCGAAACCCCTCGAACGTCGCCTGCTGCTCGACCGGCAGCACGAATTCAGGCTTCGCCTCGGCACAGAAATCATAGTCGCGCTCGAAGGCGTGGAAGCCGGTATTATGCTCATGCACCCATTCGCCAGGCGGGATGTCGACCGTGGCAAAGCCGATGATCTGGCCGAATTTGCGGATCGGCTCGTCCTTGGCAATTGGGGCCAGTGCGACCTTGTGGCCGCGCGGAATGCGTTTCAGGGCGACGACACCCGCTGCGGTGACGCCTGCATCGATCGGATCGACCGCGACCGCGACATTGTCGGCGGCATTGAGCTTCAGCGTACGCGGCGGCAAGACCTTGTCGAGCATGAGAGGAACCGTCTGCTTGGGGGTGGCGACCCAGGGCCGCGCTCGCCCAAGACATGCGCCTCTCCTGCGCTTTTTTCAATCGGTTGAAAGTAAGCCCGGCCTTGCATGCGACGCCGGATCGTCAGGCCGGCCTATCGCTCGACCGAAACACTGAGCTGCATGGTCGGGTGGATGCCGCAATAGAGCTCATATATGCCGGCCCGCGTGAACAAGAGCGTCACCGACTGGCCGGGCTCCTGCGCTCCGGAGTTGAACGGCTTGGGACCGGTGTCCAGCCGCACATTATGGGTACGGACATCGTCATTGTTGATCGTCAGGCTCTGGCCGGCATGCAGCCTAACGGACGAGGGCTGGAACATCCTGTTCTTCTGCGAGATCGTCGTGCCCAGGTCCGCAACCGCCAGCGCAGCAGGCCGGGCAGCGCTGAGGGCAGAAACCGGTGCGGGCGGATTTTCGCTCGACAGCGTCGCCAGGAAGGCCAACAGCGCGGCGCGCTCCTCCGACGTCAACCCGATCGGCTTGATATCCGGCGAGAGGCTCGGCCGCTGCACGACACCGTGCTCATAGTGATCGAGCACGGCGTCCAGCGTCGGCAGCGAGCCGTCATGCATATAGGGCGCGGTCCAGGCCAGCTCCCGCAGCGACGGCGTCTGGAACGCATGATCGGCTGCTCTCAGATCGATGATCTTGCCGCGCCCGAGATCGCTCCCCGGCAGACCGACATCGTGAAAGGCACGATCGGTGAAAGCCCAGCCGGAGTGGCAATTGCTGCAGCCGGCCCTGCCGGTGAAGAGCGCAAAGCCCCCCTGTTCTTCGCTGGTGAGGGCGGTCTCGTCGCCTTCGACCCAGGCATCGAAGCGGGTCGGCGGCGAGACCAGGCTTCGGACATAGGTCGCGAGCGAGGCGCTGATCTGGTCAGGCCCGATGCTCCGGCTACCGGGAAACGGGCTCGCGAAGGCCTTGCGATAGTCCGGCCTGCGCGAGAGCTTGACGGCGATATGCGGCAACGTCTCGGCCATCTCGAGCGGGTTCTCGATCGGGCCGTGCACCTGCTCCTCGATCGTGCCCGCCCGCCCATCCCAGAAGAAGGCTGCGCCCCAGGCGAGGTTCCATAGATGCGGTGTATGACGTGCCAGCGGCACCAGTGCCACGCCCTTCCCGATCGCAACGCCGTCGGTGAAGCCGAGCGCCGGATCATGGCATGTCGCGCATGAGACCGTACCGTTCGAGGACAAGGCCGGATCGCCGAACAGGCGCCGCCCGAGCTCAAGCTTGGCGGGGTTGAGCGGGTTCGAGGCAGGGAACGGCACGGCGCTGGGACGTCGATAGCTCGCGCGCGCAACGGTCAGCCCTGCACCCGTTGCGGATTGGGCGGGCTCCACCGCCTGCGAGCCACCGATCAGCGCGAGCGCGGCGGTGGTCGCGCCGGCGAGAAAGGCATTCAAAAGGGAGGCCGACCGGGCCATCGCCGCGCCTCAGCGCAGGAAATTCCCAGCCTGGAGCTCGACCCGAGCGATATCGCCGAGCACGGCGCTGGTATCCTTGACCGGCTTCTTCGGCGCGACCGCCGTCGGCCACGCCTTCTTGAGTTCGGCAAGCGCAGCCTGCAATTCCTTGAAGGCAGTCGCGTCCTTGGCGGCAAGCTCGCCGGCAACCGCATCGATCATCGCAGCCGAATGCCAGACGAAGCCGCGCGAGTCCTGATACTCGACCGCCTTGGCGATACGGCCCTTCTCGATGGCGTTGCCATATTCGTCGGCGGCGACCTTCAAGGTCTCGAGCGCTGTCTCGACCGAGAAGCGCGGCCAGTTCTTCTCGGCCTCACGGAGCCCGGCGTCGGCCTCGGCGAGGCGCTCATGCACCAGCTTCAGCGCGCCGTCATAGGCATCCTTCTTCCTGGCCTTGACGGTTTGCGCCAGCGCCTTCAGCGCGGCCTCGAAGGGACGGACCTTGTAGGTTGCGAGATCGTTCTTGATGCCACCATAGATTTCTTCAGCCGGGTGCAGGAAGTGCGGCAGCGCCTCACCGAAGCGCCCATCCTTGACCAGTTCGTCGCCAACCAGGAGATGGCCCCGGATCAGGGCGATCGAACGCGCAAATTTGAGGTTGGGCGCCAGCGCGTCGGCTTTGCCGCCTTCGCCCCCCTCTCCACCTTCGCCGCCCTGCCCCTTGGCCGGCGTTGCCTTCACTGCAGCGCCATGAGCATGCTGGGCGATGTCGAAGGAGCCGCTCGCATGCAGGGCCGGAGCGGCGGAGGTCTCTGCGAAACCGGCCGCCGCCACGCCTGCTCCCGCAGCGATCACCGTACCGAGACCGATCCACAGCTTGCTCGAAGTCTTCATCATGTCATCCCGGGTGGGCCGACAGGCGGCGCTGCCACGCAGGGCCTGGCAGGCATCCCACGTAAGAACACGACCTCTCGAATGAACCCGAAAGCTGACATCGTCAAGCAACCGCATCGCCTAGAAGAACGATTACATTGATTCTAAACTAGACATCAAGGTAATCACCCTAGTAATCCCTTGATGCCAAGCTATTTTCTGCCCCGGCGCAAACTGTAGATGCGGCCTTCARCCAGCGAGAATCTCCATGATCCTGCCGATCGGCAACATCCTGACACAAGCCGAGATCGAAGATGCCCGTGCCGCGTTGGCCTCGCTGCGCTTCGAGGATGGTGGCAGGACCGCGGGCTGGAATGCGAAACTGGTCAAGAACAACCGGCAGGCGGCTCCGGGTGCGCGCGCTGATGCGCTCAAGGCGCTCCTCGGGGAGCGCATCCTCGCCAATGAGGTCTTCGCGGCCGCCGTCCGCCCCAAGGCCCTGACGCCGCTGCTCTTCAGCCGCTACGAGCCCGGCCATGCCTATGGCAGCCATGTCGACGACGCCCTGATGGGCGGCATGCGCACCGATGTCTCGTTCACCCTCTTCCTGGCCGACCCCGCGACTTATGAAGGCGGCGAACTGGTGATCGAGACCCCGTCGGGCGACGAGGCGATCAAGCTCCCGGCCGGTTCGCTCATCGCCTATCCCTCGACCACGCTGCACCATGTCGCGCCCGTGACCAAGGGCGAACGGATCGCTGCCGTCGGCTGGGCTCGCAGCTTCATCCGCGACGCAAGCCAGCGCGAGATCCTGTTCGATCTCGACCGGGCCCGTCGCGCACTGTTCGGCCGCGAGGGCAAGACGCCCGAGTTCGACCTGATCTCCAAATCGGTCGCGAACCTCACCCGGATGTGGGCGCAGGACTGACTAGATCATTGGACCGGATATCGTATCCAGTCCAATGATCTAACCCTTTGTCTTGCATCGGCTTTCCCGAAAACCGCAATCCACTTTTCGGGCCGATGCCTTAGCGGGTGCCAGCGCCCGGAGTTCCCGTCGCCGCCAGGCCGGCAAGCGTCTCGTCGACGATTGCATCCTTGGCCAGTGCCACCGACACGACCAGCGGGTGCTCATCCGCCCCTGGCTCTTCCAGCGCCGCGAACTGGCTGTCGAGCAGCGCCGGCGGCATGAAATGGTGCTGGCGCGCCGCCATGCGCTGGCCGATCAGCTCCCGCGAGCCCTTGAGATAGACCAGCGCGACATCCGGCCGGTCACCGATGATGACGCGGCGATAGGCACGTTTCAGTGCGGAACAGGTGACGATTCCGTTCTTGCCGGTCGCGCGCAGCTCGTCGATCCAGGCCGCGATCGCCGCCAGCCAGGGCTTGCGGTCCTCATCGTTCAACGGCGTACCGCTCGACATCTTGGCGACGTTCTCGGGCGGGTGGAAGGAATCCGCATCACGAAACGGCCAGCCCAACCGCTCGGCCAGACGCTCGCCGAGCGAGGTCTTGCCGGAGCTGGCGACGCCCATGACGACGATGACGGCCGGCATCTGCCCATGCGGGAAAGCGCTCATGAGGCTCACGGCTTCTTCGGCTCGACATGCCCGCCGAACCCGGCGCGCATCGCCGAGAGCACCTTCTCGGCGAAGGTGTGGTCCTTGCGCGACCGGAAGCGGGTGTAGAGCGAGGAGGTCAGCACCTCGGCCGGCGTCGCGGTCTCCACCGCGGCCTGCACCGTCCAGCGCCCCTCGCCCGAATCCGAGACATGCCCGGTATAGGCAGACAGCTCCTCGTCGGCGGCCAATGCCTCGGCCGTGAGATCGAGCAGCCAGGAGGTCACGACCGAACCGCGCCGCCAGACTTCGGCAATCTCCGCGACATCGAAATCGAAGCCGTATTCGGGTGGCAGACCGTCCTTGGCCGAGGCATTGCGCAACAGGTCGAACCCTTCGGCGAAGGCCTGCATCATGCCGTATTCGATGCCGTTATGAACCATCTTGACGAAATGGCCGGCACCGACCGGGCCGCAATGCAGATAGCCCTGCTCGGATGCCGGGTTGCGGCCCTCGCGGTGCCGGCTCTCTGGAATGTCGCCCTTGCCAGGGGCCAGCGCCTTGAAGATCGGCTCCAGACGGTCGAAGCCCGCCTTGTCGCCACCGACCATCAGGCAATAGCCGCGCTCCAGCCCGTGAACGCCGCCGCTGGTGCCGATATCGAGATAGTGCAGCCCCTTCTCTGCGAGCTCCCGCCCGCGCCGGACATCGTCCTTCCAGAAGGCGTTGCCGCCATCGATCAGTGTGTCGCCGGGCTGGACGAGGGCCGCGAGTTCGCTGAGCGTCGCCTCGGTGATCTCGCCGGCCGGGAGCATCACCCAGATCGCCCGCGGTGCCTTAAGCTTCGAGACGAGATCGGCGAGATCGGCGGCAACCACCGCGCCGTCGCTTGCCAGCGCCGCACCGGGCTTGGGATCACGGTCGTAGACCACGCATTCGTGCCCGGCCTTCATCAGCCGGCGGACGATATTGGCTCCCATGCGGCCGAGGCCGATCATTCCAAGCTGCATAGCAAAGGCTCCTGCCGGGGATCCTGAACCGGCTTTGGGAGCGCTTCATGCCTCGTGCAGCGGGTTGGAGCAAGCGGAACCCGGCAGGGGTCAGCCGCGCTGCAGCGCCCGCCAGCGTCCGGGGGGCACGCCATAGGCGCGGCGAAACTGGCGGGTCAGGTGGCTCTGGTCGGCAAAGCCGCAGGCCATCGCCACCTCGACGAGCGAGGTGCCGCCGAGCAGGAGCCTGCGCACCTGCTGAAGCCGGCGCATCACGAGATAGTTATAGGGGCTGGTGCCGAAACAGGCGCGAAAATGCCGGGCCAGAGTGAAGCGATCGAGGCCGGCAATGGCTTCGAGTTCGCGGGAGGCCACCACCTCGTCGCGATGGGCGTCGAGATATTGGCGGGCTCGCTCAGCGGCAGGCCGGTCGAGCACCTGTCCCGTCGGCCGCGCGGCCGATGGATCGAGCGCGAGCAACGCTTCGGCGAGCGGCAGCAGGATATCCTCGGCGGCGATCTCGTCGAGCGGCGCATCAAGATCGCGCAAGGCATGGGCTACCGCGCGAACGAGCCGCGCATCCTGCGAGACTGCGGTCGAGACGAAGGGCAAGGCGCAGCCCTGCGCTCCCAATGCCTCCCGGATCAGTCGCGGCTCGACATAGAGCATGCGGTAGCTGAACCCCTCCGGAATCCCGGCGCGCCCGTTATGGATCTCGTCGGGATGCAGCACGATCGCATGCCCGCTCAAGCTGTCGCACCGGCTGCCGCGATACTCGAAGCTCTGCACCCCGGACAGCGTCTGCCCGAACGCATAGGTGTCATGGCGATGCGGATCATAGGCAAAGCCGCGGAAGAACGCTTCCATCCGCTCGATGCCGTCTATGCCCGAGCCCGTGCGCACCCAGTCGGTGCCCTCCGGCCCGCACGATCGTTCAAGACGAGCCTTCCCGGCTTCGGTTAGCGATTGGGTCATGCGTTACGATACCAAGATCGCCATCGTGGTACGCGAGAATCTCGCCCCCTGGCAAAAACTCAATGTTGCGAGCTTCCTGGCCGGAGGGCTGGTCGGCGCTTCGCCCGAACTCGCGGGCGAAGCCTATCGCGACGGCTCCGGCCGTTTCTACGGCCCTCTGATCCGCCAGCCCGTCCTGATCTTTGCGGCGGCAGGCGAGCAGTTGAAGCAGGTTCTGGAGCGCGCCCGCGCCCGTGGCGTGCGCCCGCATCTCTATACCAGCGAGCTGTTCACGACCGGCAACGACAGCGACAACCGGGCCGCCGTCGCCGCCCTGCCGACCGAAGCGCTCGATCTCGTCGGGCTGGCGCTCCACGCCGAACGCAAGGAAATCGACAAGATCGTCAAGGGCTTGACCCTTCACACCTGAATCAATCTCTGAACCTGTGCTCCGTCGAGCTCGCCCATCGCACCCGACAACACGATCTCGCCGCGATCCATCACGAACATCGTGTCGGCGAGTTCGCGCGCGAAGTCGAAATATTGCTCGACCAGCACGATCGCCATGTCGCCGCACTGGCGCAGATAGTCGATGGCACGGCCGATATCCTTGATGATCGAGGGCTGGATGCCCTCGGTCGGTTCGTCGAGCACCAGCAATTTGGGTCGGGTGACCAGCGCCCGCGCGATGGCGAGTTGCTGTTGCTGGCCTCCCGAGAGGTCTCCGCCGCGTCGGCCCAGCATGGACTTGAGCACGGGGAATAGGTCGAACAGGTCATCCGGGATGAAGCGGCTGCGGCGTGGCAGCGGCGCGAACCCGGTTTCTAGGTTTTCCTTGACGCTCAGCAGCGGAAAGATCTCGCGCCCCTGGGGCACGAAGCCGATGCCGGCCCGCGCCCGATCCTCGCTGCGCAAGCTCGAGATGTCCTCGCCCGCAAAGCTGATGCGCCCGCCGCTGATCGGCTGCTGGCCGACGATGGCGCGCATCAACGAGGTCTTGCCGACGCCGTTGCGGCCCATGACGCAGGTGACCTTGCCGGGTTCGGCGGMAATCGAAACCCGGCGCAGGGCCTGCGCCGCCCCGTAATGCAAGTCGATGGCTTCGACGTTCAGCATCGTCCGATGTCCAGCCGCTTCGCCCGATCGATCAACCGGTTCCTATATTTCCCGATCATGCTCACCGCCCCAGATAAACTTCGACGACGCGCTCATTGGCGCTGACCTGATCGAGCGGCCCTTCGGCCAGCACCGCACCTTCGTGCAGCACAGTGACCTTGACGCCGAGTTCGCGGATGAACCCCATGTCATGCTCGACCACGATCACCGAATGGTCCCTGGCGATCTCCTTGAGCAGCACGGCCGTTTCGGCCGTCTCGCCATCGGTCATGCCGGCGGCCGGCTCGTCGACGAGCAACAGCTTCGGGTCCTGAGCCAGGAGCATGCCGATCTCGAGCCACTGCTTTTGCCCATGCGAGAGTGAACCGGCGAGACGGCTGCGCGCATCCCCCAATTTGATGATGCCGAGAATATTGTCGATGCGCTTCTGGTCGGTTGCCGCCGTCTTCCAGAACAGGGTTCTGGCCACCGTGCGTTGCGACTTCAGCGCCAGCAGGATGTTGTCCTCGATGCTGTGGAAGTCGAACACGGTCGGCTTCTGGAACTTGCGGCCGATGCCGAGATTGGCGATTGCGGCCTCGTCGAGCCTGGTCAGGTCGACCGAGCCGCCAAACATCACCGTCCCCTCGTCCGGCCTGGTCTTGCCGGTGATAATATCCATCATCGTCGTCTTGCCGGCGCCGTTGGGCCCGATGATGGCCCGCATCTCGCCCGGCGCGATCACCAGCGAAAGCCCGCGGATCGCCTTGAAGCCGTCGAAGGAGACACTGACGCCATCGAGATAGAGCAGTGAGGAGGTGAGCGCTGCATGGGCCGGGATCATGCGCGTCACTCCGCCGGGGCCGGTTCGGCCAGCGGGGCGGCTGGCTCGCGCTTGCGCCGCCTCCCCCACCAGTCCTGCGCCGTGCCGAGAATGCCCTTGGGCATGAACAGGGTGACGAAGACGAAGAGGGCTCCGAGCGCGAAGAGCCAGTAGGGCGCCATGAAGCCGGAGGTGAAGACCGTCTTGGCGTAGTTCACCACGACCGCGCCCAGCGCCGCGCCGACCAATGTGCCGCGCCCGCCAACCGCGACCCAGATCACGGTCTCGATCGAGTTGGCCGGAGCAAATTCGCTGGGGTTGATGATGCCGACCTGCGGCACGTAGAGCGCGCCTGCGACGCCAGCCATGCAGGCCGAGACGGTGAAGACGAAGAGCTTGAAACGGTCGACCCGGTAGCCAAGGAAGCGCGTGCGCGATTCGGCGTCGCGGATCGCGATGACGACCTTTCCGAGCTTGGAATCGACAATGCCGCGGGCGATCAGGAAGCCGGCGATCAGCATCACGCAGGTCATCGCAAACAGCGCCGCGCGCGTCGCCTGCGCCTGCACGTTGAAGCCCAGGATGTCCTTGAAGTCGGTCAGCCCGTTATTGCCGCCAAAGCCCATGTCGTTGCGAAAGAAGGCCAGCAGCAGCGCATAGGTCAGCGCCTGGGTGATGATCGAGAGATAGACGCCGGTGACGCGGGACCGGAAGGCGAACCAGCCGAAGACGAAGGCGAGCAGCCCCGGCACCACCAGCACCATCAGCATGGCGAAGGGGAAGGAGGAGAAGCCGTACCAGTACCAGGGCAGTTCGTGCCAGTTCAGGAAAACCATGAAGTCGGGCAGGATCGGATTGCCATAGACGCCGCGCGAGCCGATCTGGCGCATCAGATACATGCCCATCGCATAGCCGCCGAGCGCGAAGAAGGCGCCGTGGCCAAGCGAGAGAATGCCGCAATACCCCCAGACGAGGTCGAGCGAGATCGCGAGCAGCGCATAGCAGAGGTATTTGCCCCAGAGCGACATGGTCGAGGTCGGGACATGAAGGACCGAGTTCTCCGGCAGCAGCAGATTGGCGAGCGGGACCAGCACCGCCAGTGCGACCAGAAGTCCGAGGAAGATGAGGCCGCGCTTGTCGAGCCCCTGGATGAGAAAGCGGGTGATCATGCCTCCACCGCCCGGCCCTTCAGCGCAAACAGGCCGCGCGGGCGCTTCTGGATGAACAGGATGATGAAGACGAGCAGTGCGATCTTGCCGAGCACCGCGCCGGCATAGGGTTCGAGCAGTTTGTTTGCGACGCCGAGCGTCATCGCGGCGACGAGCGTGCCCCAGAGATTGCCGACGCCGCCGAAGACGACGACCATGAAGGAGTCGATGATGTAGCCTTGGCCGAGATTGGGGCTGACATTGTCGATCTGCGACAGCGCAACGCCGGCCAACCCCGCCACGCCGGAGCCGAGCCCAAAGGTCAGCGCATCGATCCGGCCGGTGCGAATCCCCATGGCCGCCGCCATCCGCCTGTTCTGCGTCACTGCGCGCATCTGCAACCCCATCGGCGTGAGCTTCAGGATGGCCAGCAGGGCGGCGAAGACGAGCCCGGCGAAGACGATGATCCAAAGCCGGTTCCAGGTGATCGCAAGCCCGCCGATCTCGAAGACCCCCGCCATGAAGGCCGGTGCCCCGACCTCGCGATTGGTCGGACCGAAGGCGGTGCGGACCGCCTGCTGCAGGATCAGGCTGATGCCCCAGGTCGCGAGCAGCGTCTCCAGCGGCCGTCCGTAGAGGAAGCGGATGACGCCGCGCTCGATCGCAACACCGACCAGCCCTGCGACGAGAAAGGCCGCCGGCAGCGCAACGGCGAGCGAATAGTCGAACAGGCCTGGAACGCGGGCGCGGATCACCTCCTGGACCACGAAGGTGGTATAGGCGCCGAGCATCACCATCTCGCCATGGGCCATGTTGATCACGCCCATCACGCCGAAGGTGATGGCAAGCCCGATCGCGGCGAGCAGCAGGACAGAGCCGAGCGAAAGCCCGTACCAGAGATTCTGCGCCGCGCGCCACAGGGCGAGCTTGCCCTCGATCTCGGAGATCGCCCGCACCTGGGCCTCCTTCAGCGACTGCGGAACGTCGCCCGGCAGGGAGCGCAAGGTCGCCAATGCATCCTGGTCGCCACGCTCGCGCAGCACATCGATCGCGCCGAGCCGGTCGAAGGGCTGTGCGTCGGCCTTGCTGATCAGGATCGCCGCCTGCGCCTGGCGCAGCGCGATCCTCGCCCGATTGTCGGTCTCCTTGGCGATGGCGCCCTCCAGGACCGGCAGCACCGAGGCGTCGCGCGATTTGAAGACCGCCTCGGCGGCGGCGGCGCGCCGGGCCGGATCGGGATTGAGCAGGCCGAGCCCACCCAGCGCCGCCTGGATCACGCGCCTGACATTGTTGTTGAGCCTGACAGCGCTGACACCTGCCGGCTCGGCAGGGAGCGGCTGGCGGGTCCGCGCATCGCTGAAACCGCCTGTCCCGGTCCTGATCGCGACCGTCCCGCCGCCCGCGAGCAGCCGCCCCTCGGCGAGCGCCTCGATGATCACGGCCGCGTTCGGATGAGCGGTCTGAACCAGGATCTCGACCGCCCGCGCCGTGTCGGAAAAGCTGTCCGCCCCCAGCCGGGCAAAGGCCTCGTCGGCGCTCTGGGCGAAGGCCACGCCCGGCGCGAGCAGGAGAGCCGTCGCGACCACGATCATGCGCAGCAATCTGGACAGGAGAAGCATCGGCTCGCTCTTCATGACGCGCTCAGATCGGGACCTCAGCTCTCATCCCGGGAACCGCGCAGACGGAACCTCGGGGATGCGCGCTGCCTTGCTTGCGAGAGCCGCCGCAGGTCGCGGCGGAAAATGAGGGGCGGCCGGGCGTTATTCGCCCGTGCYGCCCCTCCCCCTCATGACCTCACGCGCCGCCGCACTTGCTGGTCTTGACGTTGAAATTGCCGCATTTCTTCTCAACCCAGTCGCCGACCAGATCCTTGGAGCCATCGAGTTCCTTCGACCAGGCGTCGCCGGGCACGAGGCCTGTCTTCGAGACGACGTCGAACTGGCCATCGGCCTTGATCTCGCCGATCAGGACCGGCTTGGTGATGTGATGGTTGGGAAGCATCGTCGAGACGCCGCCGGTCAGGTTCGGCGCCTCGATGCCGGGCAGTGCATCGATGACCTTGTCCGGATCGGTCGACTTGGCCTTCTCGACCGCCTTCACCCACATGGCGAAGCCGATGACATGGGCTTCCATCGGATCGTTGGTGACCGCCTTGTCGTTCTTTTTGAAGGCCTTCCACTGCTTGATGAAGGCGTCATTCTCCGGGGTCTTCACCGACTGGAAGTAATTCCAGGCGGCGAGATGGCCGACCAGCGGCTTGGTGTCGATGCCTGCAAGCTCTTCCTCGCCGACCGAGAAGGCTACGACCGGAATGTCGGTCGCCTTGATGCCCTGGTTGCCGAGTTCCTTGTAGAAGGGCACGTTGGCGTCGCCGTTGATGGTCGAGACCACCGCGGTCTTCTTGCCGGCCGAGCCGAATTTCTTGATGTCCGAGACGATCGTCTGCCAGTCGGCGTGGCCGAACGGCGTGTAGTTGATCATGATGTCCTCGGCCTTGACGCCCTTGGACTTCAGATAGGCCTCGAGGATCTTGTTGGTCGTGCGCGGATAGACGTAGTCGGTGCCGGCGAGCACCCAGCGCTCGACCTTCTCTTCCTTGGCAAGGTAATCGACGGCCGGGATCGCCTGCTGGTTCGGCGCGGCGCCAGTGTAGAACACGTTGCGCTCACTCTCCTCGCCCTCGTATTGCACGGGATAGAACAGAATCGAGTTCAGCTCCTTGAAGACGGGCAGAACCGATTTGCGCGACACCGAGGTCCAGCAGCCGAAAACGGCGGCGACCTTGTCCTTGTTGATCAGTTCGCGCGCCTTCTCGGCGAAGAGCGGCCAGTTCGAGGCCGGGTCGACCACGACGGCCTCGAGCTTCTTGCCGAGCACGCCGCCCTTCTTGTTCTGCTCCTCGATGAGCATGAGCATGACGTCCTTCAACGTCGTCTCGGAGATCGCCATCGTGCCCGAGAGAGAGTGGAGGATGCCGACCTTGATGGTCTCCTGCGCAGCGACCGGCAGGAACGACCCCAGGAATGTTGCGCCCGCCAGTGCGGCGCCCAATACGACGCGACGAGTAGTATTCACGGCCTGATCTCCCGAACACTTTTGTTGGCGCGCTCCCCTCGAGCGCTGACTGGCCTTGCCGGCCTGTTCAGGAAGGTTCGCAAGCGACGTGCCAACCGGGGAAAGCACGCAAATCCGTGTCATCAGGACGAAATCGAAGACAATTTCTGCCAATCATCTCGCGCCGCACGCAACGATGCTGCAATCGCGAAGGGACTGCTCATTTTTTAGACAGAAACCGTGCCTGCCCTTTTTGCAGCCCGCACGCCCGCACAGTCGAGCCCGGAAACGCAGTGGTTTCGACGAAGGGGACAGCGTAAATTTTAGCATTTACGAAGTAAGGAGAATCGCCTTAGCCTCTCTCTTGTCGGTAACAACTGAAAGGAGGTGATCCAGTGTCTCATTGTCATCAACCGCTGGTGCAAGGCGGGCGGACCTGGACTCATTCCCTGTGGGAGTCTTGTTCCGCGTGAGTTTTCGCACCTTCAGGTCCGGTTCGCCGGGCCGCGGTTCGACAATGGAAGGGCTGCCCGAAAGGGCGGCCCTTCTCGTTTCCGGGAGCAGCCCTGCAGTCCCGGTTCTGGCGCAGCAGCTCCGGACGTGGCACAGAGGCCACGTGTTTCTTCATTCTCATTCCCATCAGACGAGTTTAGCCCGTGTCATCGCTCGCGCCTGAACCGAGCCGCGAGGCGATTCTCGACTTCATCGAGAGCGAGCGCCTTGCCGGCCGCGAAGTCGGCCGCCGCGAGATCGCCAAGGCTTTTGGCCTTTCGGGCGGAGGCAAGATCTGGCTGAAGCGCATGCTCAAGGATCTCGCCGAGGAAGGCGAACTCGGCGGCGACGGCAAGGACAGGCCGGTTCATCCGCGCGGCGCCCTGCCCCCCGTGCTGCTATGCGAGATCAAGGCCCGGGATCGTGACGGCGACCTTGTTGCCGCCCCGCTCGAATGGAACGAGGCCGATGAAGGCGCTCCGCCCAGGATCCTGGTGGAACGCCCGCGCGAAATCCGCTCGCGCAAGCTCGCCTCCGCCGCTGCCGGGGTCGGCGATCAGGTCCTGCTCAAGCTCACCCGCCTCCGGGGCATGGACGGCTTCGCCTATTCCGGCCGCGTGCTCAAGATCATGGGCAAGGGCAAGGCGCAGGTGCTCGGCATCTTCCGCGCCCTGCCCGACGGCTCGGGCCGGCTGATCCCGGTCGACAAGAAGGCCCAGGGCCGCGAGGCGCTGATCCCCAAAGGGCAGACCGGCGATGCTCAGGACGGGGACCTTGTCTCGGTTTCGCTGCGGCGCGAAGGCCGCTTCGGCCCGCCGGAAGCGCGGGTGCGCGAACGGCTGGGCTCGCTGAAATCCGAGCGCGCCGTCAGCCTGATCGCAATCCATACCCACGGTATTCCCAACGAGTTCTCCCCTGCGACATTGGTGGAGGCAGAAGCCGCCCCGCACGCCAGCACAGCTGGCCGCGAGGATTGGCGCGCGCTGCCGCTGATCACCATCGATCCCGCCGACGCCAAGGACCATGACGACGCAGTCCATGCTGCGCCCGACACCGACCCGGCCAATGAAGGCGGGTATGTCGTCACGGTCGCGATCGCCGATGTCGCATCTTACGTCCGCCCGGGTTCCGCGCTCGACCGCGAGGCGCTGGAGCGGGGCAACTCGGTCTATTTCCCCGACCGCGTCGTGCCGATGCTGCCCGAGCGCATCTCCAACGATCTCTGCTCACTGCGCGGCGGCGAGGACAGGCCGGCACTCGCCGTCCGCCTCATCCTGAAGGCCGACGGCTCGAAGAAGAGCCATAGCTTCCACCGCATCCTGATACGCTCGGCGGCGAAGCTCTCGTATCAGCAGGTTCAGGCCGCCATCGACGGCAAGCCGGACGACCTGACCGGCCCGATCCGCGAAAGCGTCCTGATGCCGCTCTGGGCGGCCTATGGCGTCGCCTCCCGCGCCCGCGATCAACGCCAGCCGCTCGACCTCGATCTGCCCGAGCGCAAGCTGATCCTCAAGCCCGACGGCTCCGTCGACCGTGTCATCGCGCCCGAGCGGCTGGCCGCGCACCGGCTGATCGAGGAGTTCATGATCCTCGCCAATGTCGCCGCCGCCGAGACATTGGAGAAGGCTGGCAGTCTGCTGATCTATCGCTGCCATGACGAGCCGTCGCTCGAGAAGATGCGGGCACTCGGCGAAGTGCTGGCCTCGGTCGGCATCAAGCTGCCGAAGGATGGCGCACTGCGCCCCGTGCTGTTCAACCGCATCCTCGCCATGATCAAGGGCTCGGAGAACGAGCTCTTCCTGAACGAGGTGATCCTGCGCACCCAGGCACAGGCCGAATATGTCGCCGAGAACTACGGACATTTCGGGCTCAACCTGCGCCGATATGCCCATTTCACCTCGCCGATCCGGCGCTATGCCGACCTCATCGTGCATCGTGGCCTGATCTCAGCCTTGAAACTCGGCGATGACGGACTGCCCAAAGCGACCACGCTCGCCGAACTGCGCGAGATCGCGACCCGGATCTCGGCCGCCGAGCGCCGCGCCATGGCGGCCGAACGCGAGACCACCGACAGGTTGATCGCCCATTTCCTTGCGGACCAGATCGGCTCGAGCTTCGACGGACGCATCGGCGGCGTGAACCGGGCCGGCCTGTTCGTGAAGCTCGACGGCACCGGAGCAGACGGTTTCATCCCGGCCTCGACGCTGGGCGGAGACTATTATCGCTACGACGAAGCGGCGCATGCTCTGACAGGCGAGCGCACAGGCGAGAGCTGGCGCCTCGGCGATCGTGTCCATGTCCGCCTCGTCGAAGCCGCCCCCGTCGCCGGCGCGCTACGCTTCGAATTGCTCTCCGAGGGTCGGCGTGTGACATCGGGCCACTCTGGCAAAAGCGGCCCGAGGCGACCATTGTCCGGCCGAGCCAAGGGCAAGCCCCCCTTCGGCAAGGCGAAGCCGGGCAAGAGGCGATGATGTCGGTTCAGGTTCACAGTTCCATCGACCAGCCGGTCGAGCGCGACTGGCGTTTGGCGATCCGCCGCGGCCTGATGTGCCGCTGCCCCCATTGCGGCGAAGGCCGGCTGTTCCGGGGCTTCCTGAAGTCGGTCGACCGCTGCGAGGCCTGTGGCGAGGCGCTGCACCACCAGCGTGCCGATGATCTGCCGCCCTATATCGTTATCACCATTGTCGGCCACGTCATCGTCGGCGGCCTGGTCCTGGTCGAGAAATATGCGGAATGGCCGATGTGGTTGCATATGGCGGTCTGGCTGCCGCTGACACTGTTCCTGTCGCTCGTGCTGATGCAACCGGTCAAGGGCGGGGTCATCGGCCTGCAATGGGCCATGCGCATGCATGGTTTCGACAACGCACCTCCCCTGCCCGAGCGCCAGCCCGGCACATCCATGGCATCCCGGCAATGAACGACAACGCCGTCATCCTGACTCAGGCAGAGCGCAGCCGGACCGCGACCAACACCCGGCCGCATGACGCTGCGACGATGTTGATCCTCGATCGGAGCGGCGCAGCCCCCCGGGTGCTGATGGGCAAACGCCACCTCGGACACAAGTTCATGCCTGGCAAATTCGTCTTCCCGGGCGGACGCGTCGACGCCGGCGATCGGCGCATGGCAGCAACCGGCGCGATTCCGCAGATCTGCGAGGACCGGTTGGCCAAGCGCACGGTGCGCCCCAGCCCGAACAAGGCCCGAGCGCTGGCCATGGCCGCCATCCGCGAGACCTTTGAGGAAACCGGCCTGCTCTTCGGCTCGGATGAGTTCGGAGTGCCCGAGAATCCCCCGGAAGGCACCTGGACCGAATTCGCCAGCCATGGCGTCTATCCCGATCTCAGCGCCGTAACCTTCGTCGCGCGTGCCGTCACACCGCCGCGGCGCCCGAAGCGCTTCGACACGCGTTTCTTCGTCGTCGACTACGATGCGCTCGGCGGCAGCGTCGAGGGCGTCACCGGCCCTGATTCCGAGCTGATCGAACTGGTCTGGGTCAATTTTGATGAAGCGAGGCAGCTCGACCTGCCGACGATTACCCAGGTCATCATCAAGGAAGTCGAGGCCAGGATAGCAGCCGGCTTCAGCCCTTATCTCCCGGTGCCCTATTTCTGGGAGAAAAACCTGAATTTCGTGCGCGAGGAACTCTGACAGGTTGCCCCTGAGGCAAACTGTTCGCTCCGTCCGGGCATTCTTTCTTGACTTCGCCACTGGCTTGCGGCATCTCCCCGGGAACGGTTTGCCGGGTTCCCCCGGCCATTTTGTTTTATGAGGGCCAGACCGCGGCCCGCCAGGCTCGAGGACGGAACCCATGGCCAAGGCCGTGACCATCAAGATCAAGCTGCTGTCGACGGCGGATACCGGCTTCTTCTACGTGACGAAGAAGAACTCCCGCACGATGACCGAAAAGATGTCGAAGAAGAAGTACGACCCGGTCGCGCGCAAGCACGTCGAGTTCAAGGAAACCAAGATCAAGTGATCCTGGTCGCCTTTTCGGCATAACCAAAGTTCAAGGAACCGCCCGTGATCCGGGCGGTTCTTTTTTGCCTACGATTCGGTCCTGTTCAGAACACCTGTCTGGGCACGAACAGGCAGAACGGCTTCTGCGACGGAGCAATCACGCTACCGGTCAGGGTTCCACCCCGCCGGCAAATATGAAAGCGGCCATCCTGGGACGCACGCGTCGCCCCCTCAGGGATGAAATAGCCGTCATAGGTCAGGTAGCCGCCGGGCACGATCCGGGGATCCGGCTCGCGCGCGTCGACATCCTGGCCCATGGGCCAGCAGTCTTGGTCGCTGCAACAATCGTATGGATACCAGCTATGTGCATGGACAAGCCCTCCGCCCGGCAGAAACGCCGCGAGGCAGAGCGCCAATGCGAGAATACGCATGGGTCGCTCCCCGTTTGAGGATCTCAGGCCAGCCTCTTCTGCCCCGGGTCCCACCGGAGTCGAATCTGCAAGAGACTATCACGAACTGGCGCGGACGGGGATGCGCATGCTGCATCGCAGCATAAACACATTCCAGCGAGCTTCACTGGCAGGAATTGCGGCTCGGGCCGCCCCGCGCCCAAGTCTTCCGCCGACCTTCGGGGCTTGCCGAATGGCTCCGCTCCCCCCATTTTCGACGCGGACAATCTCCAGTCGCGATGCGGAGTTTCGTGTGAGCAGCGGTGACAAGAAGGCGGCACGTCCCGCCAGGCCGCACGGAGCGGTGCGTGAATTCCTGAAGCTGATCGTCGAACTCGATTCCTCGCGCTTCGCGTCGAGCAGAATCAAGGCTGGGCTGATGCTGCTTGGCCTGCTCGCGGCTTTCGGCCTGTTCGGCTACGCCGTCGCGGCCGGGCTGTCGCACTATCTCTGATCGCGCGACTGGGGGGAGTGGTGGCCGGCCGGCTGCGGTTCTGATGAGGCCAGATGTCCCGCGGCCGACCGACCGAGCCCATCGGATTCCCAGGAGATGCGGCGGACCTGAGCTCCCGAGGGGCATATCGGGCAGCCCAGGGCGGGCTGCGTTGGAAATGACCCTACGCACCCGCCTTTCGATTGCAATTGAATCAGATCGATTCTCGAATCTTCATCGATGGTTAACCCTACCTGGAAAGGTTTACAGGGTTGGTTTACGCCGCACTGGCGACGATCACGCGGTTCCGGCCGCTTTCCTTGGCGCGGTAAAGCGCATCATCCGCCCGCTTCATCATCTCGGCCGGCGAGAAATCGCCGGCGCGCCGGCTGGCGACGCCGATTGAAACGGTGACGCCGATCGTCCGTGAGTTGCGCTGGATGGTGAAGGGCTCGACCTCGACCTTCTCCCGGATTCGCTCGGCCACGGCGAAGGCCGCATCCAATGTCGTATCCGGCAGTACGACGACGACCTCCTCGCCCCCCAGGCGGGCGACGAGATCGATGCCGCGCGTGCAGGCGCGCACCCGGTCCGCGAACTCGCGCAGCACCTCGTCGCCGGCGTCATGCCCCCAACTGTCGTTGACGACCTTGAAGCGGTCGACATCGAGGACGAGCATGGCAAGCGACCGGGCTCTGAGTGCCGATTCGTCGAAAAGGGTGCTGAGGCGGCTGTCGAGATAGCGCCGATTATGCAGCCCGGTGAGCTGATCCATCACCGCCATTTCCATGGAGGACTGGACACTGTCGCGCAGGCGCTCGGTGAAGCGCTTGCGGCGAATCTGCGTGCGCACCCGCGCCAACAGCTCGTTACGGTCGACCGGACGCATCAGGAAATCATGTGCACCGATCTCCAGCCCGCGCAGGATGCGAGCGCGGTCCTCGGCCTCGCCGAGCAGCAGCACCGAGACGTTGCGGGTCCGCTCCAATGAGCGCAGTTGGCTGCACAGCCTGAGGCCGTCATGGTTCTGCAGGTCGAGACTGACAAGGATGGCTTCGAAATCGCCCTCGGCCGCCTTGGCGAGAGCCAGGTTCGGGTCTGCCTCGACCTCGACGCTGTGAAACGTCGACAGCGCGCTGGAGAGCCGCTCGGAAGCCGTGGGACGATCTTCGATCAGCAGGACGCGGCCGTTCAGCCCGGTCTCGGACGCCGCTGCAGCCAGCGGGTCGGCGATACCGAGACGCCGCGATGCAATTGCCCGGTGGCGCAATTCGTCGGTGACCGACTTCAGACGCACCAGGCTGCGCACCCGGGCGAAGAGCGCGGCATCGTCGATCGGCTTGGTCAGGAAATCATCGGCTCCGGCATCGAGCCCCTTCAGCCGGTCGCTCGGCTGGTCGAGTGCGGTCACCATCACGACGGGGATATGGGCGGTGGTCGGGCTGTTCTTCAGCCGCCGGCAGACCTCGAACCCGTTCAAGCCCGGCATCATGACGTCGAGCAGCACGATATCCGCCTCGCCGCGCTCGCAGATCGCCAGGGCGTCGACCCCGTTGAGGGCCGTCGTCACGTCAAAATATTCCGCCGACAGCTTGGCCTCGAGCAGCTTCACATTTGTGAGGATGTCATCGACGACCAGGACACGCGCAGACATGGAGCCGCTCCCGCCGCTCAGGCCGCGCCGGCATAGGCGCGTACCGTTTCCAGGAACTTGGCAACCGAGATCGGCTTCGAGAGATAGGCCTCGCAGCCGCCCTCCCGGATCCGCTCCTCATCTCCCTTCATTGCGAAGGCGGTCACCGCGATCACGGGAATGGATTTGAGCGTGTCGTCTTCCTTGATCCACTTCGTGACCTCCAGACCCGAGACTTCGGGAAGCTGGATATCCATCAGGATCAGATCGGGATGATGGGCGCGCGCCAGCTCGATAGCCTCGATGCCATCGGCCGTCTTCAGCGTCGCATAGCCATGCGCCTCGAGAAGATCGTTGAAGAGCTTCATGTTGAGCTCGTTGTCCTCGACGATCAGGACCGTCTTCGTCATGCCGTTCCCCTGTTTCGCCTCGGAAGGCGTCGGTCTATTCCAGGCTTTCCAAGCCGACAGCTCCGTTCGATGATCATCCTAGCACGCCAGCCGTTGACGAAACGCAAACCTGATCCTGGACCCGACAACCGACCATGCCACGCTCGATCGCTTCACCCGATGCTGAAACCCTTGCCCTGCGCGCATTGGGCTTCCTCGCTGCCGATTCCGCGCGAATCGCGCTATTTCTGGCCGCAACAGGGCTTGGGCCGGAGACATTGCGTGCAGCAGCCGGCGAGCCCGGCTTCCTGGTCGCAGTGCTCGATCACCTTCTCGGCAACGAATCGCTCCTGCTCGAATTTGTCGGAAATTTAAGCCTGAATCCGGAAATCATTGGGCAGGCGCGGGAAACCCTCGCTGGCCCCCATCACGGTGACGATGCTTGACAGAAGAGCGTGACCGTCCGCGCCAAGCGCCTGCGTTCTGCCGCGATTGCCTCACTGACAACGACGGCGCGGCGGGAGCCTCACGCCGCTGTCGCGCCTGCGGCTCGCCGCGCCTGATCTGCCACCCCGAACGGGACAGCCTGAGCCTCGCTCATATCGACTGTGACGCCTTCTACGCCGCGGTCGAGAAGCGGGACGATCCGTCCCTGCTCGACAAGCCGGTGATCATCGGCGGCCGCAAGCGCGGCGTCGTCTCCACGGCCTGCTATATTGCCCGCACATACGGTGTGCGTTCCGCCATGCCGATGTTCCAGGCCTTGAAGGCCTGCCCGGAAGCCGTCGTGGTGAAGCCCAACATGGCGAAATATGTCGCTGTCGGGCGCGAGGTCAGGCAGCTGATGCGGGAACTGACCCCTCTGGTCGAACCGTTATCGATCGACGAGGCCTTCCTTGATCTCTCGGGCACCGAGCGGCTGCATCACGCCAGCCCGGCCATCACGCTGGCGCGCTTCGCCAGGCGGATCGAAGACGAGATCGGCATCACCATTTCCGTCGGCCTGTCCTACGCCAAGTTCCTGGCCAAGGTCGCCTCCGACCTCGACAAGCCGCGCGGCTTTTCCATCATCGGCCGCGGTGAAGCCGTCGCCTTTCTCGCGGACAAACCCGTCAGCCTGATCCCGGGCATCGGCAAGGCAAGCGCAGCCAAGCTGGCCGAATCCGGCTTTCGTCTGATCGGCGATTTGCGGGACGCGCCGACACAGGCGCTGTTCCGGCTCGCCGGCAAGGACGGACCGCGGCTGAAGAACCTCGCCAATGGCATCGACGCCCGCAAGGTGACGCCGGATCACGAGACCAAGAGCGTCTCCAGCGAAACCACGCTTGATGTCGACCTCTCCCGGTTCGACGAGCTGGAGCCGATTCTCTGGCGGCTGTGCGAGAAGACCTCGAAGCGCCTCAAGGCCCAGGAGCTTGCCGGGCGAACCGTCACCTTGAAGCTGAAGACGGCAGAGTTTCATTCGATCACGCGTGCGAGCCGCCTGCCCGAACCAACGCAGCTCGCCGGGCGCCTCTTTGCGGCCGGACGCGAACTGCTGAAGCGCGAATGCACCGGGCAGCGCTACCGGCTGATCGGCATCGGCGCGAGCGATCTCACCGGCCCCGAGGAGGCCGACCATGGCGACCTCGCCGACGTTGCCACGCCGCGTCTCAAGGCCATGGAGGGCGCGCTCGACAAGCTCCGCGCCCGCTTCGGCGATGATGCGATCGGAAAAGGCCTGAGCCTGCGCAGCCCGGACCGACCGCCATCGGGGACCAAGTCTACTTCGCACAATCCTGATGAGGCAGAAAATCCAGACGCGTGAGCGTGCCGCGCAACGCGAAACTGCCATAGTCCATCCGGACCGCGCCGGTGACACCATTCTCATACAGTTCGAACGAGATCGAATAGGCCGGCGTGACCTCGCCTGAACCGACCTTGTAATAGGATACGGTGACCGGCCAGCGTGTCAGTTTCTCGAATTCCGGGCGCCTCAAGGGCGCCTCGCTCGGCGGCGTTTCGATGTGCTTGCCGATGACGGAGAGCGTGTCATAGACCTCCTTGCCACTATTGGCGCCGTCATAGAGCCGCACGCTAAAGGTGTTCTGGCCCGCTCGCGCCGCCAGGATCAGCGCTTTCATCTGCGCATTGGGGAACAACGCGTCGCCGGCCTCACGATGCGTCTCCGCCTTGGGAGCGGTCAGCTTGACCTCATAGCCGTCGGCTCCCGACTTCTTCGCAGTGCCGTCGACGACTTCGGTCGGCGCGCCACTTGCGGAACTCTCGGTCTTAAAGCGGTAGCTCTGGCCGTCTCCTGCTTCGAAGCTCGTCGTCCGGGCATCGATCGTGCGCGGCCCGCCCTCACTGGTGAGCTGGGTCACCTGCCGGAAGGAGAGTGCATAACCCTCGCAGGCATCGCCGGTGAAGTCGAATGCAATGCGCCCGCGAGCCGCCTCGATGTTCTTGGCCGGTTTCCCATCGTCGAGCACGAGATCGTAGACTGCGCGGTGCGGCACCAGGACGACGCGATCCCCTGGTTTGGCCTGCGCCAGAGCGGCCGTTGGCAATGCCATCAGCAGGAGCGTCGCAGCGCCCGCCGAGCCCAGGAGACCGAAACCGATTCTGTTCATTTGCCCGCCGCCTTGCTGCACCTGATCGCTGAGTCTAGTGCAATGCGGCAATGGCGCAAACAAGGCGCATATCGCGGCGAGCTACGCCCATGGCACAACCCCGCTTGGCAGGCCCCGCGCTTGCGGCTTACCCGGCCATCGGCCATGTAGGAATCCTGCGTCGCCGCAGCTCTGGGCCGAGGCCCAGGCGGGCCACCGCGCAGATGATCCGACTCGACCGAGCGCCAGGAGCCTGACCCGATGAGCGAAATCGAAGCCAACCTCGCTGCACTGGGCATCACCCTGCCCGCTCCCGCTGCGCCCGTGGCGAACTATGTGCCCTATGTCATCACCGGCAACCTGCTGGTGATCTCCGGGCAGATCTGCTTTGGCCTCGACGGCAAGCTCTCCGACAAGCACAAGGGCAAGCTCGGCGCCGAGATCTTCAACGAAGCCGGGCTCGAGGCCGCGCGTCTCTGCGCGATCAACGTGCTGGCGCAGGCCAAAGCCGCGCTTGGCGGCGATCTCGAGCGCATCAAACGCTGCGTCCGGCTTGGCGGATTCATCAACGCGACCCCGCATTTCTCGGCGCTTCCCGCGATCATGAACGGCGCGTCCGACCTGATGGTCCAGGTTCTCGGCGATCGCGGCCGCCATGCCCGCTCGACCGTCGGCGTCGCCGAACTGCCGGCAGATGCCGCTGTCGAGGTCGAGGCGATGTTCGAGATCGCCTGATGAGCGCGCGTCCTTCCCTCGACTGGCTGGTCGCGCGGCCGATCGCGCATCGCGGCCTGCACGACCTCGCCGCCGGCCTGATCGAGAACAGCATCTCGGCGGCAGACGCCGCCATTGCCGGCACCTTCGGCATCGAATGCGACATCCAGCTCAGCGCCGATGGCCAAGCCATGGTGTTTCACGATTTCGTGCTCGATCGGCTGACGGCTGAGACCGGCAATGTCAATGCCAGGACGGCGGATGCGCTTGCCGCGATTTCATTGAAGGGCAGCAGCGACAGGATTCCGACCCTCGACGCGTTTCTTGATCGGATCGCCGGCCGCGTGCCGCTGGTGATCGAGGTCAAGAGCCGCTTCGACGGCGATCTCGCGCTGACGCGACGCGCAGCCGAAATCGTCGCCAGGCGCTCCGGTCAGCCGATCGTCTTCAAGTCCTTCGATCCGACGATCGTCACTGCCCTGCGCGAGCTCGCTCCGGCGATCCCGCGCGGCATCGTGGCCATGAACGAATATGCCTATTCCGACTATGACCGGCTCGACGCGCGCCAGAAGCACGCGCTCGCGAACCTGCTGCATTTCGAGGAAAGCCGCCCCGATTTCCTGTCCTGGAAGGTCTCGGATCTGCCAAGTGCCGCCCCGTTCCTCTGCAACAAGGCACTTGGCCTGCCGCTGATGAGCTGGACGGTGCGCACCCCCGAGGATCGGGAAACAGCCCGCGCTCACGCCGACCAGATGGTCTTCGAAGGGTTCCGCCCTTGAGTGCAGGTCGCGACCGCAACGACCTGCGGGTCCGGGTCGCGACCTCGTTGAAATCCGTGCCGGCGGAAGCCTGGGACGCCTGCGCCAACCCGCATGCGGCCAGCGTGCCTTCGCCTGCACGACTTGAATCAAGCTGCGAAGCAACCGATTCACTTTCTCAACACGACACAGATAACCCCTTCGTCTCTCACGCCTTCTTGAGAGCCCTGGAAGAAAGCGGCTGCGTCGGCGGCCGCTCCGGCTGGTCTCCCGCCTATCTCCTCGTCGAGGACGGCGACGACCGGCTGCTCGCGGCGGCACCGAGTTTCGTGAAGGGTCACAGCCAGGGCGAATATGTCTTCGATCATGCCTGGGCCGACGCCTATGAACGGGCCGGCGGGCATTATTATCCCAAGCTCCAGGTGGCCGCGCCTTTCACCCCCGCAACGGGTCCCCGCCTGCTCGCGGCGGACGGGCCGCGCACCGGCGAAGCACGCGCCGGCCTGATCGCCGGGCTGGAGGCACTGCGCGACCAGACACGCTCCTCCTCGATCCACGTCACCTTCGCGCAGGAGCCCGATCTCGGTGCACTGATCGAGGCGGGCTATCTCGAGCGCCACGATCTCCAGTTCCACTGGGGCAATGACGGTTTCGCGACCTATGACGATTTCCTCGCCACCCTTGCCTCGCGCAAGCGCAAGGCGCTGAAACGCGAGCGGCGTGAGGCGCTTTCGGTCGGCATCACGGTGGAGGTTCTCAGCGGCTCCGGCCTGACCGAGGCGGTCTGGGATGATTTCTTCGCCTTCTATCAGGATACCGGCTCGCGCAAATGGGGCCGGCCCTATCTGAACCGGCGCTTCTTTTCACTGGTCGGGCAAGCACTGGGCGAGCGCATCGTGCTGGTCATGGCCCGCCGCGCCGGGCGCTATATCGCAGGCGCCATCAATTTCCGCGGAGCGAACACGCTCTATGGCCGCAACTGGGGCTGCATCGAGGACCACCCCTTCCTTCATTTCGAGCTCTGCTACCACCAGGCGATCGACTACGCGATCGCACATGGGCTCGCCCGCGTCGAAGCCGGCGCCCAGGGCGAACACAAGATCGCGCGCGGCTATCGCCCCGTCATCACGCGCTCGGCCCATCACCTCGCCGATCCCGGTCTGCGCCGCGCGGTTTCGGCCTATCTCGGGACCGAGCGCGAGCATATTGCAGCCGCCTGCGCGGCGCTCGCGGCTGAGAGCCCGTTCCGCAGGGATGGACGCACAGATGAAGCGTGACAGCGGCGGCGCCCATCCTGCGCGAGAGGTCACATTCTGCGACGACGCAGTGCTCAGCTATGATCGTAGCCGCACCGCCTTCGCGTCCGGGGAGCCGCTGCTGCTCGACGACGCCTATCGCCTCGCCCACTTGCCGCTGGTTGCCCCGCATCACCCGGGCGTGATCGCAAATCTGCCGGGGCGCTTCTACGACATGGGACGGCACCCGTCGGTCTTCTCGCTCGTGCTGCCGGTCGACGATGCCGCGCTGCGTGCCTCGCCCGCGTTCATCGCCATGGAATCCGAGCTGAAGACCGCGCCATTCGCCGCAAAGATCGCCTGGGATATCCTGCCGAGGCGCGCCGAGCGCCTGCACGCCACCCTCTGCGGCTCGCTTGGCACGGACGTTCCGCCGTCCATCGATCCCGCTGCTCGAGCAGCGCTCGGCGATCTCGGTCGCCTCACCGTCGAACTGCGCGGCCTGTTCTCCGGAAACGTCAATCGTGGCCGGCTCTATCTGCGCGCCTATCCGGAGCAGCGCGACGGCCAGAACGTCTTTCATGCCATTCAATCTGCGCTCGGTCGGCAGCAGACCGATCTCTATGTCGTCGGCCTCTACAATCTGACCGACGACCTTTCCCCCGCCGAGGCCGCCGCGCTCGCCGGTATCGTGGAGCGCTGGTGGCATCGCCCGCTCCTGCGTTTCGAGGCGCGCGACCTCTGGCTGCTTGGCGCGCGCGACGATCTCGTGCTGGATGCCGCAATCATCGAGACGCTGTCTCTTGACGCTGGGCGGCAGCGCACCTCACCCTGACAGTATCTTTCCCGTAGAACGGACCGGCCAACGATGACCGCCTATGATTCTGCCAATGTCTTCGCCAAGATCCTGCGCGGCGAGCTGCCCAGCCACAAGGTCTATGAGGACGACGAGACCGTCGCCATCATGGACATCATGCCCCGTGCCGACGGGCACGTCCTTGTCCTCCCCAAGGCCGCCTGCCGCAATGTGTTCGATGCGCCGCCGGACGCGCTCAAGGCAGTGGCGCTGACGACCCAGAAGCTCGCCCATGCCGTGAAGAGCGCCTGCGCAGCCGACGGCATCACCATCCAGCAGTTCAACGAGCCGGCTGGCGGCCAGGTCGTGTTCCACCTGCATGTCCATGTCATGCCGCGCTGGGACGGCGTTGCGCTTCGCCCCCATACGGGTGCGATGGAGGCGAATGACGTGCTTGCTGCGAACGCCGAAAAAATCCGGGCCGCGCTAAAAAATATCTGAAGGCATGTCACAGGCGTCGGGCCTGCCTCGTCTTGCTTCCATCAGACACAGATGGAGAAGTTCATGCCCCAACGCCTCAATGTCTTCCAGGTTGCTCCGGCCGCGGTCAACGCCGTCCTGGGAATGCAGAACTATGTCGAAGAGTGCGGGCTGGAGCACAGCCTGCTCGAACTGGTGAAGATGCGCGCATCGCAGATCAACGGCTGTGCCTATTGCCTGCACATGCACTCGGCCGATGCGCGCAAGGCCGGCGAGACCGAAGCGCGGCTCTATCTGCTGAGCGCCTGGCACGAGTCGGAACTCTACACCCCGCGCGAGCGCGCTGCCCTGCGCTGGGCCGAGGCGTTGACGCGCTTGTCCGAAGCCAGTGCGAGCGACGAGGCCTTCTCCGAATTGCGCGAGCATTTCAGCGAAGCCGAAGCGGTCAATCTTTCGGTCGCGATCGGAGCAATCAACACCTGGAACCGCATCAATGCCGGCTTCCGAGCCCGGCACCCGCAGGATCGCCAACGGTCCGCGGCTGCCTGAGGCCGCCTCGCGCAGGGATCCTGCGCAAGAAATCCGAGAGTCCGCTGTCGCGGGCTCTCGCTCACCTGCGAGATGGCATTCATGACCCTGCAGACCGCGTTCGAACAGCATCGGCGCTTCCTGACCCGACTTGCGTATCGAATGCTGGGCTCCGTCAGCGACGCCGAGGATATCGTCCAGGATGCCTGGCTGCGCTGGCACGAGGCCAGTCGCGACGAAATCTCGAACCCTCGCGCCTATCTCGCCCAGGTAGTGACGCGGCTCTGCCTCGATCAGATGAAATCGGCCCGCAGCCGCCGCGAATTCTATGTCGGGACCTGGCTACCGGAACCGCTCGTCGAAAGACTCGGCAGCGCCGAGGTCGCCGATGACGAGCTCGATGCCCCCATCGCCCTGATGCTGGCTCTCGAACGCCTGTCTCCACTGGAGCGGGCGGCTTTCCTTCTGCACGACATCTTCGACATGGACTTCACTGAGATCGCCGCAATGCTGGAGCGCAGCGAGGCCGCCTGCCGTCAGCTCGCCAAGCKCGCACGCGACCATGTCCGGCTCGACACGCCGCCGCGCAACAAGGTTTCCCGGGAGGAGGCCGCGCGCTTCGCCGAGGCCTTTTTCAAGGCGTCACATCAATCCGACCCGACGATGTTGCAGCGTCTGCTCGCCGAGGATGTCGTCCTGCACAGCGATGGCGGCGGCAAGGTCCAGGCCGTGTTCAAGCTGATCTTCGGCGCGGACAAGGTCGCTCGTTTCTTTGCGCGCCTCTCCCACGCACTGACCCAGCGCAACGTCTCGACGACCAGCTATGAACCTGTACTGGTCAATGGCCTGCCCGGCTATGTCAGCCTGGAGAACGGCCAGACCCTGCAGGCAACGGCGCTCGACATCCGCGACGGGCTGATCCACGCCATCTACGTGGTCCGCAATCCCGACAAGCTGCGCCATCTTCAGCAGCCTGGTCCCTGAGGGACCTGTCAGGCCGCCTGGCTCAGCATCCAGCCGCCGCCGATCAGCACCGCCTCGCCGACAATGACGGCGAGAAAAACGCGCCGTCGGTCGAACAGGACGATGGCCAGCGTCGCCGCCAACGCTCCGACGCGCAAGGAGAGCGGCAAGGCCGCGAGCGCGCCTGGCGGCGCGATGATCAACTTGGCGACGACCCCGGCGAGCAACGCCGTCGCCACCGCCCTCACCCATTCCAATGCGGGCGAATCGGCGTTGATGCGCCGCGCGAAGGCGACTGCGAGCCAGCGCCAGATCTCGGTCGGCAGGAAAGCGAAGAGCAGCAGCGCGAGATAGGGCCAGAATGGGCCGTCGAGCAGCGGGATCGGCTGTGTCATGCGCGCCGCGCCCCGATGCGCCGCACGGCAAAGGCGATGCTGCCGCCGATCAGGCCGGAGACGATCAGGTCGAAGCCGCTGCCCATCAGACGGTCGAAGATCGGCGCCAGCGCAAGGCCAAGCCCCATCGCGATGAAGTCCCCGCGGTGGCGGATACCGGCAGCGATCGATGCGAGGAAGAAGATCGGGGTCAGGCAGAGCAGCCCGGCAGCAAGCGGAAGCGGAAGCGCTCCAACGAGGTAATAGCCTGCATAGGTGCCCGCTGCGCTCACCATCATGCAGGCATTGGCGAAGCCGAGGAAATAGGCCACGCGCTGGTGCGGCGCGATCCCCGGCAGGCGGCGCAGGCCCTCGGTCCAGGCGGTAACGGCAACGTAATGCGCGAGCAGCAGCTGCATCGCGATGCCTTGCCCCGGCCGGCGCAGCAGCGGCAGGATCGCCACCGTCATCGGCAGGAAGCGCAGCGAGGCAAAGCCGATCGCAAGCGCGATCGCGCTCCACGCAGCCCCCGCCGCGATCGATGCGAAGAAGATCACCTGCGACGGCCCGGCCCAGACCAGCATGGTCGAGAGCACAGCGACATCGACGGGATAGCCGACATCGCGCGCCAGCGAGCCGACACCGACGAGTCCAAAGCCGACAACCCAGGCCGGCAGCGACAGCGCATCGCGTATCCCGGCCAGCGCGGTGCGCTGCCAGCTCCAGTCGGCCGATACGCTCATGAGAGATTCTGCACGCCTGACGGGTCGGTCACTCGAAAAGCCGCACCGGCCTGAGATGGCCGGGCGGGACCCGTTCTAAACGCTCGCGCGCGGGAAGCCGACATCCGGCATCGCGCGGTCACCCTTGCACAGCCTGCAAAGGCAAGGGGTGGCTCTCAGGTGCCACCCTTCATCACGATGCCGATCAGCTCGTTGCCGAAATCGATGATTTCCTTCGGCACGCCGCCAACCGACTTGATACCGAGATAGATCAGATAGCCGAAGGCCGGCACGAGGATCCAGCCGAGGATTTCCTCGAACAGCACGCGCCGCCGGCGGCGGCGCGCACGCTTCTCGAACCAGCCAAGTTTTTCCTTGGCAGGCTGTACCGGGGCTTCGCCGCTGGTCTGGAGCGCGGCAGCTTGGGTCTTGCGTCGAAAGAACACGGTCTCAGGCCTTCGTCAGCGGGACCTTCGGCACGGTACGAATGGCGCGTTGCGCCGCCTTGGGCGGCTCGGCCGGGCCACCGCCCTTGCCGTCTCCGCCGCCCTTCGGCGCCCGGCGTGTGCCGGGCGTGCCCGGCTTCGCTGAGCCCTTCGCCTTTGCCCGCGGCGTGCGCTTCTCGGCCGCCGCCGCCACGTCCTTCTCCGGCTTGGGCTTGACCGGCCCGTCGGGGAATTCGAGCCCCAGCACCTTGATGCCGGTCTCGGACTGAACGACGACGACCTTGACCGCCCCACCACCCTTCAGGCGCCCGAACAGGACCTCGTCGGCGAGCGGTGTCTTGATCGTCTGCTGGATCAGGCGAGCCATCGGCCTCGCCCCCATCGCCTCGTCGTAACCGTTCTCGACCAGCCACTCGCGCGCTTCGTCGGTGAGCTCGATCGTGACATTGCGATCGGCGAGCTGAGCTTCGAGCTGGAGCACGAACTTGTCGACGACACGCGCCACCACCGTCTTCGGCAGATGGCTGAAGGAAATTACCGAATCCAGCCGGTTGCGGAACTCCGGCGCGAACAGGCGGTTCACCGCCTCGGTATCGTCCCCCTCGCGCTTGGCCCGCGTGAAACCATAGGCTGCGCGTGCCATGTCGGCGGCTCCGGCATTGGTCGTCATGATCAGGATGACGTTCCTGAAATCGACCTGCTTGCCGTTATTGTCGGTCAGCTTGCCGTGATCCATCACCTGCAACAGGATGTTGAACAGGTCGGGATGGGCCTTCTCGATCTCGTCGAGCAGCAGCACCGAATGCGGATGCTGGTCGACCTGATCGGTCAGAAGCCCGCCCTGATCGAAGCCGACATAGCCGGGAGGTGCGCCGATCAACCGCGAAACCGTGTGGCGCTCCATATATTCCGACATGTCGAAGCGGATCAGCTCGACGCCGAGCGACGCGGCGAGCTGGCGCGCCACTTCGGTCTTGCCGACGCCCGTCGGGCCGGCAAACAGGTAGCAGCCGATAGGCTTTTCGCCATCACGCAGGCCGGCACGCGCCAGCTTGATCGAGGACGACAGCGCCTCGATCGCCTTCTCCTGGCCGTAGACCGTGCGCTTCAACGTGTTCTCGAGATTGCGCAGAACCTCGGCGTCGTCCTTGGAGACGGTCTTGGCCGGGATACGCGCCATGACCGCGACCGCAGCCTCGATCTCCTTCACGCCAATGGTCTTCTTGCGCTTGCTCTCGGTCAGCAGCATCTGCGAGGCGCCGGTCTCGTCGATCACGTCGATCGCCTTGTCCGGAAGCTTGCGGTCATGGATGTAGCGCGCCGACAGCTCCACCGCCGCCTTGATGGCGTCATTGGTGTAGCGGAGCTTGTGGAACTCCTCGAAATAGGGCTTCAGCCCCTTCAGGATCTCGATCGTGTCCGGCACCGACGGCTCGTTGACGTCGATCTTCTGGAAGCGACGCACCAGCGCCCGATCCTTCTCGAAATACTGACGGTATTCCTTGTAGGTCGTCGAGCCGATGCAGCGCAGCGTACCCGAAGCCAGCGCCGGCTTCAGCAGGTTGGAGGCATCCATCGCCCCACCCGAGGTCGCGCCAGCGCCGATCACCGTATGGATCTCGTCGATGAACATGATCGCCTTGGGATGGGCCTCGATCTCCTTGATCACCTGCTTGAGGCGCTCTTCGAAATCGCCGCGATAGCGCGTGCCGGCCAGCAGCGTGCCCATGTCGAGCGAGAACACCGTCGCGTCCTCGAGAACCTCCGGCACCTCTCCGCGGATGATCTTCAACGCGAGCCCTTCGGCGATCGCGGTCTTGCCGACGCCGGGGTCACCGACCAGCAGCGGATTGTTCTTCTGCCGGCGGCAAAGGATCTGGATGGTGCGCTGCACCTCGGCCTCGCGGCCGATCAGCGGGTCGATGCGCCCGTCACGCGCCTTGCGGTTGAGGTTGACGCAATAGGCCTCGAGCGCGCTTTCCTTCTTCTTCTTGTCCTTGTCGGCATCGTTGCCCTGGTCGGCCCGCGACTCGCGCTGCTGCTGCTCGGGCTCTTCCTCGCTGCCGCGCACCGGCCGGCTCTCGCTCGCGCCGGGGCGCTTGGCGATGCCATGGCTGATGTAATTGACCGCGTCGTAACGGGTCATGTCCTGCTCCTGCAGGAAATAGGCGGCATGGCTCTCGCGCTCGGCGAACATCGCGACCAGCACATTGGCGCCGGTCACCTCTTCGCGACCGGAGGACTGGACATGGATGACCGCGCGCTGGATCACGCGCTGGAACCCGGCTGTCGGCTTGGAATCGTCGCGGCCATCGGTGACGAGATTGCTCAGCTCGGCATCGATATAATCGACGAGATTGCGCCTCAGCATGTCGAGATCGACGCTGCAGGCGCGCATGACGGCGGCAGCGTCCTGATCATCGACCAGGGCGAGCAGCAGATGCTCCAGCGTGGCGTATTCGTGATGACGCTCATTGGCGAGCGCCAGAGCCCGGTGAAGCGCCTGTTCGAGACTGCGCGAGAAACTCGGCACTGATGCGCTCCTATTCCGCTTTCAGGAGGATGATCGAATCCAAGACTACTTCTTCTCCATCACGCATTGCAGAGGATGCATGTGCTTGCGCGCCAGGTCCATCACCAAGGTGACCTTTGTCTCGGCGACCTCGTAGGTGAAGATCCCGCATTCGCCGACGCCGTTCTGATGCACATGCATCATGATCTGGGTCGCTTCGGCGCGGTCCTTGTTGAAGAACCGCTCGAGCACATGCACCACGAATTCCATCGGGGTGTAGTCGTCGTTGAGCAGGAGCACGCGATAGAGATTGGGCTTGCGTGTCCTGGTCCGCGTCAGCACGGCGGTGCCGGCCCCTTCGCGGCCACCGCCATCGACGGGAGAACTTGGGCGTTTCGGCCGATCGGCCATTGAGAGCGGCGCGCGCAGGTCTTCGCCGTCGCCCCGAGGCCCCGCTTCCGTTCCGCTTCCCATGGTCGCCGCTGTCTTCAAAGCTATCGTCCTGACGCTTCACCGCAGATAATGCGCCGCAAGAGAATTTACAGGCCTCTCCTCCCCTTCGCCAGTCCGTTCCATGCAGGTGGGGCACAAGCATGGCGGGCACGAAGGAATTTGTGGATGACACAGGCCGAAGGCCCCGCCACCGCATGTCCATGATTGGGAACAAGCAACCAGCGTGCCGGATCAGCGGCAGGAACTCGTCTCAACGAGACCGTCACGGAGCGCCCTCCCGGCCGAGGTCCGAGGAAATTGTCCGCCTGATATCCTGGTATGTTGAAACCGGGCGCGACGGGCCGGGCCGCGCCCCTGGGCGCCCCGCGGCGTTCAGCCGCCGGCCTCGAACTTGGCCTTGTAGGCAGCCGCCTGGGTCAGGGAATCGATGCCGAAGCTGACCAGGCCGACCGCGGCGCGGCCTGCGACAGCCCTGACGACCGCGGCACCCGGCTCGACGCCGAAGCCTCCGCAGAGCTCGATCAGTTCGACGCCCTCGGCGATCAGGGACAGAGCAACGTCAGGGGCCGCTTCGGGCGTCGGCACGAAGACGATCGTCAGGCGCTCCGAGGCCGTTTCCCGCACGATACGATCGATGGCAGGGTCGCTGCCGTCCATGAGGATCATCGAGGCCCAGATATTCACGGCAGGTTCTCCCGGTCATTGGGGTGCGTTGCTGCCTGTACGGTCCAGGCAGAGTTTCCAGCAGATCGCTTCTGCTCCGGCAACGAGCCGCCACAGGAGCATCGCGGCAAATTGAATGCCCTAACGGAAGGGCAAATCAATGGAAAGCACGCCTGCGCTCTGCTCCCCCGGCCTGCGTTGCCCTGGCGATCAGCTGCTCGCCGGCCCGCTCTCCGGGACAGCCCATCGGCCCGCTACGAAGCGCCCCTTTCGGCCAGGCCGAGGCAGGCCCGCCCTTCGCCGTCATGGAAGAGGCGAATGCCATTGCGCTCGAACACGTCCCGGACCTTCCGCAGATTTTCCGACCGGACGCCCGCCGTTGAAGTTTCCATGCGGCGAATGGTGGAGAAGGAAACCTGCGCTTCCCTGGCAAGCGTAGGCGCCGACCAGTTCAGGAGCGCGCGCGCCGCCCGCACCTGCGCGGCGTGCAGCGGTGCCGTCTGCCGCGGTTGCGGACGGGCGTCGTGTTCATAGGTCGTGCAGCCAATCCACTCCCGGATCTCCCCGCTGGGTCCGCGCACCGGGAGCGCTCGTCCGGTGAGGGTGACATAATCCCCTTTCACGGTCCGGACCCTGATCGTGGCCTGATATTCCTTCTCCGTCGCGACCGCAGACTTCCAGGCTTCGAGGAAGGTCCTTCGATCATCCGGGTGAATGGCCGCCAGTTCATCCCAGTTCCTGGCTTCCGCCGGTGACTGCCCCGTGAGCTTCGACCACTCCGTCGTCTCGACCAGCTTTCCATTCGGATAGGCGCGCCAGACGTGATCACCCAGCAGGCGAGAGAGCGCCTGCCGCCACATCGTCTCGAGATCGAGCGTCGTCATGAGTTCCTGAACATCGGTGACGTCCGTAATGACGCCGAACATCGCGACAGGGCGGCCGTTTCGATCGAAATGAGCCTGCCCCTTGCTGCGCAACCATCTCAGGCTGCCATCAGGGCGAATGATCCGAAACGTCCGGTCCTGGAGCCGCTTGTCTGCCGCGAGCCCGATGGCATTGCTGAAGTCCAGCTGGTCGTCCGGATGCACCAGGGACTGATAGAGATCGATCGTTGGCACCACCGCCGCGGCGTCCAGGCCGAGGATCCTGAACAGTCCGGTCGACCAGGTGACCTCGGATGTGTCGAGATCCCAGCTCCAGGTTCCAATGCTGAACTTGTCCTCGATCACCCGGAGCCGCATGTCGGGCGAACTCAGTAGTCGCTTGGATGTTGGCATCGCTGGCTGCTTCGATGGTCGACGGGCGTTATCGGCGGCTTGCTACGTTCTGCTGTGAATAGAGCTCTCACCGAGAGGGCGGAAGAAGAATATCGGAACTTAGGAGACAAGCAGCTCTCTTCCGGATGCGATCACATTCCAACTTTCGTGACTGAGGCATGAATATGAGGGATCAATCTGATTATTTTCTCCATTCAGGGCGAGACAAAGAACACAATATGCTCACGCCACGCTCTGATTGAATATTTAATGCTCTACTTTACTGGGCTCGAACCAAAACAAGGAAATCGTCGATTCAGGTTGGAGTGTTACTGCTGAACCACGGTGAGATGCGAGGCGCGAAACAGCATGAGCAGGACGTCGCCGCGACGTGAAGCATGGTTGCGATGGCGAATTGTTGGACACTCGGGACTCCCCCCACACGGAGGGGGCTCAGCGCACAGGTCGAAGTGACGGACGGCAACCGCACGCAGCATGCCCGCTTCCGGGATGGTCGCGGCCCGACGCGCGAAGCGGAGGCCGCTTGGCTGGCCGATGATGGCACCCCACTCGGCTGGCAGCCCACCCACTGGCGCCGAGCAGCACCGCGGCCACCACAGAGAGTATTCGAGCTGGATTAGCGGAGCGGTCCTTGCCGGGTGCCTCCTTGCGCGAAGCTGATGCGCCGCTCGCGAGAATCCGGCCTGGAAATCCGCCCCTTTGAACTGTGCCTGGAATGCAACGTTCCGCAGAGTTAATCGGCGATGAACGGTGGTTCGTTGCCTGCCTCACACCAGAGGCTATGGTGCGGACTCGGCCGGGGGGCAATTGCGTGTCATCAGCAGCGGGACTGGATGAGGTGTCGCGAGGCGTCGCGCTGCGGCGACCTTGTGTTGCGCGGTCACGTCCTGCCATGCTCGCCCTTCTCACCTTCGCACTGGCTGCGCCGGCTCTGGCCGATGGCGGAGCTGGCGGCGGAGGGGACGGCGCAGGCGGTGGCGACAATCTCACCCTTCCCGGTGACAGCGGGAACGTCGGCGGTAGCGGCGGGGGCGGCGGCGGGGGCGGCTCCGGCATAACCGGCGGCTCAGGCGGCAGAGGCAACGCCGGTATCGGCGGCACCGGCGGAATCGGAGGAGCCACCGCGGGAGCTGCGGGACAGGACGGGCAGGATTCCAACGGCGCTGGCGGTGGCGGCGGTGGCGCTCATGGCAGCGTGGATGTGGCGGCTCCCACCGGCAGCGTCTCAGGCGGCAATGGCGGCAATGGCGGCGATGGCCTCGCGGGAAGCGGCGGCGGTGGCGGCGCCGGCGGATATGGCGCGGTGATATCCGGCACCGGTGCGCTCGGCTTGCTCACGTCGACAACGACGGGCGGCAATGGCGGCAATGGTGGCAGCGGTCACTCGGAGGCCGGCAATGCCGGCAGCGGCGGCATCGGCTTGGCAGTGACCGGCGCAGCCGGCACGTCGCTCACGATCGGTGCCGGTGTCAGGGGCGGCGACGGCGGAGCTGGAGGGAACAGCACCGGCGCGACTGGCGGAAGCGGCGGCTCTGGCGGCGTCGGCCTGATCGGTTCCACTGGTACCAGCTTCGTGGTCAATGGCGCGGTGCGTGGTGGAGACGGCGGCGCCGGCGGCTCCGGCATCGTCCCGGGCTCGACCGGCCAGGCAGGAGCCGGCATCTCCGGTCAAAGCCTGAGCATCACGCTGGGCGCGAGCGGCTCGATCTCCGGCGGTCTGGATGGCGGCGGCGCCCGTGGAAACGCTCTCGCGCTATCCGGCAACAGTAGCCTGACGGTCGCGACGGCCGGCACCGCCAATCTCACCGGCAACATCGCTCTCGGCGCCGGCACGTTGACGCTCGACCAGAGCAACGGCGTCGACATCACCATCGCCAACGCGGTGACCGGCACGGGCGCACTCGCCAAGACCGGCTCCGGCACGGTCACCCTTTCCGGCAACAACGACTACACGGGCGCAACAAGTATCCTGGGTGGGCGCCTGGTCGCCGACTCTTCGACCGCGTTCTCGGCGAACTCACATTACGGGGTCGCGGCTGGGGCGACGATGGAGATTGCAAGCGCTGCCGGGTTCGGCGCCACGGTGGGTGCGCTGTCGGGAGCGGGCAATGTCGTCATCGGCAGTGGCACCATGCTGAGCATCGGCGCCAAGCCCCTCGCAACTATCTTCTCCGGCCAGATCTCCGGTCCGGGCTCTCTCTCCCTTGATGGGCCTGGCACGCTGTCGTTGACCGGCTCGAACAACAGCATCGAGGGACTGCTTCTCCTTTGCGGCTGCTCGAACCCGACACTCGAAATCAATGGCGGGTCGCTGAGCGTCGGCGATCCGGCGGGGGGCTTCGGTAGCGTCGCTGTGGCCGGCGGCACCTTGCGGGTCGTCAATGGCGGCAGGCTGCATATGGTCGATCCGTCCGGGCTTCTCGCCATGCAGTCGAACATGGAGGTTTCCGGCCCGAATTCCCTGGTGACCGTGGAAGGTTTCACGGCGATCGGTGGCCCGAGCAACGTCGGCCTTTCGATCAGCGCCGGCGCCGCCATGGAGAGCAGGGCCGAGGCCGCTATCGAAGGCATCGGGGCGTCGACGACCGTCACGGTGACAGGGCCCGGCTCGAGCTGGACGGTCGGCCGCACTCTGTTCGTCGGCGGCTTTTCCTTCGGCGGCACTGGTGCCTTGACCATCTCGGCCGGAGGCACCGTCAACTCCTCCGGGCCGCTCTGGATCGGCTCGGACCCGGATCCGTCGCTCGGATTTGCCCGCGCCAGCGTCAGCGTAACAGGCGCCGGTTCCGTGCTGAACGCGAATGGCGGCCTGCTCGTCGGCTATCCCGGCTGTGGCTGCGGCGATTACACCGGTGCTCTCACTGCGGCTGACGGCGGCACCGTCAATGCCGGCGCAGGCCTGCAGATCGGCCACCTTGGCACGCTCGCGATCGGCGCCGGCGGGCTTGCCGGCACGATCGTTACACCGGCGATCGTCAATGACGGCGAGATCCTCGCCAATTTTGTCGATGTCTCCATCCTTGCGGCAAACATCTCGGGCACGGGGACGCTGACCAAGCAGGGTTCCGGCCGGCTCATTCTGACGGGGAACAGCAGCTATACCGGGGCGACCTCGGTGCTGTCGGGTCTGCTCACGGTCAACGGCTCGCTGACGGGCTCCGCGATTACCCTGGCCGGCGGTGCGCTCGGCGGTTCCGGCACGGTCGGGAGCGTCATTGTCGGCCATGCCGGCACGGTCGCACCGGGCAATTCGATCGGCACCTTGAACGTTGCCGGCAACATTTCCTTCAACCCCGGCTCGACCTATCAGCTCGAGGTCAACGCCGCCGGCCAGTCCGACAGGATCGCCGCCACCGGGACCGCGACCGTGTCCGGGGGAACGGTGCAGCTCCTGGCGGAACAAGGCGGCTATGGCGCCTCGACGCGCTACACCATCCTGACGGCGCAGGGCGGGGTCATCGGCCAGTTCGCCGCGGTGACCTCGAACTTCGCCTTCCTGACCCCGAGCCTCGCCTATGGCGCCAATGACGTGGCGCTGACGCTCGATCGCAACGCGATCGCCTTTCCGCAGGTCGCCCTGACCCGTAACCAGGCCGGTGCCGCGGGAGCGGCCGAAGCGCTGGGCGCCGGCCATCGTGTCTACGATGCGCTGCTCACGGCAAGTGTCGCCGACGCCCGCGCCGGCTTCGATGCGCTCTCGGGCGAGATCCACGCGCAAGCAGTCAGCGTCGCGATCGAGGACAGCCATCTCATTCGCGAATCCATCCTCAACCGGCTGCGCTGGCCCCTGGCCGCCGGCTCGTCCGGCGGCTCGGTCAACGGCGCCTTCAGCGCCGACGCGCCCGGCAGATCAGCCGGCACAACTCTGCCGGCGCCGCGCCTCGCCATGGAACGCTTCACGCTTTGGGGTGAGGCGATCGGAGCGCAGGGACGCACGGACGGGGACCGCAACGCGGCTTCGCTCGACCGGCGCGGCGGTGGCATGCTGTTCGGCGCCGAGCTCAACTCGACCTGGAGCGATGCCGGGCAATGGCGCTTCGGCATCGCCGGCGGCTATACGCGCACCGATTTCGATGTCGATGGGCGCCGCTCCAGCGGAGAGCTGGGCAGCGCCCATGGCGCGCTTTATGGCGGCATGCGTTTCGGGGCGGTCTCGCTGCGGGCCGGCGCGGCCTATGCGTGGAGTGATCTCGACGTAACGCGCCGGGTGACACTGCCCGGCATCTCCGATGTGCTGCGCTTCGATGGCCGCAGCGCGACCGCACAGGCCTTCGCCGAGATCGGCTACGCCCTGCCCTACGGGCCGGTCTCGTTCGAGCCCTTCGCGCAGATCGCAGCCGTCACGGTCCGCACCAGCCGCGACGCCGAGACAGGTGGCCCGACCGCACTGCAGGTACTCGGCCGGGATCAGCACCTCGGCTTCTCGACGCTCGGGCTGCGGGCCGAGATGCAGCTCGGCGCGACGCCGCTGCTGGCCCGCGGCATGCTCGGTTGGCGCCATGCCTTCGGCGACACCACCCCCGCGGCCAAGCTTGTCTTCATCGGTGCCGCAACACCGTTTCAGACTTACGCCGCCCCGCTTGCCCGCAACGCCCTGGTGGCCGAGGCCGGCCTCGCCTGGCGCGCAACCGCCACCGCCACGCTCGGCGTCAGCTACAGCGCCGCACTGGGCGACAACGCCCGCGATCATGCGCTCAAGGGCAGGCTCGACGTCAGGTTCTGACAGGCGCAAGCTTTGAAGTGCGCGGCTCCGCGACGGAGCAGCCGCGCATTGCAACCGGCGCAGCACATCGCCGGGACAGGATGGTGCGCCTCTCCCGACACGAAGCCTTGTCAATCAGCAAGGAGGCGAGACCCCAGAGAGAATGCGGCATCCTTCAGCTGTATCAGGGGAGGTGGCGCCGTGATCTCGGCAGGCTTGGCTGCCTCGCTACCAGCGGTGACGAGGCGGGCTATCCAAATCTCGCCATCCGAATAATAGGGGTCGCCCTCAGCGTTGCGGCCAGTCAGCGTCGGGCCAATGCCCTTCATCTGATCGATGCCGACCACCATGCGAGCTCTGTTCAGCCCCTCGATCAGCCTGTTGCGCTCTTCGTCGATAGCGGGGGCAATGCGGTGTGTAACCTGTCCGGTGTCGCGGCTGAGCGTGACCCCGCTGTCAAATGTTGCCGAGCCGAGCCAGACAGGACGCGTATCAGTTCCGTTTGCAAGCGTCTGCCAGAGCCGCACGTGCTCACGGCGATCGGCACTGCCGCCCGCCGGCTTTTCAAATGCCAGGTCCTCGCGTCGTCCTTCGAAGTAGAGAGGGCTGACCGGCGCGGTCTTGTAGGGCCTGTCGAGCAGGACGCTCCCGATGATTTCCAGGCTGGTCCGCAGGGTGACCGGATCGGCGGGATACCAACCGGCCGCATGAAACGCACGCACGACATCGTCACGCGTTCCGATCAGGCCGACATTGATCGGATCGCCCGGGATGCCCTGCGCATTCGCGGTCAACATCGTCCGTGTTGACAGCTCCGGCTCTCGCTCGATGCGCGTCCAGACCGCGGGCAGAATGAGATAGCTGACGCCGAGATAGAGAATGAGGGTCGCAGCAAGGAGCTTCACAGCTCGCCGCTTCCTTCGCCTCTCCGTCGTCGGTTCGGTCATAGGGGCACCGGACATCGTCTCGGCCTGGATTTCCAGGTCATCATCCGACGGTTCATGACCGAAGGGAAGAATGATACGAAAGCCGGGCTGGGATTGTTGACTGGGATCAGGGAGCCCGAACCGGATCGGCGACGATTACGCCCTGCTTGACGACAAGGTCGACATGGCTCTTCGCTTCGGCCGCCATCCCCAATCACGGCGGTCGAGGGCGCTAGGAAGCCGTTGCAGCTTCGCCGAAGGTCAGTGAATACCGGACAGCGGGCTTTGCCGAATGCGGCGCGGCCCCCCGCTGCTTCAATCCAATCTTCTCCGCAACCCGCAGGGAACCGAGATTCTCGCGGTCGATCTCCGCAACGACCTCCGAGAGCTTCAGCACCTCGAAGGCGTGGGTCAGAACGGGTCGCGCGGCTTCCGTGGCCAATCCTTGACCCCAGAACCGCTGGCGAAGCCGCCAGCCAATCTCGATGTCCGGTCCGACTGCGTCGACGGGAATCAAGAGCACCCATCCGACGAAAACGGCAGGCTCCTGGCGCAGCACGATCGTCCAGTAGCCCATGCCTGGCAGCCACGGGCCGGACGTCCGATTCTCGATGAATTCCCGGTGGGCGGATGGGTCGGACCATGGACCGCTGACGAAGCGGGTGACCTCCGGCTCACGATCCATGCAGAGGCAATCATTGGTGTCGGCCAGCGTACGCGGACGAAGCAAGAGTCGTTCGGTCTCGAAGGTGTTGCAGGCACCGGCGCCGGTAACGATCATGTCGTGAGGCATCCCGCAGTCCGGTTCCGTACATTGGCCGCCCGCGTGGCCAGCGTAACTTCGCCTTCTCCCATAGCGCGACCGCCTTTGGCTTGCCATTGCGAACTGCCCCTTGGAAAAGCCGGTGCGATGATGACGACGACTGACCAGACCATCGAGATTACGGCGCTGAGCGAACGGCCACATTTCCGCGAGGCGGTGTCCGACCGGATCTGGAAGGCATGGTGGCGCGACGAGGGATACCTCCTCGAGCAGATCGACGACCGCGTTCGGCAAAGCCTCGGACCCGAAATCATCCCGGCTGCGCTTGTCGCTGCCGCGGGCGAACGGTTTCTCGGAACGGTGTCGTTGATCGACAACGATATGGACGAACGGCCCGGGTACAGCCCCTGGATTGCGGCGCTGTGGGTCGATCCCGCGCAGCGCCGCCGGGGCGTAGGAGCGGCACTGGTGCGGGCCGCGGCGGCAAGGGCTTTCGAGGCGGGCTTTCCAACGGTCTATCTCTGCGCGACGCCTGACAACACGCCCTTCTACTTTCCCCTGGGCTGGCAACAGATCGAGGCGAATGTCGCGGGCCTGAACATCCTCTCGCACTCTCGATAAGGCGCGGGCGCCAAGGCCCTCTCCCCTTCGGAGGTTGGTCGCGCTCAGAGGCGATCTGCCTGATCTGCACTCAAAGCGGGACTCCATCAGGCGTGCTCCCGTCCCGTCCAGCGAGATCGGGAGCTTTCGCGCCTCCGCAAAGAAAAAGCCCGACCAGATGGCCGGGCTTTCCGAAACTCAACGCTATCTGCCCGCAGCGCGCCGCTATGAGGCGGCGCGGCAGCAGGCCCGGTATCACTTAGCGGTCGGGGTGACCTTGGCGACGATGCCTTCGAACGGCTTGTAGGCGTCCTTGGCCAGGGCGCTGTAGAGCTCGCCCATCTTGGTCATCTGGGCAACGGCGCCCTCGAACGAGGTCTTGATGAAGTCGGCCTGGATCTCAAGCGCCTTGTCGAGCGTCTTGACGCCAGCCAGCTTCTCGATGGCGGCAGTGCCGGCCTCGAAGGACTTCTTGGCATAGTCGGTGGCTTCGACGGCAATGGTCTGCACGCCCTTCGAGGTGACGCCGAAGGCCTTCAGAGCCGCATCAACGTTATCCTTGGAAGCCTTCTGGATCGTCTCGAACTGCTGGATCATTCTTCCCACAACGCGTTAGCGTTGCCTCCTTGCTGGCGAGCCCGTAGGCCCTGTTTCCACGCCCCAAGGCCTGATGAAACTGTTCACCACCGGGGACTTCCTGTATATTGTGCAGCGCAACATAAAAGTCAAGGCCGCGCTGCAATGCATCAAACGCTGGGTAATGCCATTCCGCCCGGAGCCCATCCGGGAGCGGGATCGGATCACGATCTTTCGCCGTTTAACGGCTCCGTAACCCCATCATCCTAACCTTCCCAACTGTGTCCTTCGCGCCACGTCGCCAGACGCCGCGGAGACCGGGGAACAGTAGTACTGGGTTGAGGCGGGTTGCATGAGTTCTGGTAGCGTAGGTTCCCGGCGCGTGCGTCTTCGCGCACTTGTCGGACTGATCGGTGTTGTCGCCGTCGCGCTCAGCGTGGCCGCGTCCCCTGCCGAGGCCGCACGCAAGAAGCGGCGCCATGTGGGCGGTGGCTATACGCCGCCCTATGCGGCGATGGTCGTCGACGTGAAGAGCGGTCGCACGCTGCACGCGGCGAATGAGGATGCCCCGCGCATCCCCGCCTCCCTCACCAAGGTCATGACGCTCTATCTGCTGTTCGAGCAGCTCGAGCGCGGCCGCTTCAACATGAACTCCGAGCTGACGGTCTCGTCCTACGCGGCGCGTCAGGCGCCTTCCAAGATCGGCTTCGCGCCCGGCGAGACGATCGAGGTGCGCGACGCGATCATGGCGCTGATCACCAAATCGGCCAATGACGTCGCCATGGCGGTCGCGGAGAATGTCGGCGGCTCCGAGGACGAATTCGCACGGATGATGACGGCGCGCGCCCGCTCGCTCGGCATGAGCCGGACCAGCTTCTACAACCCGCATGGCCTGCCGCATAATCCGCCGAACCTGACGACGGCGCGCGACCTCACCATTCTCGCCCGCGCGATCCAGGAACGCTTCCCGCGCTATTACCCGATGTTCTCGACCCGCGTGTTCAACTATGCGGGCGGCGCCTATCGCAACCACAACAAGCTGCTCGGCCGCGTCGAGGGCGTGGACGGCATCAAGACCGGCTACACCAACGCTTCGGGCTTCAACCTGATGACATCGGCCAAGTCGGATGGTCGCCAGATCGTCTCGGTCGTGCTCGGCGGCCGTTCGGGCGCCAGCCGCGACAAGATCATGGCCGACCTGGTCGCCGCCAATCTGCCGCGCGCCGCGGCCGGCGGACGGTCCGCCCCGATGGTCGCCGAGGCCGAGCCGGCGCAGGAGCGTCCGCATCAGGCGACCCAGGTTGCCGCGGCTCCCGTCCAGCATGCGGCCGCCAGCGAGCCCGCGCCAAGGCCGGTGCCGCGTCCGCGCGTCGAGAGCGAGCCGGAAGTCCCGGCGGCTGCCCGCGCCTATGCCGCGACCACCACCACACCGATCGCGCCGCCGCGCCCGATCAATCTCGGCGCTCAGCCGCTGCCGCTCTCCGGCATGCGTCCGGTCACCGCGACGACCACACCCTCGGCCATGCGCTGGTCGATCGGCGCCCCGCCGGTTGACGGCAAGATCCTGCGCCCCCCGGCGAATGTCGATGTCACCTCGTCGATTGCAAAGGTTGCCGAACCTGAAGAAAAGCCCGTCGCCCGGGCTCCCGAGCCCGCCAAGGTCGAACTGCGCCAGCCTGAAGTCGCCCCGGCCATCGCCCAGGCCAAGGCTCCCTCTGCCGGCACCACGACGCTCGCCAAGGCCCAGGACAGCAACAAGGCGAGCGATGCACGCAGCGGTTCAACCGCGATCCCATCCGGCAAATGGGTGATCCAGCTCGGCGCCACCGATGACGAAGCCAAGGCCAAGGATATCCTGGCCAAGGCCCGCGCCAAGGCCGCAGGCCCGCTCGCCGAGGCATCCCCCTTCACCGAGAAGGTCGAGAAGGGCGGCACCACGCTCTTCCGCGCCCGCTTCGCCGGCTTCGAGGATCCGAAGGACGCTCAGAACGCCTGCGCCAAGCTCAAGCGCGACGGCTTCTCCTGCTTCGCGATCCGCGGCTGAACGAACTGGGAAAGGACCTCAGCCATGTCGTTCCAGCCCGGAATCTCACTTCAGCAGAGCATCCTTGGCCTGATTGACGCGAGCAGCAAGCCCGCTGGTGCCTCCGGCGTCCGGGTGGATCCGCTTCATCAGGGCTCGATGGGCCTCGCGGACCGCCTCCTCGCCCGCCCCAGGCTGAAGCCCCAGGATCTCGTAGGCCTCCTGTTGCGTCATCGCGCCCGGGCGCGTCGCGCCGCCCTGCCCCGCGTCGCGGTGACCATCAGCGTGTTCACGCCAGCCGGGCGTCCGGCGGTCGAGATAAGCCTCTAGCAGCCGCGCTCCCTCCGGGTCCCCCGCCAGGCAGTCCCGCATCAGACGGGCGATCTCGTCGAGGCTCAGCGCATCGAGATCGCGGCCGGCGAAAGCGCCGGCCTTGACCTTACCGGTCATGCCGCCGCTATCATGGTCGAGTTCCATCTCCAGCAATGTCGACGAGACACGCGAGCGCGCGCCCGGTGTCTCCCGGGCCCCGCCGCTCCAGGGAAAGCGCATTCCGCCGGGCCCATAGGCACTCCAGCCGAGCAGCCAGGCTCCGATACCGCCGACGAAGATCGCCATGTCGAGCCGGCCTCGCAGCATCATGAGAGCCGCCACGCCAAGCGAGAGAACGCCACCCAGCGTCTTCAGCGCCTTCGCCAGCAGTTGCGGATTGGCCCCGGTGAAGAGCTTCGAAACCCACCAGAGCAGGATCACGACGGCGATGCCGTAGAGCAGCGTCACCGACGGCCTCCATCCATGGCGGCGAGCAGGCCCTTCACGGCGGGGCTCGCACCGGCAAGCTTCAGCATCGCCTCGCGTCCTCCGCTGGCATAGGCGGCAGCGCCGCGCAGCAGATCGAGCAGCGAGCCCGGCGCAGTCGCGTCGAAACGCGCATAGGCGCCACCGGTCAGCCGCGCGATGGAGGCGAAGGCAGCGCTTGCCGCAGGATCGCCCCCCTCCTGGAACATGAAGCCGCGAATGCCGCGCAGGCCGAGTTCGCCGGCAAGGGTGGCAAGCGTGTCGACATCCTCCTCCATCGCATCGCCGACGAAGACGAAGGCGCGCACCGGCACTGCCCTGGCCTCGTCGCGGACGTGCCTGAGCACACGCGAGATCTGGGTCTGCCCGCCTTCGCAGGCAATTTGCGTCATCAGCCCGGTCAGGCGGCGCGGTTCGCCGATCCAGCCCGAGGCGCGGCATTCGGCAAAGCCGCGGAAATAGACGAGTTGCACAGCGAGCCCGCCGGAGCCGGCCGCGACCTCGAACATTCTTGCCTGCAGGGAGCAGGCGAGGTCCCAGGTCGGCTGACGGCTCATCGTGGCGTCGAGCGCGAAGACGAGCCGACCGGCCTGCCCGGTCGCAAGCGGTGCGAGCTGCTTGGCGGCGCCGAGGAACCTGTCGATCTCTCCCGGCGCGGAATGGCCGGCCTGTGGCGCATTGGGCGAAACGCCCGCCGCCTTGCCTACAGCCTTGTCGGTCTCTCGCGTCATCAGGGTCCCGGGCGCATCACGCTGCCAAACTCGAATCCAAACCTGATATTGGCCATCGCTCCGGCATTTGCTACCCGTCTCCGGCCGATGGAGAGAGAACCGATGACGCAGGTGGCGGTGGTGGAGACGGTCCGGGACCTGCGCCGGGCGGTGGCGGGCTGGCACGCAGCGGGCGAAAGGGTCGCCTTGGTGCCGACCATGGGCGCCCTGCATGAGGGCCATATCGCGCTGGTGAAGCTGGCGCAGCAGCATGCGCGCCGCGTTGTCGTCTCGATCTTCGTCAATCCGACCCAGTTCGCCCCGCACGAAGACTTCAAGAAATATCCCCGCACATTCGACACCGACCGCAGCCTGCTGGAAGCGGCGCAGGCGGACGCGATCTTCTTCCCCTCGGTCGAGGAGATGTACCCGGCGGGCTTCGCCAGCCGCGTGCTGCTGCTCGGCCCGGCCGCCGTCGGCCTCGACGATCGCTTCCGCCCGACGCATTTCGAGGGTGTCGCAACGATTTGCTGCAAGCTGTTCACCCAGAGCCGGGCTGATTGCGCCGTCTTCGGCGAGAAGGACTACCAGCAGCTCAAGGTGGTGACGCGGATGGCGGCGGACCTCGATCTCGGCATCGAGATCATCCCCGCGCCGACCCATCGCGAGCCGGATGGCCTCGCGATGTCCTCACGCAACCGCTACCTCTCCCCTGAGGAACGCGCGCTGGCGCCCGTGCTCCACCATGTCATGCAAAACCTTGCCATGCGCATCCGCAACGAGGACCCGCTCTTCCAGGCGGTCGGCCAGGCGCAAAGCGAGATCATCACCGCCGGGTTCGAGCTCGACTATCTCGAGGCCCGCCACGCCGAGACGCTGGCCCCGGTCACCGGCCTGGCCGACGGCCCGATCAGGCTGCTGGTGGCGGCGCGCCTCGGCGGAACGAGGCTGATCGACAATATTTCCGTGTGACGGGCTAACCCGGACCCCGAGCAGCCCTTGGGGGCGCAGCCGGCCGCTCCGCGAGAGAACGCCAGCCTAGAGCAGTCCCAACCCAGCCAGTTCGCGCCGCATCTCTTCGGGCATCTCGGCAAGGTCGCCGCCATGCTGGCCGATGTCACGCGGGGCGTCCTTGGGCTGCAGGTAGCGCCAGCCCTGGAAGGGACGGAACGGCCGGGGCTCGACCGGGATCACCACCGGCTCCATCACCAGATGGCAGCGCCCGATCCCCTCGCCATCGGTAAAAGGCCGGATATCCGTCAGTCGCTGGCGCGCCGAGATCTGCCCCTTGATCACCCAGTAGAGCGAGCCGCCATCGACGATCTCCTCGATGCGCTTGGGCACCATGCGGGTGGTATGGGTCTGCTCTTCCCGGCGGCCGAGCCGGCGCATCAACGCCATCTGCTCCTCGACCCATTCCTCGAGATCGCGAATGGATTCGGCGCCGACGCAGAGTTTGAGCATGTGCAAGGCCATGGCCGCATATTAATCCCCCCTGGCGAACCGGGCCAGCGTTGCCGGAGTTTCTCCACAGAGGCTGGATCGCCCGCTCTCAGCCGTCTCCGGGCTCTGCTTGCGCTGACCCGGGATGACGACAGCCGAGAGACGCGATACCTCAGTACCGGGAGAAGGAGACCCAGAACATGCGTGGACTTGCCGGCAAGGCTATTCTCGTTACCGGAAGCACATCGGGCATCGGCTATGCGATGGCTGAGCGTCTCGTCGCCGAAGGCGCCAAAGTCCTGGTTCATGGCCAGGACGACGCACATGTGGCGGCCGCCTGCGCCAAGCTCGGAGCCTCCACGCAAGGCGCGGCTGGCGACCTCGCCGAGCCCGCCACCGCCCAGGTGCTCGTCGACGCCACCGTCGGGGCCTTTGGCCGCATCGACGGGCTGGTCAACAATGCCGGCATCTATCCACGCGGCGTCATCGGCGAGACCACGGCCGCCTTCTTCGACCATGTCTTCGCGATCAATACCCGCGCCCCGCTTCTGTGCGCCGAGGCGGCGATCGCCGCCTTCCGCCTGCAGAAATCCGGAGGCGCCATCGTCACTGTCGGTTCGATCAACGCGCTCTGCGGCCAGAGCGACCTGACGGTCTATTCCATGTCGAAGGGCGCATTGACGACGATGACGCGTAATCTCGCCGATGCGCTCGGGCAGGAACGCATCCGGGTCAACGCATTGAATGTTGGCTGGACCTTTACGGCGAACGAGGACGCGACCCAGCAGCGCGAGGGGCGCGAGCCGGGCTGGCAGAACCATGTTTCGCCGGTCTTCGCCCCGACGGGCCGGATCATGCAGCCCGACGAGATCGCCGCCCACACAGCGTTCTGGCTCTCCGACGACAGCGCGCCGGTCTCCGGCCAGATCTACGAGGTCGAGCAATATCCGCTGATCGGCCGCAACCGCACGCAGACGACCTGAGAGACCATGCCGGACTATGACTTCGCGCCCCATCTCGCACGCTGGGGCCTGGTGCCCGACGGCGTGCCGATCGTCACCCATAGCAGCCACCTTCTCCCTGTCAGGCATCGCGGCGCACCCGCCATGCTGAAGCTGCCGGAGGCGCCCGACGAGCGCCTCGGTTATTTGCCGCTGGAATACTGGGCTGGCGAGGGGGCGGCACGGCTGCTCGCCCGCAGCCCGACCGGCGACGCCATGCTGCTCGAACGCGCGACCGGCCAACGTTCGCTTTCGGCCATGGCTCGCAACAGCGCCGCTGCCGACGACGAGGCGACGGCGATCCTGTGCGAAGCGATCGCGGGATTGCACAAACCGCGCGGCCCGGCACCGGCCGGCCTCATTCCGCTCGAAACCTGGTTTGCCGACCTGTTTCCGATGGCCTCGCAGCGGGGCGGCATCCTGGCGCGCTCTGCTGCGGCGGCGACCGAATTGCTCCCGGCGCAGCGCGAGATCGTGCCGCTGCATGCCGATCTCCACCACGACAACGTGCTCGATTTCGAGTCGCGCGGCTGGCTCGCCATCGACCCGAAATGTGTGCTCGGCGACCGCGCCTTCGAGTACACGATCCTGTTCTGCGATCCCGATCTCTCGGACCCCGATCCGCCTGTCGCCATCGTCCCGGGGCGTTTCGAGCGTCGGCTGGAGATCGTTCTGGAGAAATCGGGGCTGGAACGCCGCCGCCTGCTGAGCTGGCTCCTGGCCTGGTGCGGATTGTMGGCCGCCTGGTTCCTCGGCGACGACGACCCGCTTGCAGAGATCAATCTTGCCGTCGCGGAAAAGGCTGCGGCGCTCCTCGATGAAACCTAGAGCCGGCCCAATTCTCGGCTGGCACAAGGCTATCCCGCTGAAGCGCGGCGGTGGCATCAACGATGGCGGGCCAGCAACGCTGGGATAACCGAAATCAGTTGGAGCCCTACTCTCCCAGCACCACGACCTTGGCGCCCTCGGCCACCTGTGCCCCCGGCTGACCGGCAACTTCAGTCACGGTGCCGTCGMGCGGAGCCGTCAGCACATGCTCCATCTTCATCGCCTCGACGATCGCGAGCCGCTGGCCCTTGGTGACCAGCTCGCCGGGCTGGACGAAGAGCGCGATCAGCTTGCCATGCATCGGCGCCTTGATGACGCCCCCAGACCCCGCGGCGGCGTCGAGATCGACCGCAAACGGATCGTAGAGCGAAACCGTCGTCTGCCGCCCGCGGTGCAGCGCGAACCAGACGCCCCGCTCGGCCTGCGCCAGCGTGATCTCGTGCTCGCCCTCATCGATCTCATGGCCAGGCAGGCTGACGCGCGCACCGTCTTCATGCCACTCGATCCGGGCATCGATCCGTTCGCCGTCGACTGAGAGCGGCAGGCCAAGCGGCTGGCGCGGCATCAGCGAGAAGGCATCGGGAACGACCCAGGGCGAAAGCGCCCCGCCCTCATGCGCCGCCGCTGCAACGAGGCCGGCCTCCTGGCGCTGCTCCTCGAGCTGCAGCGCGGCAGCAGCTACCGCAGCGGCATCAAGCGGCTGCGGCACGGCACCCAGCGCATCGAGATTACGATCGATGAAACCGGTATCGAATGGCCCCTGCCGGAAGCCCTCGGCCTCCGCGAGATGCTTGAGGAAGGCAAGGTTGGTGCGCGGCCCGGCGACGATCGTTTCGCCCAGCGCCTGCGCCAGTCGGTCGAGCGCCTCATTGCGATCGGCGCCATGGGCGATGACCTTGGCAATCATCGGATCGTAGAACGGCGTCACCGTGTCGCCGGCCTCGACGCCCGTATCGATGCGGATGCCTTCCCCCTCGGTGAACTGCAGCGCCCAGAGCTTGCCGGTCGACGGCAGGAACCCCTTTTCGGGATCCTCGGCATAGAGCCGCGCTTCGACGGCATGCCCATTCGCCTGCACATCGGACTGGGTGAAGCCGAGCGGCTCGCCAGCCGCCACCTTGAGCTGGAGCTCGACCAGATCGAGCCCCGTGATCGCCTCCGTGACCGGGTGCTCGACCTGCAGGCGCGTATTCATTTCCATGAAATAGAAGCGGTCGGCCCTCAGGCCTTCCCGCCCATCCGCAATGAACTCGACCGTGCCGGCGCCGACATAACCGACAGCGCGCGCCGCCTCGGTGGCTGCCTTGCCCATCGCCGCCCGGACCTCGGCGCTCATGCCCGGAGCCGGGGCCTCCTCGATCACCTTCTGGTGCCGGCGCTGCAGTGAGCAATCGCGTTCGTAGAGGTGGACGACATTGCCATGACTGTCGCCAAAGACCTGAATTTCGACATGGCGCGGCGAGAGCACGTATTTCTCCACCAGCACGCGGGCATCGCCGAAGGCGCTCTTGCCTTCACGCTGGGCGCTGGAGAGCGCGTCGGCGAAATCCTCTGGCCGATCGACCTTTTTCATGCCTTTGCCGCCGCCACCCGCGACCGCCTTGATCAGCACGGGATAGCCGATCACTTCGGCTTGCCCCGCGAGGAAGCCGACATCCTGTTCGGCGCCGTGATAGCCCGGGACCACCGGCACCTTCGCCTTCTCGACCAGCGCCTTGGCTGCATCCTTCAAGCCCATGGCGCGAATGGCCGAGGCCGGCGGACCGACGAAGACGATGCCGGCAGCGGTGCAGGCATCGGCGAAATCGGCATTCTCGGAGAGGAAGCCGTAGCCCGGATGGATGCAGGCAGCATTCGCCTGCCTGGCAACGGCCAGGATCTTCTCGGCGTCGAGATAGCTTTCACGGGCCGGCGCAGGACCGATCCGATAGGCCTCGTCCGCCATCTCTACGAAGAGTGCATCCTCATCGGCGTCGGAATGGACCGCGATGGTGCGCAGGCCCAGGCGCCTGGCTGTCCGGATGACGCGGCAAGCGATCTCGCCGCGATTGGCGATCAGGATGGAAGGCAGTTTCTCAGCGATCGTCATGGGCGGCGTCCTCTGAACGTCTGCCCCGTTATAGCAATCCGCACGGCGATGTCTGCGCGCCATTGCGCATCTGCGGATGCGCGGCTCCTCGCGCTTACACCTCCTCCCCGCTTTGGGAGGAGGCGCAGCCGACTGACCGATCGCGAGGCAACAGAGCAGCCCTTTCGATGGCTTCGTTGCGCTCCAAGGGAAGACCCGCCTAACTCAGCACTCCGAGTCGGCGGCCGAGTTTCAGTGTGACCGTAGCTCCGACCAGCAGCGCCACACCAAAGATCCAGCCGGAGACTGCGCCTGCCGATACGCCCGAGAGCAGCGTGCCGACCGTGCAGCCAAGCCCGACCAGTGTTCCCCAGCCGAGGAGCACGCCACCCAGAATCCCACGCAGGATCTGTGGCGGACGCGGCAGGCTCGGCCTGAACTCGCCCGAAGCGAGCGCAGCGCAGAAGGACGCCAGCACAAGGCCGATGACGAACAGACCGTTCGGCGTCAGCAAGGCGTCACGGATCACCGTGGCGCAGCCGCGAAAGCTGTCGAGGCCTTCCAGCCGCTCCGGCAGCAGGTCGAAAGCGTTCGCCACCTGCCGTGAGCGCGAGCCGAGTTCGGCCGTGACGCCGAGCGGGCTCAGCCGCAGATAGGCTGCTATGCCGACGAGGCCGACGAAGAGACCGCCGAGCCAGGACGGCCAGCGCGCGACGAAGACCTGATGCAAAGGGGCTTGTGACTCCGCTTCGGTCCCGCCGATCGGCTGCCCTGCCCGCAACAGCACGAGCGCCAGTGCGGCCAGCGCGCCAAGGCCACCGAGCAGCGCGCCGGCATAGCCGAGATGGCGCGGCAGCCAGAGCACCGCGGATTCCGAGATGCTGAGCAGGTAGAGTTCGTTCCAGCTCAGGAAACCGAGCCCGAAGCCAAGCCCGGCCCCGATCAGCGCGAAGGGCGCGGTCGGCGAGCCTTCGCCCAGTCTGTACCAATGGGCACTGATGCAGGAGCCGGAGATCGCCATGCCGGCGCCGAAAGCCAGGCCCGCCAGAACCAGCACAGGACCGACCGGACCGATATGGGCCGTCGGCGGCAGCCGTGCCCCCGACGGGTCGGGCAGCCAGGCTCCGAAGATCAGGGTATAGCCGACGATGCCGACCGCAAGCGCAGTCAGGATACCGAGCAGACCGCGGGGGTCGCGCCGGTCGAGCCAGTCCTGCCAGATGCAGAGGAAGCAGAAGCGGGAGCGCTGCAGCACGAAACCGAAGACCGCGCCGAGGATCAGCGAGAGCTGCAGTCGCGGTGCCGGGTCGCCATGGGTTCCGACGAGCTGGATCGCCCCGGCGAGCACCAGGACGACGGCCGTCGCGGCCACGAAGCGCGCAGGCGGGAACTGCAGCTCATCGGCAGCAATTCCGCCCGAGGCGGCTTCGCGCGCCCGCTGATAATCGAGCGCGCCAGTGTCGTCGGACATGCTCATGGATGCTGCCCGGGCAGACTCGCCAGCCTGGCGCTCACTTGCCGCTCCAGACCGTGCCCGCCGGGTTATTGATCGGCAGGCCGACGACATTGCCGTACTCAGTCCAAGAACCGTCATAATTGGCGACCTGGTAGCCAAGCAGGCGCGACAGGATGAACCAGCTATGGCTCGATCGCTCGCCGATCCGGCAGGTCGTGATGATCGGCTTCGAGCCGTCGATGCCGATCTCGGCATAGAGCTTCCTCAGCTCCTCGACCGGCTTGATCGTGCCATCAGCCTGGTTTACTGCGCGTGCCCAGGGCAGGTTGACGGAGCCTGGGATATGGCCGGCGCGGAGCGCCAGTTCCTGGAACCCAGCCGGTGCGATGATCTTGCCCGAGAACTCGTCGGGCGAGCGGATGTCGAGGATGCGGGCATCCGACTTCCTTTCGACGACATTCACGACATCCGTCAGCCGCGCGCGCAGCGTGCGGTTGGGTTGGGAGACGGTGAAGCCCGACGCCTTGACCGGTGCCGGACTGGTCGCGACCGGGCGCTTCTCCAGCTCCCATTTCTTGCGGCCACCATCGAGCAGCTTCACGTTGTCGCGCAGGCCGTAGATGTCGAACACCCAGGCGCCCCAGGCGGCGAACCAGTTGTTGCTGTCGCCGTAGAGAACGACCGTCGTATCCTTGTCGAGGCCGAGCTTGCGGGCCAGCGCCTGGAATTTCTCAGGCGTCGCGATATCCCGCGACACGGTCTCGACCAGATCGGTGTGCCAGACGACGTTCTGCGCCCCCGGGATATGGCCGCGTTCATAGAGCCCAGGCTCGACGCTGACCTCGACGATGCGAAGCGTCGGATTCGCGAGGTTCTGCTCGAGCCATTCGGTCGTCACCAGCGGACCGCCATTCGCCCAGGCAGCCCCGATCGATGCGAGCCCCCCCAGCACCGAACCGAGCACCCATCCCAGTCGCCTCTTCCCAGCCATATCGCCTCAACTCCGTCCATTTGATCGAGAAATCGGGAGGGAGATCGTCGCCGCCAGGGCCGCGCAGGAACAGCCGAACAGGATTTTTTTGTTTGCCGGGTGCGGACAAGAACCGTCCCCCGGCGCCTGCCGTAGGGGAAGATCCTTCCGAAAGGCCCTTGTCAGGCTTCCGCTGGGAGGGTTTTGTCCTGCGGCGCCCGGGCAGCTTTCCAGATCGCCCAGGTCGCCTGGAAGCAGATGCCGGCCACGATGAGGTCGAACAGATATTCCGGCCAGCGCACCGGGGCGACGCGGGCGACGAGACCAAGCAGCGCAAAGCCGGTGGTCGAGATCACGTCGTTGCGGCTGGAGAGCCAGGTCGCCTTGATCACCGGATTGGTCTCGCGGCGGAAGCGCCAGAGCAGGCCGACGATCAGGATGGCGATGACGATCGCGCTCGCCGCGGAGAAGCCGAGCGTCCAGATCTCGATCGGCCTTGGGCTGACGATCTTGTCCCAGAGGTCGTAGAGCGTGTGGATACCGGCGACCGCCATGACCGCCCCGATACCGAGCGCGGCCCAGCGCTCGGCCCGCTCGTCACGGCCGAAGACCAGCGCGGCGATGCCGTAGAGCAGGACGTCGTAGACCCAGTCGACGCCGTCCTTGAGCAGCTGGGCGTTGCCGATGCCGTGCGCCCAGACCACGACATGGGCGGCGAACAGGAAAATGCCGAGCGCGATGCCCCAGATGGTCAGGCGATAGGCGCGGGCCATGCGTGCCTGCGCCTTGCCGTCATGGCCGGGCCCGCCCCGACCTTCCATGTCTTCAAACGGCGTGTTCGTCTCGAACGCGGACATGCAAGGCGCTCCTCAAGGCCGGCATCCCACTGTCCTGCAACGAGCTGGCGACGCAAGGCGTCATGACCGGGACAGGCCCAGCCGTGACGCCGAGAGATCAGCCGCGCCCGACCAGCGGCGCCTTGGTCGCCATCACGGTGACGAACAGCACATTGGCCTCGATCGGCAGGCTCGCCATGTGCAGAACCGTGGAGGCGACATGCGCCACGTCCATCACCGCCTCAACCTTGATCGAGCCGTCGGCCTGCGGCACGCCGGTCGTCATCTTCTGCGCCATCTCCGTCAGTGCATTGCCGATATCGACCTGGCCGACCGCGATGTCGTATTTGCGGCCGTCGAGCGATGCGGTCTTGGTCAGGCCGCTGATCGCGTGCTTGGTCGCGGTATAGGCGGCCGAGTTCGGGCGCGGCACCTGCGCCGAGATCGAGCCGTTGTTGATGATGCGACCGCCGCGCGGGCTCTGGTCCTTCATCAGCTTGAAGGCCTCCTGCGTGCAGAGGAACGGCCCGGTCAGGTTGGTGTCGACCACCGCCTGCCACTGCTCCAGCGAGAGATCCTCGAGCAGGATTCCGCCCGGTGCATTGACGCCGGCATTGTTGAACAGCACGTCGAGGCGGCCAAAAGTCTCCTTCGTCCTGGCAAAGAGGTTCTTCACGGAAGCCTGGTCGGTCACATCGGTCGAGACGGCGAGCGCCTGCGCGGCCGGGGCGCCCGAGAGCTTGATCGTCTCCTCCAGCGCGTCCACCCGACGCCCGGCGAGGACCGTGCGATACCCGTCCTTGAGGAAGGCGATCGCGACGGCGCGGCCGACGCCCGAACCCGCACCGGTGATGATGGCGACCTTGTTGTGCCCAGACATGCGTATCCTCGCGTTTCCCGTGATTTCAACCGTTTCAGGCGGCCGGACCATAACAGCGTATGCAGTATGCGGAACAGGGTTTGGCGCAAGCCCGTCCCCGCCCTTTCGCTTGCCAAGGCCCGCGGCTGACATAGTCTTGTAGCGAGGGAGGATGCATGATGACCAGCCTGAGCCGCCGCCGTTTCATCGCCACCGGAGCGGCAACGCTTGCAACTGCCCCCGCACTGGCCCAGCAGCCGGGCCACGAGCACCATGGCGGCGCCTATGAGCGGCTGAACCAGCCCGGCCGCATCGACCGGCCGGAACTTGCAAAGACGCAGAACGTCTTCGATTCTCCTGCCCCGAAGGCCGCCAACCCTGGCCGCTGGCAGGCGAAGGCGCCGCTGCCGATGCCGCGCTCGGAAATGGCCTGGGCGACGGCGCATGAGGGCAAGATGCACATCGTCGGGGGGTATGCCGAGCAGCGCGTCGACCGCCCCTATCACCATGTCTACGAGGCAGCCTCCGACCGCTGGAGCGATGCCGCTCCGTTGCCGCTAGGCGCCAACCATGTCGGCGTCGCCTTCCTGGACGGAAAGCTCTACGCGATCGGCGGCTTCCTGGAGCAGAATCGCAAGCCGCATCCGCGCTGCTTCGTCTATGATCCGGCGAGCGACAGATGGGCCGAGATCAGGTCCCTGCCGCGCCCCGTCGGCTCGGCGGCGATTGTTGGCCTGGGCGGTCGGTTGCATGTCATTGGCGGCGCCATCGGCGAGACGACCGACACCAAGAAGTCGATCGACTGGCACCTGACCTACGATCCCAAGGCCGACAACTGGGAGAACCGCGCGCCGTTGCCGACCGCCCGCGACCACACCGGCACGCTCGCCATCGCCCCCCTGATCCATGTCATCGGCGGCCGCGTCGACTCCTTCCACACCAATTCGAACCTGCACCACGCCTATGACCCGGCGACCGACAAATGGACGCCGCGCAATCCGCTGCCAACAGCCCGCTCCGGCCACGGCGCGGTGCTCTACCTCGGAAAGGTCTTCGTCATGGGCGGCGAAGGCACCAACCGCGTCTTCGGCCAGATGGAGGCCTATGACCCCGTTGGCGATGCCTGGGAGCAATACGCTCCGATGCCGACGCCCCGCCATGGGCTCGGCGCTGCACTGGTCGGAGACGCCATCCATGTCGCCGGCGGCGGCCCGGTAATGGGCGGCGGCGTCCAGAGCGCCGTGCACGAGGCATTTGTGCTGGGCTGAGCCCCTGGCGGCCAGCGCTCCCGCCTCACATCCGGAAGACGCCGAAGCGGGTCTCCGGCACTTCGGCATTGAGACAGGCGGAGAAGGCCAGCGCCAGCACGCGGCGCGTCTCGGAGGGAAGGATGATGCCATCGTCCCAGAGCCGCGCGGTGGCGTGATAGGGCGAGCCCTCATCCTCGTATTTCGCGCGGATCGGGGCCTTGAAGGCCTCTTCCTCCTCGGCCGACCAGGACTTGCCCTCGGCCTCGATATTGTCGCGTCGAACGGTCGCGAGCACGCTTGCCGCCTGCTCGCCGCCCATCACCGAGATCCGGGAGTTGGGCCAGGTGAACAGGAAACGCGGCGAATAGGCGCGCCCGCACATGCCGTAATTGCCGGCCCCAAAGGAGCCGCCAACCAGCACGGTGATCTTCGGCACGCGGGCCGAGGCAACTGCCGTGACCAGCTTGGCGCCGTCCTTGGCGATGCCGCGCGTCTCGACATCGCGGCCGACCATGAATCCGGTGATGTTCTGCAGGAAGAGCAGCGGAATGCGACGCTGGCAGCAGAGCTCGATGAAATGCGCGCCCTTCAGCGCGCTCTCCGAGAACAGGATGCCATTATTGGCGATGATGCCGACCGGCATGCCGTGGATGCGGGCAAAACCGGTGACCAGCGTCGTGCCGTAGAGTCGCTTGAATTCGTCAAATTCGGAGCCGTCGACGAGCCGGGCGATGACCTCGCGGATGTCGTATTGCTTCTTCAGGTCGGTCGGCACCACGGCCTCGAGCTCGGCGGGGTCGTAGAGTGGCTCCCTCGGCTCGGCAATGTCGATATCGGGACGCTTGACGCTGTTCAGGTTGGCAGCGATGCGGCGCGCAATCGCGAGCGCATGGGTGTCGTCGCCGGCATAATGGTCGGCGACGCCGGACAGCCTCGCATGGACATCGGCGCCGCCCAGGTCCTCGGCCGAGACGACCTCGCCGGTCGCCGCCTTCACCAGCGGCGGACCGCCCAGGAAGATCGTGCCCTGCCGGCGCACGATCACCGTCTCGTCCGACATCGCCGGCACATAGGCGCCGCCGGCCGTGCAGGAGCCCATGACGACGGCGATCTGCGGAATCCCCTCCGCCGAGAGCGTCGCCTGATTGTAGAAGATCCGGCCGAAATGCTCGCGATCGGGGAAGACATCGGTCTGGTGCGGCAGGTTGGCACCGCCGGAATCGACGAGGTAGACGCAGGGCAGCCGGTTCTCGCGTGCGATCTCCTGCGCGCGCAGATGCTTCTTCACCGTCATCGGGTAATAGGTGCCACCCTTGATGGTGGCGTCGTTGCAGACGACCATCACCTCGCGGCCGGCAACGCGACCGATCCCGGCGATCATGCCTGCGCCGTGGATCTCCTTGTCATACATCTCGAAGGCGGCCAGCGCCCCGATTTCGAGGAAGGGCGAGCCCGGATCGAGCAGGCGCAGCACCCGCTCCCGCGGCAGCAGTTTTCCACGAGCGGTATGGCGCTCCCGCGACTTGGCATTGCCACCGAGCGCAGCGGCCGCGCGGTGCCGGGCCAGCTCGGCACGCAGGCCGTCCCAGGCCTCGGCGTTGGCGCGCGTCTCGGCCGAGTTGAGATCGACCTTGCTCTCGATGACCGCCACGGCACGCTCCCTTAAGCGAAGAAGTCCTCGCCGGGTTATGGCGCGCCACGCGAAAAACGCCAACCGGCGCGGATGCGCAGGGGCGCGAGCGCAAATCCGCCCGCTCTCAGCGCGCCACCGCAGGGGCAGCCACGGCGCCGACCGCGCCCCCCGCAACCGCTCCGATCGGCCCGCCGATAAGGGCCCCCGTGCCGGCGCCCGCAGCCGCGCCGGCGATGATCTTGTCGTTGGTGGTGCAGGCACCCAGCACGACCGCGCAGGCGGCCGCGAACATCACTGTCCGGATCATCTTCGTCCCCGTTTCCGATTCATCCCACCGCGGGAGGTTGGCCGGCTTTGGTCAACGGATGGTGAACGAAGGATGAAGAGCCTTAGTCGAGGCTCAGGCGAGAACGGTTGCCCCGAAGATCCTCTCGAACTCGGCGCGCAGCATCGAATCGACCTCCGGAAGCGTCACCGGCAACCCGAGATCGACCAGCGAGGTCACGCCCTGGTCACTGACGCCGCAGGGCACGATTCCCCCGAAATGCGACAGCTCCGGCTCGACATTCAGCGAGATGCCGTGGAACGAAACCCAGCGCCGGACGCGGATGCCGATGGCGGCGATCTTGTCCTCGCTATCCGCTCCTTTCTCGGGCCGGCGCACCCAGACGCCGACACGGTCCTCGCGCCGCTCGCCGCGGACATTGAAGCGCTCAAGCGTGCCGATCAGCCAGGCTTCGAGGGCGGCGACGAATCGCCGGAGGTCGGGATCGCGACGCTTCAGGTCGAGCATGACATAGGCCACCCGCTGGCCGGGACCGTGATAAGTGAACTGCCCGCCCCTGCCGCTCTGATGCACCGGAAAGCGTTCGGGCTCGATCAGATCGGCCTCGCGGGCCGAGGTGCCGGCGGTATAGAGCGGCGGATGCTCGATCAGCCAGACGCGCTCGCGGGCCTTGCCGTCCGCGATCAGCGCCGCGCGCGCGTCCATCTCGGCGACAGCTTCGTCATAGCCGACAAGCCCCCCGGCATGGACCCATTCGACGGGCTCGGAGCCCGGCTGCGGCAGGAATGAAACCGCAAGCGTCTCACGTGTCTTCACGGTGCATTAACTCTGTTTGTTCAACGATCGCTAACCGGCTACCGCCTGTCGCCGGCAGGCTCATGCGCCGAAGCCGGCCGGCAGGCAAGTTTCGTTGGTTGAATTCGCAAGTAGGGTTTCGGAGGCAGGACTTGAAGGCCGATCTCGATCTCGTTTCGGTGGAGCTCACCGTGGTTCTGGGCTCGACTCAGATGCCGATCTACAAATTGCTGCGCATGGGCCGCGGTGCGATCATCGAGCTCAACGCCACCGAGAACGACGAAGTCCAGATTCTCGCCAACAATCACCCGTTCGCCCGCGGCAACGTCGTGGTCAGCGGTTCGCGCATCTCTGTCGAGATCACCGAGCTCCTGAAGCGCCCCACGGTCTTCAGCGCGCAGACCATTGCCGAGGCCGCCTGAAAAGGATTTCAAAGTTTTCCACACAACGAGCTTGTCGCGGCGGATTCGATTTGTTAGACCCGCGCCGCTCCGGAGTTCACCGCCTCACCGCGGTTTTCTCTTAGCCGCTGCGGTCATGGCGGAATTGGTAGACGCACTACCTTGAGGTGGTAGCGGGGAGACCCGTGGAGGTTCGAGTCCTCTTGACCGCACCAAATTCAGGCTGATGCCTTGAAACGGCGACCCTCGCGGGTCGCCGTTTTGGTTTTCGGCCCTGCCGGCCATGAAACGTGAGGTCGCCGCGGCGCGTTGCCAGCACAGTCCACGACTGACACAAGGGGCCCCTTCCTCGAATCTATGCCTTTTCCTCGAATCCATGCCTCTTCCTTGAATTGTGGAGTCGGACCGATGGTCGAAGCCGAAAACGCTCCCGACGAATCCGCCGCCCGCAGGATTCGTGACGAGGATGGCGCGATCGATCCCGCGCTGGTCGAACAGGTCTCGCAGGCCGTCCTGCTCTCGGACATCACGACGTTGCGCGGCATCGTTGCCGACATGCACGAGGCCGATCTCGGCGCCTTGCTGGAAGCGCTCGACGCCGACGAACGCCCGCGCCTCATCTCGCTGCTCGGCTCCTATTTCGACTTCACGGCGCTGACCGAAGTCGACGACACCGTTCGCGAGGAGATTCTCGAAGAGCTCTCGGCCGAGACCGTCGCGGAAGGCGTACGCGAACTCGACACTGACGACGCGGTCTACATTCTCGAGGACCTCAACGAGGCGGACAAGCAGGAGGTCCTCGACAAGCTCACGCCCTCCGAGCGCATCGCCCTGCAGCAGGGCCTGGATTATCCCGAGGACACGGCCGGCCGGCGCATGCAGAGCGAGGTCATCGCCGTGCCGCCCTTCTGGACCGTCGGCCAGACCATCGACTTCCTGCGCGACACCGCAGACCTGCCCGACCGATTCTTCGAAATATTCGTGGCCGACCCGGCCCATCATTTCGTCGGCACGGTGCGGCTGGACCGACTGCTGCGCAACCGGCGCCCCGTGGTGATTTCGCAGCTGCTGGAAGAGGACCGGCGGGTCGTCGAGGCGACCGACGAACTCGAGGACGTGGCGCGGCTGTTCCAGCGCTATAATCTGGTTGCCGCACCGGTGATCGATGCGACCGGTCGTCTCGTCGGCGTGCTGACCATCGACGATATCGTCGACGTCATCGAGGAAGCCGCGGACGAGGATGTGAAACAGCTCGGCGGCGTCAATCCCGACGAAGAGCTCTCGGACCCGGTCCGGAAGATCATCTGGAGCCGCTTCAGCTGGCTCTTCGTCAACCTGATGACCTCGTTTCTCGCCGCCGCGGTGATGAGCCTGTTTGAGAATCAGCTCGCAAAAGTCGTGGCGCTGGCGATCCTGGCGCCGATCGTAGCGAGCCAGGGCGGTAACGCCGCCACTCAAACCATGACGGTCGCCGTCCGCGCCCTGGCCACGCAGGAGCTTGGCGCCTGGAACCTGCGGCGCTTCTTCACCCGCGAACTCGTCGTCGGCCTCGTGAATGGCTTCGGCTTTGCCGTGATCACCGGCGCCATCGCCGCCGCCTGGTTCGGGAGCGCGGGCCTCGGCGCCGTCATCGCGATCGCGATGGTCGTCACCCTGATCTCGGCCGCCATTGCCGGCGTCCTCATTCCACTGGCACTCGACAAACTCGACATCGATCCGGCGATTGCGTCCGGAACCTTCGTCACGACGGTCACCGACGTGGTCGGCTTCTTCGCCTTTCTGGGGATCGCCACACTTCTGCTCGGCCTGGGGTGACGAAAGCAAAAACTTCGGTAACGTAAACCGGGCGTCAAGTTTTCTCCGCAATTCTCTGCGAGATGATCGCCCGTCGCATGTCCCGCCTCCGTTCAGCCCCATTTCTCGCCGTCGCCGTCGCCGCGCTCGCGGTCCTTGGCGGCTGCGTGGCGTTCGAGGGCCGATATCCGCAGAAGGGCGATGCCCGGCCGCATCCCGGCGTCGCGAGCGCCCTGAACTATGCCGTCCAGGGCATCGATATCTCGCGCTGGCAAGGCGAGATCGACTGGGCCGCGGTCAAGGGCGCCGGCACCCGCTTCGTCTACATGAAGGCGACGGAGGGCGGCGACCACATCGACCCCTCCTTTCTGCGCAACTGGGAAGGCGCGCGCCGGGCCGGCGTGCCGCGCGGAGCCTACCACTTCGTCTTCTGGTGCCGCCCCGCCCATGAGCAGGCAGTCTGGTTCAAGCAGCATATCCCGAACGACCCCGGCGCCTTGCCGCCGGTGCTCGATGTCGAGTGGAACGGCCATTCCAAGACCTGCCCGCAGAAGATCGACCGCTCGCTGGCACTGGAGAAGATCCAGCTGATGCTGACCGAGCTCGAGCAGCTCACCGGCAAGAAGCCGATCATCTATACCGACATCACCTTCCATAAGGACGTGCTGGAAGGGCAGTTCAACGAATATCCCTACTGGATCCGCTCGACGGCAGCGAAGCCCGAGACACGCTACGAGAACCGCCCCTGGGCCTTCTGGCAATTCACCACGACCGGCCGCGTGCCGGGCATAAGGGGCGATGTCGACCGCAACGCGTTCTTCGGCGACGAAGAGCAGTTCATCGGCTGGATCAACGGCGAGTTCGACATCGGCCGGAGGCAGTGGACCAAGCGGCGCGCCTCTCCGGCGCAACCCAGCCCCAGCATCGTCAATGATCCGGAATTCGAGCCTCCGGTCAGCCAGGCTCCGCCCGCCCCGGTCATACCCGGCGCGCTGCAGCCCGTGCCGTCCTCGCTGCAGATCGGCGGATAGCGGGCGCGCCGGTTAACCAACCCTGAAATCATCCGCTCGCATCCGAGCGAACGCTTACCGCGCCTTAACCACGACTGCCGCACCACTGTTTGCATGCAGGAGGGGCGGATGCCGGCGCGTATGAAGACCGATTACAAGGGACTGCGGTGCTTTCTTGCAGTTCTCGGCCTCACACTCGGCTGCTCCGGCCCTGCCCTCGCGCTCTATCCCAAGAAGGGCGACGCCTCGCCCCATCACGGCGTCCGAGATGCACGCCGCCAGGCTATCCAGGGCATCGACATCTCGCGCTGGCAGGGCGAGATCGACTGGGCCAAGGTCAAGGATGCCGGCACCCGCTTTGCCTTCATCAAGGCGACCGAGGGCGGCGACCACCTCGACCCCAATTTCCGCAAGAACTGGGAGGGGGCGAAGAAGGCCGGCGTCGCGCGCGGCGCCTACCATTTCGTCTATTGGTGCCGCCCGGCCAAGGATCAGGTGCGCTGGTTCAAGCGGCATATCCCGAAGGACCCGGAGGCCCTGCCGCCTGTGCTCGATGTCGAATGGAACGGCGAGTCGGAGAGCTGCGGCAAGAAGATCCCGCGCGATAAGGCGCTGGCGAAGATCAGCGAGATGCTGAAGGGCCTGCAGGAACACACTGGCAAGAAGCCGATCATCTATACCGACATCACCTTCCACGAGGATGTGCTGGAAGGCGAGTTCAACGATCATCCCTACTGGCTGCGCTCAACCGCGGCCCCACTGCGCCACCGCTATGAGCGCAGCAAATGGGAATTCTGGCAGTTCACCACCACAGGACGCKTGCCCGGCATAACCGGTGACGTCGACCGCAACGCCTTCTTCGGCTCCGAGCGGGAATTCGCGGCCTGGCGCGAGGGCCGTTTCGACATTGGAGCCCGGAAGTGGCGAGGTGGCGAACCGAAGGTTGCCGGCAACCGCGCACCTGCGACATCGGCTGGCTCCAAGGCTCCGCAGGCTGCCGGAGGCGCGACGCTCAAGATGCTGCCTCCCGCGCGCGTTCCGGGCAAGGCGACCGCCAACCGTGATCCACAAGTGACCGGCTCTCTCGCCCGCGATTGACTTTGCGGCACCCGTTGCGCTGTCACGAAGCTGTCATGAGACGCGCGCCCTGATCCCGGGCAGCGCAACCTCTCATGAGAAATCGCCCGCCAGGGCGTGGCCGGAATGCTCCATGATCTGCAATCCCGGGCCGGGTTCGTCTGGGTCTACCATTTTGCTTCCGACGGCCGTGCGCATCTCCTTCCTCGCCGCGAGATGCCCGACCTTGCCCTCCCCGGGGCCGAGTTCATCTGGATTCATCTCGATCTCGTGCATGGCCGCGCCAAGCAATGGGTCGCCGATTGCACCGCTCTGCCCGCCGAGGCGCAGACCCTGTTCCTGACCCAGGACGATCACCAACGCCTCCATCACAATCGTGACTTCGCCTGGGGCATCACCTTCGACCAGATCCGCGAGGTCGACAGCCCCGCCGACGAGATGGGCATGCTGCACTGGATCATCGCCGACCGGTTTCTGCTGACAGGTCGGAGACAGGCCATGCAGGCAACGCGCCTGACGCGCGACGCCTTGGAGGCCGGCTACCGGGCGAGCTCGCCGGTGATGCTGTTCGAGCGCATCATCGAGTTCGTCATAGAGGATGTGGCCGAAGCGGTGATGCAGCTGACAGAGGACACCGACTCGATCGAGGACCATGTCATCGACGAGCGCGTCAGCGACGAGGCGCGCCGGTTAGGGTTGATCCGCCGGCGGACGGTGAGGCTGCACCGCCAGCTCAACGGGCTGCACCAGCTCTTCCGTCGCTTCTCCGAGAATGCCTCGACACGGGCTGCGCCGGAGACCGTGAAGAGCGCCGCCAGCCGCCTGCTGCAGCGCGTCGACACCATGCTGACCGACGTCCAGATCGTGCAGCAGCGCGCCCGCCTGCTGCAGGACGAGATTGCCTCGCGCCTGACCGCCCAGACCAACAGCCATCTCTATGTGCTCTCGATCCTGACCGCGACGCTGATGCCGGCGACGCTGATCACCGGCCTGTTCGGCGTCAACACCAAGGGCCTGCCCTTCCTCGAGAACGAATGGGGCTTTGTCTATGTCGTGATCCTGTGCGCCCTGGCAGCGCTCAGCGTGTATCTACTACTCAAGCGCCGCGACATGATCCACTGAGCCCGGGCGGGCCCCTGATGCATCACAGCGCGGCGATGCGCGGGTTCACCTCGACGGTGACATGGGACAGCATCGGCAACCCGGCGAGCAACGCCTTGTAGGCTGCGGGCGGCTTCGGATCAGTGGCCACGACCGAGACGATCGCCGAGCAATGCCCCGGCCCAACCTGCCAGAGATGCAGGTCTGCGACCTCTGCGCCCTCGGCGGTGAGTCGCGCCTCGATCCCGGCGGCGAGAGCCTTGTCGGGCACAGTGTCGAGCAGCACCGCTCCCGAGGCGCGCAGCAATCCGAACGACCAATGCGCGATCACCAGCGCGCCGACGATGCCCATCGCCGGGTCGAGCCAGACCCAGCCATAGAGGCTGCCGCCGAGCAGCGCGACGATGGCAAGCACGGAGGTGAAGGCATCCGCCAGCACATGCAGATAGGCCGCCTGCAGATTATGATCCCGCCCACTCCCGGGGTGGTGGTCATGATGGTGATTATGGTCCGCGCCACCATGCGCATGATGGTGATGGTCATGGTGATGCGCATGGCCATGGTCATGTCCGTGCTCGCCCTTCAGCAACCAGGCGCTGGCGAGATTGACCGCAAGGCCCAGAACCGCGACGGCAATCGCCTGCCCGAAGACGATCGGCACCGGCTGGACAAGCCGCATCACCGATTCCCAACCGATGAACAGAGCGACCAGCGCCAGGACGAGCGCGCTCGCGAAAGCCGCGAGGTCTCCGAGCTTGCCGGTGCCGAAGCTGAAGCGTGGGTCGCGGGCGTGACGCCGCGCGAAGCGATAGGCGAGAGCCGCGATCAGCAGCGCCGCCGCATGGGTCGACATGTGCCAGCCATCGGCGACGAGCGCCATCGAGCCGAACAGCGTACCTGCGACGATCTCGCCGACCATCATGATCGTGGTCAGCGCAATGACGATCCAGGTGCGCCGCTCGTTCTCCTGGTGATCGGAGCCGAGGAAGACATGGTCGTGACGCGGCGCCAGGCTGGCCAGTTCGGACATCGCTGGAACTCCGGTTGGTTCAAAGATACTTGGTCAGCGCCTTCAGGCTCTCGATCGAGCGCCGCGTCTCGGGTGTCTGCGTGCCTGTCGTCTCGAACAGGTGATGGTCGATATGGTCGAAGATCAGCAGCATCTTGACCTTCTCCAACGCCTTTTCGACCGCCTGGAGCTGCTGCACCACCTCCGGCACCTCGCGCCCTCCCCCGAGCATCTTCACGACGGTGTCGAGATGCCCCTGCGCCCGGCGCAGCCGTTTGACGATATCGGGATCATGTGCGTGGCTCATGCTCATATCCTATCCAGGGGGATAGGATATGTAAACCGAGCGTCGGCGCTCCCACCCCCTCTCGGTCGCCGGCTGCAAGTGGCATGGCAGATCACCCACCGGTGTGGCCACGCCCATCCGGGAGATCGCGCCGGAACAGCCTGACAGGGCCACAAAGCGCGCTATAACGCTGCAAAGCCGTGCCCGATGCGCGGCGTCTTCCGGGAGGCCACCATGCTCGCCAACGCCCCGCGCCCGTTCAATTTCGATCTCGGCGAGACCGCCGACGCGATCCGCGACACGGTCCACGCCTTCGCGCAGGAGAAGATCGCGCCGCGCGCCGAGGAGATCGACCGCTCGAACCAGTTTCCGCGTGACCTCTGGCCCCAGATGGGCGCGCTCGGCCTGCATGGCATCACAGTGAAGGAAGAGGATGGCGGCGCAGGCCTCGGCTATCTCGAGCATGTCGTGGCGATCGAGGAGGTCAGTCGGGCCTCCGCCTCGGTCGGCCTGAGCTACGGGGCCCACTCGAATCTGTGCGTCAACCAGATCGCCCGCAACGGAAATGCCGCGCAGAAGGCGAAGTACCTGCCAAAGCTGATCTCGGGCGAGCATGTCGGATCGCTCGCCATGTCCGAGCCCGGCGCCGGCTCGGACGTGGTCTCGATGAAGACACGGGCCGAGAAGAAGGGCGACCGCTACGTCATCACCGGCAACAAGATGTGGATCACCAACGGCCCGATCGCCGAGACGCTGGTGGTCTACGCCAAGACCGACCCCGCCGCCGGCGCGAAGGGCATCACCGCCTTCCTGATCGAGAAGGGCATGAAGGGCTTTTCGACCGCCCAGAAGCTCGACAAGCTCGGCATGCGCGGTTCGGACACCTGCGAGCTCGTCTTCGAGGAGTGCGAGGTCCCGGAGGAAAACGTGCTCGGCCAGGTCGGGCGCGGCGTCAACGTGCTGATGTCGGGGCTCGACTATGAGCGCGTCGTGCTCTCGGCCGGGCCCCTCGGCATCATGCAGGCGGCCATGGACGTGGTCATGCCCTATATCCACGAGCGCAAGCAGTTCGGCCAGTCGATCGGCGAATTCCAGCTCGTCCAGGGCAAGGTCGCCGACATGTATGTGATGATGAATGCCTGCAAGGCCTATGTGTATGCCGTCGCCAAGGCCTGCGACCGCGGCGAGACCACGCGAGAGGATGCCGCCGGCGCCATCCTGATCGCGGCCGAGAAGGCGACGCAGATCGCGCTCGACGCCATCCAGCTTCTGGGCGGCAACGGCTATATCAACGATTACCCGACCGGCCGCCTGCTGCGCGATGCAAAGCTCTACGAGATCGGGGCCGGCACCAGCGAGATCCGCCGTATGCTGATCGGCCGCGAGCTGTTCCAGAAGACGAAATAGGCCAGTGCCCCTCTATTTCGCCTATGGTCTGAATATGGACATCGCCGGGATGGCCAAGCGCTGTCCCGGTTCGAAGCCACTCGGACTCGCGCGCCTGCCGCGCCATCGCTTCATCGTGACGAGCGATGGCTATGCCTCGGCTGTTCGCGATCCGCGCGAAACCGTCCATGGCGTGCTCTGGGACTGCTCGCTCGGCGACATCCGCGCACTCGACAAGTTCGAGGACATCGCCAGCGGTCTCTATGTGAAGATCAGCCAGCCGGTCATCGTCGAGGGCGGCGCCAAGCGGGCCCTGGTCTATATCGGCGGCAGCGGCACGCTCGGAAAGCCGCGCCCCGGCTATATGGAAACCGTAATCGCGAGCGCCAAACACTGGGCGTTACCAGAGACTTACGTCACAGGCCTGAATCGGTTTCTGACCAAACCGAATCTCGAAATGAAGTCGTTGAATCCAGATGTGAGCGCGGAGCTTCCGCCCGGCCCTGTCGCGGGTGTCCGGCCGCGAGCCCCGGCTCCGAAATAGGTCGGCGGGAACCTCCGCGTCTTGCCCCCCGGAGGCGAACACGCGTATGGCCGGGACAAGCCCGACCATACGCAAAGGGCGCGCCGCCAGGCAGTCTGGCGGCTTATGCATCGGCCCGAAAAGTGGATTGCGGTTTTCGGGAAAGCCGATGCAATGACAGATGGTTAGATCATCGGACCGGATACGATGTCCGGTCCTATGATCTATGCCGCCAGACCCTTCGCCAGTTCGCTGACCTGCTTCTCGAACAGCGCGCGATAGGCGCCGTTCTCGCGGGTCAGCAGCGCCTCGTGACTGCCTTCTTCGACCACCCTGCCGCGATCGAAGACCAGGATGCGATCCATCGCCCGCACCGTCGAAAGCCGGTGCGCAATGACGATGGTGGTGCGACCCTGCATCAGGCGCTCCATCGCCTCCTGGATCAGCGCCTCCGATTCCGAATCGAGGCTCGAGGTCGCCTCGTCCAGGATCAGGATCGGCGCATCGGCCAGGAAGGCACGCGCGAGCGCAACACGCTGGCGCTCGCCACCCGAGAGCTTGACGCCACGCTCGCCGACCAGCGTCGCGTAGCCCTTGGGCAGGCGCATGATGAAGTCATGCGCGTTGGCGAGCTTCGCCGCCTGGACAATCCGGGCCATCGAGGCGCCCGGCTTGGCATAGGCGATGTTCTCCGCCAGCGAGCGGTGGAACAGCACCGGCTCCTGTTGCACGATGGCGATCTGCGCCCGCAGGGAGGTCTGCGTCACATCAGCGATGTCGCGCCCGTCGATGGCGATGCGCCCCCCGGAGACGTCGTAGAGACGCTGAACCAGCTTGACGAAGGTCGTCTTGCCGGAGCCGGAGCGCCCGACCAGACCGACCTTCTCGCCGGCCCGGATCGTCAGCGAGAAATCGCGATAGAGCGGCTCGACATGGCCTCCGTAATGGAAGGTCACCTGCTCGAAGGCGATCTCGCCCGCCGGCACCACCATGTCGGTCGCTCCCTTGCGATCGGGCACCCCATAGGGATGGGCATGCATGGCGACGAGTTCCTCCATGTCGTTCACCGAACGCTGGAGGTTGTGCACGTGCTGGCCGACATCGCGCAGATAGCCGTGAACGACCGCATAGGAGGTCAGCACGAAGGCGACGTCGCCCGGCGTGGCCTGGCCGTTGGCCCAGAGCCAGATGACGAGGCCGATGACCGCGGCGCGAAGCGCCAGCAGGACGATCTGCTGGGCCGTGCCCGAGGTCGTGCCGCGCACCCATGTCCGGCGGGTCCTGAGCGCCCATTTCGCCAGGACGCCGGCCAGGCGGCCGTCCTCGCGCAATTCGGCGCCATAGGCCTTGACCACCGGGTTGCAGGAGATCGCATCAGCCAATGCACCGCCGACACGCGTGTCCCAGCTATTGGCGAGCCGCGCAGCGGGCGCGACGTAGCTGAGCGACAGCGCGATCGTGACACCGACATAGATCACCGAGCCGAGGAAGACCACGAGGCCCATCGCCGGCCAATGCCATGCCAACAGTGCCGTCGTGCCCACCAGCACGACCAGCGACGGCAACAGCGCGATCAGGACCGTGTCGGTCAGCAGGTCGAGGGCCCACATCCCGCGGGTGATCTTGCGCACCGTCGAACCGGCAAAGTTGTTGGCGTGCCAATCGGTCGAGAAGCGTTGCAGGCGTGCGAACGCCTCCTGCGCCGTCTCGCTCATGGTGCGCAACGTCATGCCGGTGATGCCGATGAAACCGAGATGCCGGAACAGCACGCTGACCGCTCCGAGTGCGAGCATCGCGCCCAGCGCCCATAGCGCCGCATCGAGTGCGCTGGCGCCCTCGCCCGCCACCGCATCGACGAGGCGGCCGGCATAAAGTGGCATGAACAGGTCCGCGGCAGTCGCCGCCATCATGGCCCCGGCCACGCCGAGAACCGGCCCTGGTCGGCGCGCCCAGTGCCGGAATGTGAAGCCGAGAACGGCCCGAAACGGCTCCTGCCGCCCGGTTGAGGATTGAAGAGACATAGAAATCATTCGGCGCCGCGCGGGAGCCGACTCCAAATCAGGTGGAGCCGATGCGAATGCGATCGTCTCCGGATGAAACGTAGAGATGAAAAACCCTGGCTGGGGACCGCCTCAGGCGGGCCGCGGCAATGTCCGACCTAGTGGCGGGACATTCGTGGGGGAGTGGCGACGATGATCATGAATTGCATTCAGCCCTCCCCTTTCGCGTGTTGAAGCCAAGGCGGACAACATGCCGCATCGGCAGCGAACGCGCAAGCCGCTTCATTTGCAACCGAGGCATGTGTGACCTCGGGGGCACAGGCAATCTTCGGGCAACCCTGGAAAGCGGACCGCAGCGATGACGCCCTGCATGGGCAAGTCCCGTTATCGGACCTGCCGGATTTCCTACCAGAACATGGCAACCAGCCTGACGGCGATTACCAGCAGGAAGGCGACGATGATCGTGCCGAGCACCTGTTGTCGCTTGGCGCGATCGGGAAACTGGCGAGCCAGCAGGCGTCCGAGCGGTTTGCGGAAGATGAAGCCCGCGACGAGCAGAACGATCAGGATATGGGACAAGATGCAGACCTAGCCCTTGTCGCCGGCGTTCCTCGGCTCCGGCGCATCGAGGGGCGCACCAGCCTTCTTCCACGCGCCGAACCCGCCGGCGACATGCGCCACCGGCTTCAACCCCATCTCCTGCGCGGCCTGCGCAGCAAGCGCCGAACGCCAGCCGCCTGCGCAGAAGAAGACGAAGCGCTTGTCCTGCTGGAACACCGGCTTGGCATAGGGGCTTTCGGGATCGATCCAGAATTCGAGCATGCCGCGCGGGCAGTGGAAGGCACCAGGCATGCGCCCCTCCCGCTCCAGTTCACGCGGATCACGCAGATCGACGAAGACGACGTCGTCACGGCCGACCAGCGCGTTCGCCTGCTCGACGGAGAGCGTCTCGACCTTGGCCTCGGCTTCCGCCAGCAACGCCTTGTAGCCTTTGGTGATCACTTGCGGCATTGCCGGCCTCCATCTCGTCGGCGGCACCGTGGCCGCTCGTGCACATCGCGTCAATCGCGGGCTTGCAGCGCGGCCATGCCGACAGCACTCTGGCCCAAGGGAGGCGATTCATGGCCGGCTTCACGACGATCGATATGATCGCCTTCATCTTCTTCGTCGCCTCGTGGCTTGGCTATGGCCTGGCCGTGGAAAAGGGCCCACATGGGGAGCGAAGCCTCAACGCGCGGATGAATCTCCGTCGCGCGCGCTGGATCCAGGAATCGGTCCGGCGCGAAAACCGCATCATCGATACCCAGGTGATGAACGGACTGCAGAACGGCACCGCCTTCTTCGCCTCGACCTCGCTGATCGCGATCGGCGGCTCGCTCGCCCTGCTTCAGTCGACCGACCGCGTCGTCGCGATCTTCGCCGATCTGCCCTTCACCGCGCCGACCTCGCGCGCGGCCTGGGAGATCAAGGTGATCGGGCTTGCGGTGATCTTCGCCCATGCGTTCTTCAAGTTCGCCTGGAGCTACCGGCTCTTCAACTACTGCGCGATCCTTCTCGGCGCGATCCCGCCAAGGGAGCGGGTCGACGAGCAGGAGACGAAGGAGGCCGTCCGCGAGACCATCGCGATGAACATCGCCGCCGGGCGGCATTTCAACCGCGGCCAACGCGCCTTCTTCTTTGCACTCGCCTATCTCGGCTGGTTCATCGATCCTTGGCTGTTCCTCGCTGCAACGGCCGCAGTGCTGACAGTGATGTGGCGCCGGCAGTTCGCGTCGGAATCCGCACGAATCTTCACAGGCCCCGGTCACTGATTCGGGCTGTCCGTCCGCAATGATTGCTCTGGACACCGGCTGAACCTCCGTGAGACCGTCCGCCCCGGGGGGGAGCCGATCCGCGGATCAGGAGGCCAGCATGAGCAAGCAGCCAGCAATCGTCCTGGTGCATGGTTTCTGGGGCAATGCCTCACACTGGAACAGGGTGATCCTCGAACTCTCCCGGATGGGCTACACATCGCTCCACGCCGTCGAAATGCCGCTGACCTCGCTGGCCGATGACGCCGAGCGCACCCGCAAGATGGTGACGCAGCAGAAGGGCCCCGTGCTGCTGGTCGGGCACTCCTATGGCGGCGCAGTGATCACGGAAGCCGGAGATCTGCCCAATGTGGTGGGTCTCGTCTATATCGCGGCTTTTGCCCCAGATGCTGGCGAGAGCCCGGGCGGAATCACCCAGGAACACCCGCCAGAGGCGGCAGCAAACCTCTCTCCCGACAGCGACGGCTATCTCTGGGTCCTGCCCGACAAATTTCATGAGAGCTTCTGCCCCGACCTGACGCCCGAAGAGGGCTTCGTGATGGGTGTGACGCAGAAGGCCCCGCTTGCCAGCACCTTCGGCAACACCATCACCGCGCCGGCCTGGAAGAAGAAGCCATCCTGGTACCAGATCTCCGGTGAGGACCGGATGATCGCGCCCGCGAACCAGGAGCGCATGTCGGCCCGCCTCAACGCGCGAAAGGTCATCACGCTCGCTGCCAGCCACGCTTCGCTCGCCTCCAAGCCGGCCGAAGTCGCCGCTCTGATCGACGAAGCAGCCAAAGCGACCGCACCGGCTTGAGCCCTTCGTCTCCGCGCACTGCCGCGATGGCGACCGCAGTGCCTTTCACCTCACGCGGCAGGGCAAGCCGATCCCTCCGCCCTGGCCTCGCCGCTTGACGAATCCTGCAGCCCTGCCTCTCTGGGAGGCATGACCGATCACGTTGACGCCCTCGAAGCCGCCATACTCGACCTGCTCACGGAGGCAGGACTGGGTCGTACGATCAGCGCGATGGATGCCGCGCGCCGCGTCGGCGGCGACCATCCCGATGGCTGGGGGCCGCTGATGCAGCCGATCCGCCGCATCGCCGTGCGGATGATGAAGGAAGGTCGCCTCGTCATTACCCGAAAGGGCCGCCCGGTCGATCCGGACGATTTCCGCGGCGTCTACCGCCTGTCCTTGCCAAGCAGCGAATAGGCCCTGCTCCCCGCAACGTCAGGGAGCGGGGAACAGCGCATCCGTGTAGCCGGCGGCGTAATAGGCAACGAGACCAGCCCATTCCTTGAAGGCGAGCTCTGCGATGTCGAGGCCGCGCGACGCCTCGCGGTAGGGCCTGAAGAAATCGGCCGGCTCATTGCTCGAGAGATAGTCGACCGGGAATGCCTCGACCGCGAATCCGGCCTTTCGGAAGACGCCCATCGCGCGCGGCATGTGCCAGGCCGAGGTCAGGAGCAACCAGCGCTCGCCCGGCTTCGGCATCACGAGGTCGCGGGTAAAGATCGCGTTCTCGCGGGTATTGCGCGACTTGTCCTCAAGCACCACCCGCTCGGGCGGCAGGCCCAGCGCCTCGAACAGCAGCCTGGCGCCATCGGCCTCGGTCCTGACCACGGGCGAGAGCAGATTGGCGCCGCCGCCGGTGAAGGCGATTTTCGCCTGCGGATGCAGCCGGGCGAGCTCGACCGCCTTGGTCATGCGGGCACCGGCGTGGTTCAGCACGATGTCGCCGCGCGCGACGCCGATTGCACCGCCCAGCACGATGACGCCGGTAACCGGCCCCCTGGCGGCCTCCTGCTGCGGAAAGCGGTTTTCCAGCGGCCGCACGATGATCCGCGGCAGCGGGCTGAAGGACAGCACCAGGATGCCGAGCATGGCAAATCCGCCGAGCCAGCGCGCCGGGCGCGCGAAGCGGGTGAAGGCCAGCAGCGCCGCCAAGGCCGCCAGCAGGATCAGCAGATTCACCGGCGAGAACAGGAACCAGATGATCTTGGACAGGACGAAAAACATCGGCGGACTCCGGAACGCACCGGCTGTCTAAGCATCGGCCCGAAAACCGGATTGCGGTCTTCGGGACAGCCGATGCAAACACAGAAGGCTTCTGTAATGGGCCTTTGATCGTCAAGTCCCTCTGAACGATATCTCGTCGCCAGGATCATGCTTCTGTCCGTGGTCAGTACGAAGACCGCCACACCATGCCATCAGATCCAGAGCCGACAGGTCAATCTAGGGGTGCGTGATTT